>RFSY01000058.1 GCA_009923805.1 Actinomycetota bacterium
CGATGCGCCAATGAGTGATACGAAGAAGATCAGAAGAAATTTCGCACGTCCCAAGAATGCTTCGATTGGCGCGCCTAGTGAGTGCAGCGCAATCATATTGAAGGCAAGGTGAATTGGGATTGTGCTTGAGTTATCGTGAATGAGAGCAACTGTAATTAATCGATACCATTCGTTTGTTGTCTTGAGTAAATCGATTCCATAGAGCGCGAAGGTTCCGATGATTCCGGAATCCAGCATTTCCCAAAGATAGAAAGCACAGATGATTGTGATCAGTGAGAGAACTGCGGAACGCTGCTTCATGCGCGTTATGTATTAAGCGATAGTGACGCTATTGATTACAACTGGTGTTACTGGCTTATCTTGCGCACCAGTTGGAGTTGAACCAATTTTATCTACAACAGCTTGCGAAGCCGCATCTTTTACTTCGCCGAAGATTGTGTGCTTACGGTTGAGCCACGTAGTTGGGGCGACAGTGATAAAGAATTGTGAGCCATTTGTTCCTGGTCCCGAGTTAGCCATCGCAAGAATGTATGGGCGATCAAATTGAAGTTCGCCATGAAATTCATCTGCGAATTGGAATCCTGGTCCACCGAAACCTTGACCGAGAGGATCTCCACCTTGAATCATAAATCCGCTGATGACGCGGTGAAAAACAGTACCGTCGTAGAGATTTTCATTTGATTTCTTACCTGTACGTGGATCTGTCCACTCTTTCGCACCTGTTGCAAGACCAACAAAGTTCTCAACGGTCTTTGGCGCATGATTAGGGAAAAGTTCAATGACGATGTCACCGAGTGAAGTATGAAGAGTTGCAGTTGATGACATGGGTATCTCTTTCTGAATTAGGTTTCGTGACGAGAGATGAAGATCTGAGTGGAGACCAGGGGAATCGAACCCCTAACCCCCGCCTTGCAAAGGCGGTGCTCTACCAATTGAGCTAGAGGTCCCCGTATTAGAACGGGTGGGCCTAGATGGACTCGAACCATCGACCTCTTCCTTATCAGGGAAGCGCTCTAACCAGGCTGAGCTATAGGCCCGCAAACGAACTTTCGTGCGTGTGCAGAAGCGCAAGGTTACTTGAAATTCATCAAGTCGCCAAAACGGCCACCATAACTACAGGCGTGAACCCTACTACTTTTGCGTCGAAATCTCATCTTCGCTGTTGCGGGTCACAGATAAGAGGCTGGCACCTTCATCGAGGTTCACTAATCGCACTCCCATTGAATCTCGCCCAGTTTGGCGAACTTCAGCAGCTGGTGTGCGCATTACAGTTCCAGCAGAAGTGATTGCAAGAATTTCATCTTTATCTTCAAGCACAAGTGCTGAGACAAGTGTTCCACGAGATTCTTCATCAATCTTTGCAGCTTTAATTCCAATACCACCACGGCCTTGCAGTCGATACTCCTCGATTGGAGTCTTCTTTCCATAACCGCCATCAGTTGCAGTAAATACAAATGCACCGTGTGAAGATTGTGAATCAACACGTGCCATCGTCAGAAGTTCATCGCCTTCACGGAATTTCATTCCAATAACACCTGATGTTGATCGACCCATGGGACGAAGAGATTCATCATCTGTTGTAAAGCGAAGTGACATGCCCTTCTTAGAGACAAGTAATAGTTCATCGGCATTTCGGACAAGAGACGCTGAAACAACTTCATCGCCAGGCTTAAGAGAAATTGCAATGAGGCCACCGGTGCGCGGTGAATCGTATTCAAGCAATGGAGTCTTCTTAACAAGTCCACCCTTAGTAGCAAGAACTAAGAACGGCGCTGCGTTGTAATCCTTAAATGAAAGTACTTGTGCAATTTGTTCTTCTGGCTTAAATGCCATCAGGTTTGCAACGTGTTGTCCTCGTGCATCGCGACCAGCATCTGGAAGTTCGTGAACTTTGGCGCGATAGACGCGGCCTTGATTGGTAAAAAATAGTAGCCAGTCATGAGTAGAGGCTACGAAGAAGTGGTCGACAACATCATCTTGTTTCAGCGCTGCGCCTTTAACGCCACGGCCGCCTCGACGCTGTGATTTATAGAGATCAGCTGTTGTGCGCTTTGAGTATCCTCCACGTGTAATGGTGACAACTACATCGTTATCTGGAATCAAATCCTCTGCAGAGAAATCACCTTCACTGGCAACTAATTGTGAACGACGCTCATCACCATACTTGGCAATCAATTCTGCAAGCTCTGTCTTGATAATTTCACGTTGCTTCGACTCTGATGCCAAGATTGCATTGAGTTCGATGATATCTGCCATCAAACCTTCATATTCATCGTTAATTTTCTGACGTTCGAGGGCTGCGATACGACGTAACTGCATATCAAGAATTGCGTTGGCTTGGATTTCATCTACATCCAACAACTTCATCAAGCCAGTGCGTGCTTCTTCTGGAGTCTTAGAGGCGCGAATGAGTGCAATCACGGCGTCAAGTGCATCGAGTGCCTTGAGGTATCCCTTAAGGATATGTGCGCGCTTCTCTTTCTCAACTAAACGGAATTTAGTGCGACGAACAATAACTTCTACCTGATGCTCGATGTAGTACTTGATAAATTCATCAAGACGCAAGGTGCGTGGCACACCATCGACTAGCGCCAACATATTGGCACCGAAAGTATCTTGCAGTTGTGTCTGCTTATAAAGGTTGTTAAGAATCACCTTTGGAATTGCAGAGCTCTGCAGAACGATGACAAGACGTTGACCTAAGCGCTCGTTACCTTCATCGCGAACATCTGCGATGCCCTTAATCTTTCCATCTTTCACCAGCTCGGCGATTTTTAAGGCCAAATTATCTGGGTTTACCTGGTATGGAAGTTCGGTAACAACTAAACAGGTGCGCTTATTTATCTCTTCAACGTTGACAACGGCGCGCATCGTGATTGAGCCGCGTCCAGTGCGATAAGCATCTTCAATACCACCGCGTCCAACAATAAGTGCCTTAGTGGGGAAATCTGGACCTTTAACAATAGTAAGTAAGTGGTTAAGTAAATCTGGCGCAGGCATATCTGGGTGCTCGAGTGAGTACATCACTGCTTCGCCAATTTCGCGGAGGTTATGAGGTGGAATATTTGTAGCCATACCAACTGCAATACCTGCAGATCCATTTACTAAAAGATTAGGAAAACGTGATGGCAATACATCGGGCTCTTGAGATCGTCCGTCGTAGTTGGGTGAGAAGTTGACGGTATCTTCATCGATATCGCGCATCATCTCCATGGCGATAGGTGCTAAACGGGCCTCTGTATAACGCATTGCCGCAGCTGGATCATTTCCAGGCGAACCGAAGTTTCCGTTTCCATCTACCAATGGATAACGAAGTGACCAGGTTTGAGCTAAACGAACTACGGTGTCATAAATAGCAGTGTCACCGTGTGGATGGTAATTACCCATCACGTCACCGACGATACGAGAAGATTTGTAATAACCCTTATCTGGACGATACCCGGCGTCATACATCGCATATAAAACACGGCGGTGTACTGGCTTTAAACCATCGCGCACATCAGGCAAGGCGCGACCGACGATAACTGACATCGCGTAATCGAGATAGCTTCGCGCCATCTCAACTTGTAGGTCAACTTTTTCGATGCGATCGAAAGTTACTTCTTCTGGAGCCATATCGTCGGTAGCCATTAGATATCCAAGAACCTAACATCTTTAGCATTGCGCTGAATAAATGCACGACGTTGTTCAACATCTTCACCCATGAGCACAGAGAACAAATCATCTGCAGCTGCTGCATCATCAAGAGTTACTTGAATCAAGACGCGGTGTTCAGGGTCCATTGTTGTATCCCACAACTCTTTCGCCGGCATCTCACCAAGACCTTTAAAGCGCTGAATTCCATCATCTTTAGGAAGGCGCTTTCCAGCATCAAGACCTAACTTGATCATGCCATCGCGCTCTTTATCGCTAAATGCGTATTCGACAGGATCTTTTCCGCCCCACTTCAATTTATACAGTGGTGGTTGTGCCAGATAGACAAAACCATTTTCAATCAGTGGGCGCATAAAACGGAATAGCAATGTCAGAAGTAATGTGCGGATATGTTGACCATCAACATCGGCATCGGCCATCAAGATAATCTTGTGATAACGAAGTTTTGCAATATCGAAATCATCGTGCACACCGGTGCCCAGTGCGGTGATGAGCGCTTGTACTTCATTGTTCTGCAAGACACGATCAATGCGAGCTTTCTCAACGTTAAGAATCTTGCCACGAATTGGTAGCACTGCTTGATAGCGAGAATCGCGTCCACCTTTTGTGGAGCCACCCGCAGAGTCGCCCTCAACAATGTATAGCTCGCACTTTTCAGGATCGGTCCACTGACAATCAGCGAGTTTGCCGGGCATTCCGCGACCTTCGAGCAAACCTTTGCGATTGCGTGCCAGATCGCGTGCTTTACGTGCAGCAACACGAGCAGATGCTGCATCGATTGATTTGCGAATAATGTCTTTACCTTCTTGCGGATTTTGCTCAAACCATTGAGTGAGGTGTTCGTTTACAACCTTTTGAGTGAATGATTTAGCTTCAGTATTTCCCAGTTTGGTCTTTGTTTGGCCTTCAAACTGTGGCTCGCCAAGTTTGATAGAGACAATAGCTGTAAGTCCTTCACGAACATCGTCACCTGTCAGACGATCTTCCTTCTTGCGAATCAAACCTTGTTCTTCGGCAAACTTATTAACAACTGATGTTAACGCTGTACGGAAACCCTCTTCATGCGTTCCACCTTCATGCGTGTGGATGGTATTTGCGAAGGTATAGACCGATTCAGAGAATCCGTTATTCCACTGCATTGAAACTTCCAGTGAAAGGCGCGCCTTCTTATCTTCGGCCGCAAGAGCAATAACAGATTTGTGTAGCTCACCGCGAGTCGAATTCAAGTGCTTAACAAAATCGGTGATTCCACCTTGATACTGGTAGCGCACAGTTAGCGCCTCACCTTTTTCATCAACGTGTCCTGGCCGTAAATCGGTAAGGGATAGAATCAAACCGCGATTAAGAAATGCCATTTCGCGAAAACGGGTGGAGAGAACTTCAAAAGAGAAATCTGTTGTTTCAAAGATATCTTCAGATGGCCAGAACTGAATCGTTGTTCCGGTATCAGTTGTTGCTGCACCTTTTGCAACTGGCGCAGTTGGAACACCGAGTCGATAATCTTGAGTCCAGATAAACCCATCGCGCTTTACTTCAGCTGATAGAACTGATGACAACGCATTAACAACTGATGAACCAACACCGTGCAATCCACCAGAGACTGAGTAGCCGCCATCGCCAAACTTTCCACCAGCATGCAAAACGGTAAGGACAACTTCCAGAGCTGGCTTCTTTTCAATCGGGTGAATATCAACTGGGATCCCACGACCGTTATCGATTACTTGCAGAGATCCATCTGGCATCAAAGTGACTTTAATTTCGGTGCAATACCCAGCGAGCGCTTCATCAACTGCGTTATCGACGATTTCATAGACAAGATGGTGCAGACCGCGTTCACCTGTTGAACCGATATACATTCCCGGACGCTTGCGGACAGCCTCTAGCCCCTCGAGAACGGTGATGGAGGAGGCGTCATATCCGCCAGATTCCTTCTTCACATCAGCCAAAGTGGGCTCCTTCAAATCTTGCCTATGGGGCTGGAGAGCGGTAATTCCTCAACAGCAGGCTCAAATCCTATCGTTAAATGAAAAGTGAAATAACCCTGAAAAGCCTTAGGAGTGGGCAATACCGCACTTTTGTCGCAGGGGTGAGGGTTCCTATTAAAAGTGCATCGAAAATAAGTTAAAAATGGATTTCTCCACAGGGTTTATCCCCATTGTGGGTGGAGTTACATGATTGTAATTCAGCGCAGAACGGCACTCGGAAAACCCTATGGCGAATAACTCTCTATTCTCAGTATTCACTCAGCAAATACGAGGAGGCTACTGACATGCCAACACAACCAGCAGGTCAACGCATCCTCGTAGTCGATGACGAGTCCAGTATCAGTGATCTCATCGCAACGAGTTTAAAGTTTGTGGGATTTGATGTGCGCACAGCTGCAACTGGTTCACAAGCGCTACTTATCGCTGAAGAATTTAAACCTCACGCAATGATTCTCGATGTGATGTTGCCAGATCTCGATGGTTTTGAAGTTTGTCGCCAGATTCGCAATGAAGGAATTGAAGTTGGCGTTCTCTTTCTCTCTGCAAAAGATGAGATGAAAGATAAAGTGCAAGGACTCACTATCGGTGGCGATGACTACATGACTAAGCCATTTAGTTTGGAAGAATTAGTTGCTCGTCTTCGCGCACTTCTTCGCCGAATTGGTGTGACAACACAGGACGTTGATGAAGAGAAAATCAGATTTGCAGATCTTGAACTTGATGAAGCAACGCATGAAGTACGCCGCGCAGGAATACTTCTTGAACTATCCCCTACAGAATTCACGCTACTTCGCTATTTACTCATCAACGCTGATCGCGTTGTTTCAAAGGCGCAAATCCTAGATCATGTCTGGGATTATGACTTCGGTGGCGATGCTGGCATTGTTGAAACTTATATCTCTTACTTGCGTAAGAAAATTGATATCTATGAACCTGCTTTAATCCATACAGTGCGCGGCGTTGGCTACAGATTGCGCTTGCCTGCGGCAAAGTAACCACATGAATAGCCCACTTCGCACTTGGAGCTTACGCAGCCGATTAACGTTGGGTGTCGTGGCCCTCAGCGCCGTTGGTTTTCTATCACTCAGTGTGGTCGCCCACTCAGCGTTAAAAAGTTACTTAACTTCCCAAATTGATCATCAGCTTGGGGCGATTACTGGTGGCACACTTCCACGTATTGTCAGCGCCGGTATCGCACATGAAACTTTTGAAACGAATAACGATGACGAAGGCAACAATGCACCTGCTAGTGCCGTGCCAAATACTCCGCTTCAAAGAATTCCAACAACTACCTCACTCACTGTTCTAGATCCCAATGGCAAAATTGTGGGCGGCCTCGGCGGTGATCTCAACTCAGCATCTATTAGCGATTATGTGCAGGGTTTACTGCCTGCAGAAGTTGCACGTCATGGTGATCAAGCATTTACGATTGAGGCACCCGGTGCAGATTTCCGCGCGATTGCACGATCATTACCAAATAATTCTGGAACAGTCGTTGCCGCACAATCCCTGGCCGAATTAGATAACACAGTTGGGAAACTTGGTTTTCTCTTCTTTGTTATCAGCCTGGTATTACTTCTACTGATGGCAATCGCTGCTCGCACAGTTGTTAAAGTTGGTTTGCGACCATTAGAAGATGCCGAAGAGACAGCAGAAGAGATTGCATCAGGAAATTTATCTGCACGTATGCCAGAAGCGGCGCCAAAGACAGAGGTTGGTCGACTAATTAATTCACTCAACGTGATGCTTTCCCGCATTGAAGAATCATTTGCAGTTCGCACCGAGAGTGAAAATAAGTTGCGCCGGTTTGTTGCAGACGCCTCTCACGAATTGCGCACACCCATTACTGCAATACGTGGTTTCTCTGAACTGCATAGACAAGGTGCTGTTACTGGTGAGAAAGAGACGAAAGAGCTCATTGGCCGCATCGAAGGTGAATCAAAGAGAATGGGTTCACTCGTTGAAGATTTATTGCTCCTAGCGCGCCTAGATCAAGCACGAGATATGGAATTTAAGCCGGTA
>RFSY01000059.1 GCA_009923805.1 Actinomycetota bacterium
AAGTTGGATCCGATGAACGCCTTTGAGCGCAAGATTATCCATGACACTATCCAGACCCTGGGCCTTACCTCTGAATCAGATGGCGAAGACCCAAATCGTTTCGTAGTCATCTACCCGGCTTAGCCCTAGACGACGTTTCACGTGGAACAGTCAGTAGAGGGGCTAGTCGGCCGCTACTTCCCAGAACGCCAGGCGGAAATCCGCGCTTTTGCGGAATTTCTGGCAACTGCCGGCATTGAGCGTGGCCTGATTGGGCCCCGCGAAGGCGAGCGCATCTGGGAACGCCACATCTTTAACTGTCTACCCGTGACTGAGTTAATTCCTCAAGGTGCCTCTCTCTTTGATATCGGATCAGGCGCCGGCTTACCTGGAATTGTCATCGCACTGGCCCGCCCGGATTTAAAGGTGACCTTGATTGAGCCCCTAGAACGCCGGGTCGAATTTCTGAAAGAGGCCACAGCCGGAAGCGAGATTGAGGTAATCCGCGGCCGCGCCCAAGATGTGAAGAAGACGGCGGAGTATGTAACTGCCAGAGCTGTTGCCCCGCTTGAAAAGCTGAAGAAGATGAGCTGGCATATGGTCAAAACTGGGGGAGCCTTGCTTGCGATGAAGGGCGAATCGGCTGCCACCGAGATGGTTGGGGTCAAGAACGCCGTGCTGCATGAGATCAATCTTGAGGGAGTTGGGCTCGGTCGTATCGTCGAGCTACGCAAACCTGCTTAGATTGCACCATGCCTGGCGATGATTCACGTGAAACACATAACCCGAAAGTTGTAGGGGTTCGCCGCCTGAAAGAGGCAATGGCTAAGCCGGCATCGACTCGAATCTTCACCGTCGCCAACCAGAAAGGTGGGGTCGGCAAGACCACCACGACAGTCAATATTGCAGCAGCCCTTTCAATGGGAGGCCTTCGCGTTCTCGTTATCGATTTAGACCCGCAAGGAAATGCATCCACTGCCCTGGGCGTTGAACACCGCGAAGCTTTAGGTGTCTATGAAGTTCTTATGGGCAGTGCACAGATGTCTGAAGTCATTCAAAAAGTTGCAGGTTTCCCGGCACTTGATTGTGTTCCATCGAATACCTCACTAGCCAATGCGGAAATTAATTTAGTTTCGATGGTTGCACGCGAATTACAACTGAAGGCTGCCATCGATGAAGTGAGTGCAAATTATGATTACATTTTTATTGATTGCCCACCGTCACTTGGATTGCTAACAATCAATGCATTTGCAGGATCTAAAGAGTTATTGATCCCAATTCAAACTGAGTACTACGCACTTGAAGGATTGTCACAATTACTTGAGACATATTCTGTAGTAAAGAAGCGTTTGAATCCATCACTTAACCTGTCAACAATTGTTCTTACAATGTTTGATGGACGCACACGTTTATCCAATGATGTTGCAGCAAATGTTCGTTCGCACTTTCCAAACGAACTTATTGATATTCCAATTCCACGTGCTGTACGCGTATCAGAGGCACCGTCCTATAACCAGACAGTAATGACGTATGACCCACTTTCTCCAGGTGCTATTGCATATATGCAGGTAGCGAGGGAAATCGCGGAACGCGGAAAAGCGAAAGATGAACTTGTATTTGATGGAAATGTTGTCAGCATTAATTACAAAGGTGGGATTGCATAATGGCAGTAAAGCGCGGCGGACTTGGAACAAATCTTGATTCACTTATTCCAACCTCACTCACAGTTGCCGGAACTGAGGTTGCGCAACAAAATGAAGTACCTATCAATCAAATATTTCCTAACCCACGACAACCACGTACAGTCTTTGATGAAGTTGCACTCAATGAATTAATAGCATCAGTGAAATCGATTGGTATTTTGCAACCTCCTGTTGTTCGTAAAGTTAGTGAAAGTAGATATGAACTTATCATGGGCGAGCGCCGCTTCCGCGCGGCAAAAGCTGCCGGACTTACATCAATTCCTGTCATCATTAGACAGACTCCAGATAATGAATTACTACGCGATGCACTGATTGAAAATATTCACCGCAGCAACCTCAACCCACTTGAAGAAGGCGCTGCATATGCGCAATTACTCAGTGACTTTGGCTGCACACATGATGAACTAGCACTCAAACTTGGGCGCTCTCGCCCACTGATCTCGAACACAATCCGCTTACTTAATTTGCCAGATTCTGTGCAACGTAAAGTTGCAGCCGGTGTAATTTCTGCTGGCCATGCACGCGCACTGTTAGGACTTACCGATGCCACAGATATTGAGAAATTAGCTTCCCGCATAGTTGCTGAAGGCCTCAGTGTTCGCGCAGTTGAAGAGATCATGGCAACGATGAAACCAACAACGAAGGGCGCGAAGAAGAGTTCGGCCAAGGGAGTATCGGGCGCGGGGTTAGCTGCTGCGGAATTACTCAGTGATTATCTAGATACTCGCGTCAGCGTTGAAAGCGGAAAAGGTAAAGGAAAGATTGTTATTGAATTTGCGGGCAGTGAAGATTTACAGCGAATCGTTGATCTTATTGAGGGTAAATAAAAGTTAGTTAAGTGCGGTTCCGCGGCGTGACATCTCCTGTTTGATGACACCGCCCAACGCCTTGACACCGTCACGAATACGTTCTGGAGTTGGGTGACAGTATGAAAGTCGCATCGACCATGAACCCAAACCATCTGCATAGAAAGCATTTCCAGGCACGTAGGCAACCTTTGCAACAATCGCCTTAGGCATCAAAGCTTTGGTATCGATTTCTGCAGGCAAATTAACCCAAACATAGAAACCGCCACCAGGCTTTGTCCATGTTGCTTCGGCAGGAAAGTGTTGTTCCAAAGATTCCAGCATTGCATCGCGACGAACCTTGTAAAGCTCGCAGAAACTTGCGATTTGATCGCGCCATGGCTGATCAGCTAAATAACTCGCAATAGTGAGTTGAGTGAAGTTTGACGGACATAAAATTGAAGATTCAGATGCGATCACTAACTTATCTTTAAGTGATTGCGGCACAAGTGCCCAACCCACACGAAGACCGGATGCGATTGTCTTTGAAAATGAACCGAGATAGATGACATTCTCTGAATCTTCTGCGCGCATCGCATTAGGTGATGGCTTATCAAAACCAAGGAGACCGTAAGGATTATCTTCAACGACAAAAATCTCTTCTTCGCGGCAGATAGTAAGAATCTCAGTACGGCGATCTGCAGGCAAGCAGACCCCCGTTGGATTCTGGTAGTTAGGAATCAGATATAAAAATTTAATTTTGCGCCCAGCAGCGCGAACACTTTTGATTGCAGCCCGCAGTGAATCAGGAATTAATCCATCTTGATCTATTTCAACATGGACAACAGATGCCTCGTATTGGCGGAAAGTGCCGAGTGCGCCAACGTAGGAAGGTGCTTCAACAAGTACAACATCACCTGGGTCGATAAAGATACGAGAGATTAAGTCGAGCGCTTGCTGTGAACCAGTTGTCACAACGATATCGTCAGGGTTTGCGCGAATTCCTTCAAGCGCCATTACATCGCAAATCTGTTCGCGAAGTTTTGGATGACCTTGGCCGCTTCCATATTGAAGCGCTTCGGAGCCATTGGTAAGAATTAATTCATTAACAACTCCTGCCATCATCTCCATTGGAAGAGCCGAAAGATTTGGCATTCCACCCGCAAGTGAAACAATTTCAGGACGTGAAGCAACTGCAAACAAGGAGCGAATTTCAGAAGGCAACATACCGGCAGCTCGCGCAGCAAATCTTTTCTCAAGATTCTGCGGAACACCGGTTTGATAGCGAATTGAAATATCGGACATAAGGAGAAGTCTCCCATACCGCCCGAGATGCTTGCTAATTGATTTTCTTGATTATCTGCGAATACCGGCGTTACGAAGGTCTGAAATACGAAGAGTTCCGGTCTTGGCATCATCTTCGGTTGCTAAATAGAGTCGTTGAATCGCAATAATGAAGCTTTCTGCCACGGTATCTCTAAATTCTGGTCGCGCTAACCGCTCAGCATCCCCAACGTTTGATACATATCCGAGATCCACGCGAACAGCAGGGGCTTTCGTTAAACGCAATGAATCCCAAGTCTTGGCATGCGAGCGGCAGTTGAGGAAATCTGTCCGTGCACATATTTCTCTTTGCACCAAAGATGCGAAACGTTCACCAACTATTGAATGAATTCCATGTTGGTCATTGCCATAGAAAAAAGTTGCAACACCATGAGCTTCTGGATTTGAATGCTTTTCTGAATGTAATGAGATCAATAAATCAGCATTGTTCTTATTTGTGAAAGAAATTCGCTCAGAATCAGAAGGGTTGTTATTTGCACCACGAGTAAGAAAAACACTTGCACCGAGTGCAAGCAATCTTCCTTCTATGCGCTGTGCAACATCGTAGACAAAGTCTTTTTCGAAATCAGCAGAACCTGGATCTAAAACAATTACTTTATTGGCTAGCGCAGGACCACGATTCTTCTGCAGCGCACTTTCACGAAGAGCAGAAGGCGCACCACCGGAAACAATCTTTGTTAATCGAAGCAGAGCGATAATGGTTGCTGGTCCACATTTCCCATCAACTTTAACTCCGACAGATTTCTGAAAATCTTTTACAGCAGATTCAGTCATTTCACCAAAGATGCCGTCGACGCGACCGCAGTGAAATCCCATTTCAGTAAGGCGCGATTGCAGTGCGGCAACATCATCACCACGCATCATCGGAGATGGTTGCAGGTAAAGGGAACGATCACCAATTTTCCACCGAGCTTCTTCAATAGCGCGAGCAGTCGCGTCATTGAGTTCGCCAGTTACATGCAGACCACGGTCTTGTTGGAAAGAGCGAATCTCATCTGGAGACATCTCTTTCATAATATAAATCTTCCCTGGTAAGGGTTAATTAAATGTAGCCTTCGAGCTCTTTAAGAAGAGCAGGCTTTGGCTTTGCACCGATGATTGTCTTTACAACTTCACCGTTAACATAAACATTAAGCATTGGAATTGATGTGACTCCATACTTAATTGCAATCGCAGACTCTTCATCAGTATTGAGTTTTACAATCTTTAGCTTCTCACCATGCTCAGCGGCGATGTCATCAAGAATTGGAGCAATTGCGCGGCAAGGACCACACCATTCAGCCCAAAAATCAACGAGAACTGGGATGCTGCTCTTTAATACAACCTCATCGAAGTTAGCGGCTGTGACCTTAGTTGGTGCGCTCATTACTGCTCCTATTTTTTATGTGAGACTTTATCAATAAGCCTCTAGTCGGATATGCCTGAAGGTTACTAGTGGGATAAGAACTTTTCAGCGTCGAGGGCTGCCTGACACCCAGAACCTGCAGCAGTAATCGCTTGGCGGTATGTGTGATCGACAAGATCACCGCAAGCAAATACTCCTGAGAGATTTGTACGAGTCGAGCCTCCTTCAACTTGAACATAACCCTCGCTATCGAGAGTCACAGAAGATGTAACAAGTTCAGAGCGAGGAATATGCCCGATTGCAACAAATAGTCCAGTGAAGTCGCGCTTACTGACTTCTCCTGTCTTTATATTACGAAGTTCAAGCGCTTCAACTTTTTCGGCACCCAAGACATCGATGACTTCTGTATCCCAGAGCATTTCAATCTTAGGGTTTGCAAAGGCGCGCTCTTGCATAATCTTTGATGCGCGAAGTTCACCGCGACGGTGAATCAAAACTACTTTGGTAGCAAATTTAGTAAGGAAGGTTGCTTCCTCAACTGCAGAATCTCCTCCGCCAACAACAGCAATGGTTTGGTCGCGGAAGAAGAAACCATCACATGTTGCGCACCAAGAAACCCCTCGACCTGAAAGACGCTTCTCATTCTCTAAACCGATTTCGCGGTATGCAGAACCCATTGCGAGAATGACAGATTTCGCGCGAACAGTATTTCCTGAACCGTCTTTGATAATTTTGATATCACCAGTTAAATCCATCTCAACAACATCATCGGTAATTAACTCGGTGCCAAAACGCTTAGCTTGTTTGCGCATGTTATCCATGAGATCTGGCCCCATGATTCCATCAACAAAGCCTGGAAAGTTTTCTACCTCTGTCGTGTTCATCAGTGCGCCACCCGCGGTTACAGAACCCTCGTACATCACTGGATTTAATTGCGCACGAGATGCGTAAATTGCAGCTGTATATCCAGCTGGTCCAGATCCAACAATGACAACTTCGCGGACTTCAGTGCTCATGGGCTGAGAATATCCTGATGCATGCTCTTACTTCTTTCGACCGCGACGAAGCACAGACGTGGCGAAACCTTTGAGACCTGCGATTTCACTCACTTTTAGAACTTTCGCCATGTATAAATAAGTGGTGCCACTTCCTGCGAGAAGTAACGCTAATCGAAGTGCCCGAAGTGCAAGAGGTGCCTCAGAGTAGGACCAATCTAAAAAGTAGGAGATTGCAAAGAAGGGAAGCATGCCAAGAACCGCTGCAATAAAAAGACGCATGTGCTGGCCTGCAAATTCACGCACCTGTAAAGATCCAATATGTTTCTTCAGAAGTGAGATGGTGATAAAGAGACCGATGATGTAACTGATTGAGAAAGCAATACCCAGGCCAACAGTTACCCAGTTGCTCTTTAAGATTGCAAGAAATAGATATGAGAGCCCCACCGAGATAGCGTTGATAATAAGAATGGAACCAACTTGAGTCTTGGTATCTTCAAATGCGTTAAAGCCACGAATCAGAATTAAGTTAATGGAAAAAGCAACAAGCCCAAAACTCAAGGCTGCCAATACAAAGCCGATATAGCGAGCATCAGCCAACGGGATCCCCAAATACAGTGACTCTGTCATGAGCGGGCCAAAGAATAAAAGGGCAACAGCGCTTGGAACGGTGACAACACCAACCATGCGAATCGCACGAATTAATTGAAGGCGAACTTCTTCTGTCTTCTTTTCAATCGCCAACTTTGAAAGATGCGGCAAGAGCGCGGTAACGATAGAAATCGTGACAATAGAATAAGGAAGCAACATAATGTAGTAAGCACTTGTAAATGGAGTAAATCCAACACCAGTTGTTATGCCTGCCTGCGCACTTCGCACAGCAGCACTTGTTGCAACATTGACTGTTACTAGGTATCCAAGCTGTGAAATTAATACATAAACCAAAGTCCAACCAGCGAGCCCAAATGATTTACCTAACCCTTGAACTCCAAACATAGGCCGGATATGAATTCCAGATCTCTTTACAACAGGAATAAGAATCAGCGCCTGGACAACAACGCCAAGAGTTGTGCCCCAACCCAATATTTGCACTTGCAGGTCAGTAATTGTGCCGAGTGCTAGCGAGTGCTCAGCAATTAACATGCCCGTAAATACAGCAATAACAACAAGATTGTTAGCGATGGGCGCCCACATCAGAGGGGCGAATGATCCTCGCGCATTGGCGACTTGGCCCAACATAGTAAATAACCCAAGGAAAAAGATTTGTGGCAAGCAGTAGCGAGTGAATGCAATCGCAATCTCTTTCTCTGTCTCAAAACCAACCGTCGAAAATTCTGGAGCATAGATACGAACAAGTGCTGGAGCAAAGATGACACCGATGATGACAAGAGCAAAAAGAATCAGCGAGATTGTGGTGACTAAACGACTTGCAAAACCGTGCC
>RFSY01000060.1 GCA_009923805.1 Actinomycetota bacterium
CAATCACGCGCTTCGCTTCATTGATTGGAATTGAGAATCCAAGACCAATGCTTCCACTTGCCGCACCAGATGAGAGAGTCGCAATTGCAGAGTTAACACCGATGATGCGACCTTGTGAATCAACGAGAGCTCCACCTGAGTTACCTGGATTAATAGCGGCATCAGTTTGAATGGCATTAACATAGGATTGCGCATCAACTGTGCCAGTTGAAACCGGGCGATTAAGCGCAGAGATAATCCCGCTAGTCACGGTGCTAGCAAGGCCCAGTGGTGAACCAATTGCAAGGACAGGATCGCCAACGCTGACTTTTGTTGAATCTCCTAATGTAATCGCTGGCAGATTACCCATTTGAATCTGCAGCACTGCGATGTCATAACCAGGATCTCGTCCCACAATCTTTGCCGGGTACTGCTCTCCATTAGTGAGCTCTACTTTGATAGTTCCACTGGTTGCCGCACCTTCAACAACGTGATTATTAGTGATGATGTAACTCGACGATGCTGATGTCTTGTAGATTGAACCAGAGCCAGTTGCAGAACCAGATGATGTAACTACGCTGATTGAAACAACTGAAGGTGTAACAAGTGCTGCGATAGTCTTTGTATTCATTGCACTTCCACCGATTTCAACAAGTGTTCTGGTCGAAGAACAAGTGCCAGTCGGTGAGAGGTAAAGTGCTTGCGTGCGGTTATCTGCACAGGCCTTTACGACGCTGGTATTTGTTGTGGTTGCCGCAGTTGCGATAGTTCCTGCAAGTGCTGCGCCGACAATAAATGCTGCAATGACTTTTACATTTCTCATAGGACGGATACTTCCCTAGATTCCTGAGTATTTCCTGTTATTAAATTTGGAGAATCTTTAAGCTTCTACGACCCAGACTCCGCTGATAGCCACCTTGAGCTTTGGAAGCGGTGTCACTGCTGGGCCTGCAACAGCCTTAGCGTTACTAAATGGATCAAATTGAGCACCATGGCAAGGGCAAACTAACTTCTTGGCTGTTGAGTTGTAATCGACTACGCAACCTTGGTGAGTACATATGGCCGAATAAGCGAAGACTCCAGTTTTAGTACGGAAGAGGATTGAGGGCATCCCAAGAGATGAGTGAACAAACTTAAATGTGGCACCGACAGGAAGGTCGGCAACTTTAATAATCTGCTTACCTGCTCCCTTTTTTGAAGAATTTGTAGATGAAGCAGCGCTTGATTTTGGAAGCGCCTTGCCCGCAAATGAAGCTGCGACTGCAAGTACGCCGATAATTCCTGTACGGATGACTCCGCGGCGCTGAATATTTATTGCTGGCATTTTTCTATTTCCTATCATGAGTAGTAAGTATGCAAGCCACAATATTGCGTAAGCACTGTCGCTTGCTAAGAAATATGGAGTTATGTGGAAAGAACTTGATAGCCATAAACCTGTTGCCATCGCAAAACCTGCGAAGGCCGCAGTCGCTGGGGCAACTGCAAGCAGAGTTGCAAAACCAATTGCAAATTCGGAGATCATGACAACTGTTCCGACAAGAACTGCGCGTTCTGTTGTGTGGTTCAGCAGAAATGCAATCGGAGAATTCTGAGCAAAGGCAGCTAACTGATTACCTATATAGGTTGGGGCACCTTTAGTAAGGAATCCGGGATCAGTTGCCTTATCCCAACCTGCATAAATCCAAGTAATTCCAAGGAAGAGGCGTAAGACGCGGTGGGCATTTGATTGTGACCGCCAAGATGTCAGAGCTCCTCGAGAAATACTTTGGACTGCATTCATATCGGGAAGGGTAATTGCTAAACCTGAGAAAATGATGAAGACCCTCGGAGAGTACGGTCACAGTAATAGTGCTGGCTCCCTGACTTGGATTCGAACCAAGAACCTGTCGATTAACAGTCGACTGCTCTGCCGTTGAGCTATCAGGGATTGCGAGTGCTGACTCTACCGCAGGGTGTAACTCTCGCCAAAATGAGGCGAACTGCGGCTACTTTAGAGGAAGCCGATTGAGAGTTCGTGAAGTCCGCGTTTCTGAGTTTCCAGAGCTACTAATTCGCCAAAGGCTGCATTGTATTGATCTTGATTTTCAACTGGGTTGAGGCGTTGCAGACTTGATTTGAGATCCGCAATTTTTCTGCTGACAAGTACTTCACGTAAGCGGGCGACGATACTGGAAACATACTTCTCAGAGACTGCGCCATCTGTGCGCACGGGTTCAACAGATAGTTCAGTAAATAATTGACGCATTCTTTCATCTGTAACTTTTTCAAGTGCAAGTGGTTCAGTGCCAAATGAATCAATCACGCGACGAAGTTCGCGATACGCAAAGTGGGTAAATGCTTCATCTTCAATTGTTGACCATCCAAAAACTAGTCCAGGCATCTGCAATTTAGCTTTCAGAACTTCTCTTTCAAGCATCAGCGTTGGCTCATTTGGATTCGGGCGCCAGGAAGTTTCGGCACTTGCTTCCTCAATAGGCATCTGGACCGTGGTGACTTTTTTGAGCGCACTATTGACTGCCGCAGTGACCACTTCAGTTTCAGTTCCAAGCCAGCCCGAAAGAGATTTGATGTACTCGGGGCGAAGTGATTTATCACGAATCGCTGCAACAAGTGGTGCTGCAGTATTAAGTGCGTTGACTCGACCTTCTGCTGTCGCAAGATCATGCTTTTTAAGCTCGGTACGAATAGCAAATTCAAAGAGCGGCACTCGCTTTGCAATCAAATCACGTAGTGCAAGATCGCCCTTATTCTGTCGCAAATCACATGGGTCAAGCCCATCTGGTTCGACAGCTACAAAAGTCTGAGTCACAAACTTTTGATCATCGCCAAATGCTTTCATCGCAGCTTTTTGTCCAGCAGCATCACCGTCGAATGTGAATATAACTTCACCGCGGAAAGTATCTGCATCCATCAGCAACCTGCGAATGATGCGAATGTGGTCATCACCAAATGCTGTTCCACATGTTGCAACAGCAGTGGTGATTCCAGCTAAATGACATGCCATGACATCCGTATATCCCTCAACTACAACTACCTGGCGGCTCTTGGCTATCTCTTTCTTTGCCATATCAAGACCGTATAAAACTTGTGACTTCTTATAGATTGGAGTCTCAGAAGTATTTAAGTATTTAGGACCTTGATCTTCTTCATCACTTGCCAACTTTCTTGCACCAAATCCCACGATGTCACTTGAAATATCTTTAATTGGCCACATGATGCGATTGCGGAATTTGTCTATTGGCCCGCGTTCGCCCATCTTAGAAAGTCCTGCCTCTTCTAGCTCTTCAATGGTGTATCCAGCGGCGCGCAGATGTTTAGTTAAACCATCCCAACCATTAGGTGCATATCCAACTCCGAAGGAATCGCAGGCAGCTTTATCGAAGCCACGTTTAGTTAAGAGATCTCTCGCGTGCGCTGCATCTGGGGATGTATTAAGTAAATCTTGATAGAACTTTGCAGCCTCTAAATTAGCTGCATATAAACGCGAACGCTTTGACGTTGGCTGAGTTGGGCCACCTTCTTCATAGCGCAAGGTGTAGCCGATCTGTGATGCAAGGCGTTCAATAGTTTCGGTAAAACTTAAATGTTCTGTCTTCATCATGAAATCAATGACATCTCCGCCTGCACCGCATCCAAAGCAGTGGTAATAATTCTTTGAAGGCGTCACATGGAAGGAAGGTGACTTCTCATCGTGGAAAGGACAGAGACCTTTCTTCTGTCCGCCACCAGCATTTTTAAGTGCTACCCCGGCTGCCGAAACTACTTCATCAATATGTGAATGCTCGCGGACATAGACGATGTCATCTGCCTTAATGCGCCCGCTCATGGTCCAACCTTACCGACGCTTTGACCGAGCGCTAGAAAGATGGGCATGTAAGGCATATGCACCGGGGTCTGTAAGGCTGGCAATCTGGTCAATCACGATGCGAAGACGCTGTGAATCGTTCTGCGCTAACTTCCAATCATCTTCAAAGATTGGGTCTAACTCTGCCGGGGATGCTTCAAAAAGCATTTCGACTAATTCGTGAATAACAACTTGTTGCTTTGCATAGCGCTCTTGCGATGCTGCAGCGCTAATGAGGTAATGGCCAGCAACTGATTTAAGGAAATCCACCTCAACCTTCTGATCACGCGGAATTTCAAGATTTGCGCTGTATCGAGTTAGCGGGCCATCGCCATGAATTTTTCGAGTCTCGAGTTCTGCCGATAAGACAAAACGACCGATGAGCTGTGAAGTTGTATCTTTTAAGCGAGCAAGTGAACGATGAGTGCGATCAAAATCTAGAGGCCAGCAAGAGAGTTGCTGCAGGCGAGAAAGCGCGGCAGCTGCTTCTTCCTTAGTTGCATCACTGCCATAAACCTCAACCATCTCGGCATATAAAGTGTCGAAATCGGTATCGAATGTTCTTACTGAAAGTTGACCTGCAAATATTGCATCCTCAAGATCGTGTACTGAATACGCACAATCATCAGACCAATCCATAATCTGGGCTTCTATACATTTACGTCCAGCTGGTGCTCCTTGGCGAACCCATTGAAAGATTTCAACATCGTCGTCATACACACCAAATTTGCGTGGATTCTCAGATCGCGCCCATGGGTATTTAGTCGCAGCATCCAGCGATGCGCGCGTTAAATTAAGTCCTAAACTCTTGCCGTTTTTATCAACTGTCTTAGCCTCGATGCGAGTCAGTAATCTAAAACTCTGAGCATTACCTTCAAAACCACCGCATGATTGGGCAGCATCAGCGAGTGCTTCTTCACCATTATGACCAAAAGGTGGATGGCCCATATCATGGGATAAACAAGCAGTTTCAAGTAAATCTGGATCCGCGCCAAGTGATTCACCCAATTCGCGACCAATCTGCGCACATTCAAGTGAATGAGAAAGACGAGTTCGCTGAAAATCATTCTCCCAAGGAACTGCAACTTGAGTCTTGGCAGCTAAACGACGAAGTGCCGCAGAGTGAATTACACGCGCACGATCGCGCATAAATTCGGTGCGACCAGGACGCTTTGCAGGTTCATCAAGAAATCTCTCTTGATCCTGTGCGCTATAAGAATTAAGCGGCGAGGTCATGTACATACCTTACAAGTGAGAGATTGCTCAGGTGGTCTGAGATATGGATACCGCGTCTACCTAACGTTATATATGCCAAATATGCCCCTGCTTCGCGGATGAGATATCTATATCGAGATTTCTCAATCGTGTTTGGACCTGTCGTTGCGGGAGAACATGTAGCTGTTGCACCCAAATCATTTGCCATCGTCATTGCACGTTCACAGTGATAAGCATCTGTTGCAATGATGACGTTATAGAGCTTGCGGTTCTTCATCTCTTTTATATAAGCCTGTGTCTGACTTAAGGTATCGCGGCCAACAGGAATTGCAATTACTTTGCTCTTAGGAATTCCGTGATGAATGAGCCAGAATCTTCCAGCTGCAGCTTCAGTTGTGCGATCACCTGGTGCACCCGCGCCCACTGTAATAATCAATGGCGCATAACTGGCTTCCTTGATGCGCTTTGCTTCCTGTAATCGAGCAAGGAGAACTTCACCTGGTGTGCCATCTAGTTGCGCAGCGCCCGGAACAACAATGACTTCAGCGCTCGTTCGAAAAGTTGGATGGTGTGCTGCCTTCCAAGTAACAATTAGTGCGTACGTGGGAATAATGACGGCAACTGCCAAAAAAAGTGAAATGATGCGGCGAATTAATTTAAACATTAACCACCTGAGAACATATCTTCGACTTCTAGCTGAATCATTTCATCTGGGTCATTGAGCCAGCCATCTGGCAAAGTTGGAGGGCGCCCACTGCTGGTGCGTCCGCGCGGCTTGTCACCAATCTCAACTGGATATGGCTGATCATCGAGTTGATTTAAGAGTGAACGCAATTCATTGAGAGAAGCCACCATTCCAAATTGACGACGGAGTTCTGATGGCACTCGGAAACCTTTGAGATACCACGCCATATGTTTGCGTAAGTCGCGGCACCCACGATCTTCAGATTCGAAGTAATCAACAATCAATTCACCATGTCGATACATCACTTCACTTACCTCACGCAGAGTTGGCAAAATTCGAGTACTGCCACCGTTAAAGGCATCGACTAAATCTGCAAATAACCAAGGGCGTCCCAGACACCCACGGCCAACAACTACACCTGCGCACCCTGTCTGACGCACCATCTCAACGCCATCGCCACCAGACCAGATATCTCCGTTGCCTAATACCGGCACACCTGTTGGCTTTAAATGTTCAACAAGATTCGAAATCGCAGACCAATCTGCTTTTCCTTCATACATTTGCTGCGCAGTGCGCGCATGCAGTGCAACCCACGCAACGCCAAGGTCAGCTGCAGATTTTGCCGCTTCTAAATATGTGTGATGGTCTGTATCAATTCCAATACGCATCTTTACTGTGACAGGAATTCCATATGGCTTGGCATTGTCTACGGCAGCTTTGACGATTTCACGGAATAGATTTCGTTTAAAAGGAAGCGCTGCTCCCCCGCCTTTGCGAGTTACTTTAGGAACTGGGCAACCAAAGTTCATATCAATATGGTCGGCTAAATTCTCGCGGCCAATCATCTTTACTGCTTCACCCATGTGGTGTGGGTCAACTGAATACAACTGAACTGAGCGAGGCCATTCGCCGGCGCCTGGTGTGATCATGCGCAGTGTTTCAGGAATTCGCTCGAGAAGTGCTCGCGCAGTAACCATTTCAGAGACAAAGAGACCCGCACCTTGTTCGCGACAGAGCATACGAAATGCAGCGTTAGTAATTCCTGCCATCGGTGCAAGTACTACTGGCGGATCAAGTAAATGAACCCCATCTTTAAGAGGGAGCTGCAGTGGCTCTAGCAGCCGAGTAGACGTGGTGCTAACCATGCTTCAACTTGATCAAGGGCGATACGTTCTTGGGCCATCGTGTCGCGGTCGCGAATTGTTACTGCTTGATCTTCTAGTGATTCAAAATCAATAGTGATGCAGTACGGAGTACCAATTTCATCTTGGCGGCGGTAGCGACGACCAATTGCACCGGAATCATCAAAATCAATATTCCAGGTCTTGCGCAATTGCGTAGCAAGATCGCGTGCTTTGGGAGATAAGTCAGCGTTTCGTGAAAGTGGCAATACCGCAGCTTTGACAGGTGCAATGCGGTGATCGAACTTCATCACAGCACGCTTTTCCATCTCACCCTTTGCATTGGGTGCTTCATCTTCAGTGAAAGCATCCATCATAAATGTCAGGGCGCAGCGATCTACGCCCGCTGCAGGTTCAATAACAAATGGCGTCCACCGTTCATTCTTCTCTTGATCAAAGTATGAAAGATCTTTGCCAGATGCAGCAGAGTGAGCTTTGAGATCGAAGTCTGTACGGTTTGCGATTCCTTCCAGCTCTCCCCATTCGGTTCCA
>RFSY01000007.1 GCA_009923805.1 Actinomycetota bacterium
CCCGGACCATTGCTGGCCCGGGTTTTTTGCTTTGAAGGGTATCGAAGTTCGTTAAGCGATCTTCGCAGCAAGCTTGATGACTGCCTTACCAAGATCAGATGTCTTAGTAATTTCAATCATTGGCTCTGTCTTTACAGTCTTGATGCAGTCAAATGCCATGTATTCAACTTGGCGCTTAACAGCAGCAGCCTTAGCTGCATCACCGTAATTTGACTTTACAAGTGCATATGTTGGAGCTGTGAAGAGGTATGCAGCTGGTGAAGTAGTGTCGTACTTCCATGTAACGATACCTGTTGCTGCATCAAGATCAGAAGCTGCGAACATTGCTGTTGCGCCTGCGACATCTGGAGATGTTGTCTTGCCAGCGTTATTGATAACCAAAGCAATCTTTAGCTGTGGGTTAGCTGCTACGTAGCTTGCTTCAACGTATGTAATTGAGTACTTCTGTGAGTTCGCACCAGCAGCGATTGTTGCTGATGACGAGAATCCCTGGAATGTACCAGCAAGTGCTGAGATATCAGTTGGGTTAGCTGTTGAGAATGTTCCGTTTCCAGCCTTTGTCCAGACCGTTGGAGCTGCTCCCGCAAGTGCCTTTGTGAAGTTTTCTGTTGTTCCTGAAGAACCTGTGCGATACAAAACAGTGATTGGCTTATCTGGCATTGTCATGTTAACTGACAAGCTGCGGTATGACTTAACAACTGGTGAGTTGTTTGCATCAAGAACAGTCTTACCATTCTTTACTTCGTAAATTGGAATTGAGCGAACGCGCTGATTATCTGCCACGATTGCTGGGTCATTCCAACGTGTAATTTTGCCTGAGAAGATCTTTGCAAGTGTTGGAACTGACAACTGAAGTGGCTTTGAAGCTGAGTTATTCAAGTTGTAAGCGATTCCAATTGGCCAGATAGCTGCTGGAATGTGGAATACGCCAGCTGCAGGAGTTGTGTGAACGCCGTCTGAGTACCCGATATCCTTTGTACCCGCGTTGATTGCGTTACGTCCGTCGCCTGAACCGGTGGCTGCATATGTAAAAGTATCTTTTGTATCTGTCTGGTAAGCGGTCTTGCACTTTTCAATAAAGTTTCCGACTGCTGAAGATCCCTGACCAGTTAGGTCGTAAGCAACAGCTGAAGGTGCAATTGCAACCACTGCTGCAACAGCAATGATCGCTGCCTTTGAAACTGTAGAAATACGCATTTTCTGCCTTTCGTAGATGGATTACCCATTGGTTAGGAGCAATCTCTACGAGTTAGCCAAACGGAAAGCAATCACCTGGTTAACTGTTGGTTAACGATACGTGAAGGCTTGAAATGGCTATCCGAAGCGTCCTGTGACGTAGTTCTCTGTTCGTTGATCGCGTGGGCGAGAGAAGATCTCATTGGTAGGACCAACTTCAATCATCTGTCCTGGGCCGCCATCAGATAAGAAGAATGCTGTGTAATCAGATACACGTGCAGCCTGCTGCATATTGTGAGTAACAATCACGATTGTCATTGACTTTGAGAGCTGAGAAATCGTCTCTTCGATACGCAAAGTTGAACCAGGATCTAGCGCAGAGCAAGGCTCATCCATGAGCAAAACCTTTGGCTTCACAGCAAGGGCGCGAGCAATGCAGAGACGTTGTTGCTGACCACCTGAGAGGCCGCCTGCATGTGCGCCAAGGCGATCTTTTACCTCTGCCCATAATCCAGCACGTGTAAGGCATTCTTCAAGGAGTTCGTCACGATTATCAATCTTAAGCTGTGCAAGTTTGATTCCTGAAAGAACGTTTTCGCCAATAGTCATTGAAGGAAAAGGATTTGGCTTTTGAAAAACCATTCCAATTTGGAGACGAATTTTCGTTACATCAATTCCTGGTTCGTAGATATCTTTTCCATCTAGCAATACTTGACCAGCCATTGATGTATGCGGAATAAATTCGTGCATGCGGTTCAGTGTGCGAATAAAAGTTGACTTACCGCAACCAGATGGACCAATAAGTGCTGTCACGGTACCGGCAGAGAAATCGAGTGATACATCTTCGAGGGCAAGGTGCTTATCGAACCACGCATGGACTCCACGAGCCTCAAGGCCGGTGCCGAGTGGTGAAGAGCCCGGCACCTTCGTCTCTGCGCGATTCGCCGCTACAGCCGACAGTGAAGATGTTGGAGTGTTCTGTGTCTGATCGCTCATGATAGTTCCGTTTCGGTTGTCATCTTTGATTGAATTTTCACTTCTTCATAGTCCTTGAACCCAGGGCACGTGCTGCAACAAAAAGAATCAAAACAACTATAAGCAGGACGAGTATTGCACTCCAAGCACGTTGGACGGATTCAGGAGTTCCGGAGTTAAGAGCTCTCCAAACAACAACTGGGATTGCAGTATTTTCGCCCTTAAATGGGTTGAAATTATAGGAATCAAAGGTTCCAACGGTAAAGAGCAGAGGAGCAGTTTCGCCCGCAATACGAGCAACACCTAAAATTGTCGCAGTAATTAAGCCACTGCGCGCAGCTGGCACCACCACAAGTGCAACCGTCTTCCATTGAGTTGCTCCCATTGCAAGACCTGCTTCACGGAGGTCACGTGGAACAAGATTGAGAACTTCTTGAGCAGTTCGCGTAACTGTTGGGACCATCAAAATAGTCAGGGCCAAGCCACCGAGAAATGAGGATGCGCGTAGCGGAGTTGTCAAAATTATTGCTGCATAAATAAATAGTCCGGCAACAACTGAAGGAACACCCGACATGGCTTGTACTAAGAACTGAATTAGCCCCGAGGCTTTCCCTTTAATTTCAGTGAGATAGAGAGCTGTCAAAATTCCCATTGGCACAGAAATCAGCACCGCAATCAAAATGAGTAAAAGTGTTCCAAAGATTGCGTGGAGAATTCCACCTTTCCCAATTGGATCAAAGAGCGAAGCTTGCCGCATTGTCTGCGTGACATAAGCAATGTTTAAACCTTTTACTCCTCGATAAACTACAGCCCATAAAATTGAACCAACGGCCATCAAAACAAAACTTGATCCAAGTAAAGTAATTTTTGAAGCCAATGAATCTCTGACGCCTTTGGCGCTGGATTTACGAATGATAAACAGTGAGTCGAGTACTAGCCACGCGAAAAAGAATATGAAAAAGTAGGCTAATTTGCCCTTCATTGGTGTCACCGCAACGATGACGACAGAAATCAAAACTGAAAGGGCAATCGAAAGCCCAGTCATTAAGCGATCTTTTGGTGTAGCTGTCCAAGGACGGACAGGCTTGACTGTAGTTGTAGACATTTTATCGACCCGACTTTACGGTTTTTGTAACGATGAAAGTTGCAGCAAAGTTAACTAACAATGTCAGAATAAATAAAACCAATCCAGCAGCGATAAGCGCATTGATTTCAGTCTTTCCAGCTTCTCCAAATTTTTGGATAATCATTGAAGCGACGTTTCCGCCTTGAGTAAAGAGGATTTGAAAGTTGGAACGAAAGACAATATTTAGTACTGAAAACACTGCAACGGTTTCACCAAAAGCACGTCCAAGCCCGAGCATTGAGCCACCAACGATTCCACCTGATCCGAATGGAAGTACCACCGCGCGGATCATTCCCCACTTAGTAGCTCCAAGCGCATATGCGGCTTGGATGCGATCGAGAGGAGTCTGGGAAAAGACTTCACGAGATACGGAGGTAATAATTGGAATAATCATTACTGAAAGAACGATTCCTGCAATAAATGGAGAACGCGTAAATATAGGTTGTGGAACTCCGAAAATATAGATCCACCCAAACCAATGATTGATTAACTTTGCCCAATAGACAGCCATTGGCATCAGTACGAAGTATCCCCAAAGTCCATAAAGAATTGATGGGAATGCTGCCATCAAATCTATGAGTGTCACGAGTATTCTTTTTATTGAAGTCGGTGCATAAAAAGTGAGAAACAATGCAGTCAATACTGCAAGTGGGACCGCGATTATCAGCGCAATGAAAGAAATGACCACCGTACCAACAAGCATCGCTTGCAAACCGAAATGTGCGACTTCTTTGCCACTGTCATCGGTTGCGACCGACCATTCAAAGTGAGTAATGAATCCGAACCCTTGCTCGCGGAGCGTACTAAAGCCCTGAAGAAGCAAGAAAAGCGCAATTAGTGAAAGAATGACTAGCGCTGAAAAACTAAAAGTTGTAACCACACCACGGAAAATCTGATCAGAAACGCGAGGTTTAGTCGTGATCTTGCGCGCTGCTGGAATCACCTTGGCAGGAGTATCTACGGACATGCTCGAATCCTGTATCCAACTGCTTTATAAAGATAGGCGCGATGGTGAACAGAAGGTGAACAAAGCCTTAATTTAAGTTCTAGCACCCATTTCCCTTAGGGTTTGCCCATGGCTACCGAACTTCCTCACCTCATCTGGATCGATTGCGAAATGACCGGGCTTGATTTAGCCACTGATGCTCTAGTTGAGATTGCAGTTCTGGTCACGGACTCTGAGTTAAATATCATCGGCGAAGGCGTGGATGTAGTTATCCATGCCACCCAAGGGCAACTCGATTCCATGAATGATTTTGTTCGTGCAATGCACACCACCTCAGGTTTGATTACAGAGATCCCACATGGAATTTCTATGTCGGATGCCGAGGAACAGATTCTCACCTACCTGCAATCTGCTGGAACTGAGCCAGGAAAATCACCACTTGCCGGAAACTCAGTCTCTGTCGATCGCGGTTTTATTTCCCGCGATATGGTGAAGTTAAACGAGTACCTGCATTACCGAACTATCGATGTCTCATCAATTAAGGAACTTGCTCGTCGCTGGTATCCCAAGACCTATTTCGCATCCCCTGCCAAGACCGGAAATCACCGCGCACTCGGCGATATTCGCGACTCGATTGCCGAGTTGGCCTATTACCGCCAGAGCGTATTTATCCAAAGTGACTCAGGGCAGGTAAAGTAGACTCTGCACAGCACATGGTGGGCGTAGCTCAGCTGGTAGAGCACTCGGTTGTGGTCCGAGATGTCGCGGGTTCGAGCCCCGTCGTTCACCCCAAGTTTTTTCATTACTGAATAAGTAATTTACTAAGCAGAGAGAGTCGGTTTATATGATCTTCGACGTAGTTGTTGAAATCCCTGCGGGTTCACGCAATAAGTATGAGATCAACCATGAGACCGGTGAAGTTCGCCTGGACCGCATGCTCTTTACCGCAACTCGCTTTCCCCACGACTACGGCTTTGTAAAGAACACTCTTTCAAATGATGGTGACCCACTTGATGCTCTCATCATGCTTGATGAACCAACATTTCCAGGCTGCGTTGTCTCGTGCCGCGTAATCGGAATGTTCCGCATGACTGATGAAAAAGGTGGCGACGATAAGTTGCTCTGTGTTGCAGCTGGCGATATTCGCAAGAACAACCTCAATGATTTAGCTGATGTGCCTATCTATGAACTCGATGAAATTAAGCACTTCTTTGAGGTCTACAAGACGCTGGAACCGGGAAAAGAAGTTCATGGTGGCGATTGGGTTGGCCATGACGCAGCTGAAAAGGAAATTCAAATTTCATACAATCGTTACAAGGAGACCCATAAGTAATGCAGGCGATAAATAGCGGAGATACAGCGTGGGTGTTAGCAAGTGCTGCACTGGTTCTTTTTATGACACCAGGGCTGGCAGTTTTCTATGGCGGTATGGTCCGCGCAAAGTCAGCACTGAATATGATGATGATGTCATTTGCTGCCATCGGCGTGACAACAATTATTTGGGTTCTCTACGGTTACTCACTCACTTTCGGTAAATCTCACGGCGGGCTGATTGGAAGCCTGGATCACCTGGGATTATCTGGCACTTTGGATCAAGTAACTGGCCCGGAAGGTCACCAAATTCCGGTACTTGCTTTCGCCATGTTCCAACTTACTTTTGCAATTATTACTGTGGCACTTCTATCTGGCGCCATTGCAGATCGCGCAAAGTACGGTTCATGGGTTCTCTTCGTCGCCGTCTGGATCACTCTTGTTTATATTCCCGTTGCGCACTGGGCTTTTGCAGCACAAAGCGGCGAAGGTGGATGGATCATCGACAAGTTAAAGGCACTTGATTTTGCTGGTGGAACAGTTGTTGAAATTAATTCAGGTGCTGCAGCCCTTGCTCTGGCTCTAGTTCTTGGAAAGCGCGATGGTTTTAGACGCGATCCAATGCGTCCGCACAATATGCCTCTGGTGCTACTTGGCGCTGGCATGCTCTGGTTTGGTTGGTTTGGATTTAACGCCGGTTCTGCTCTTTCTGCAGGTTCCCTTGCAGCAACAGCGATGATCAATACTCAAATTGCAACTGCTGCAGCTTCTATGACATGGGTCTTATTTGAAAAGCGTCGCGATGGAAAGGCAACCACACTTGGCGTTGCATCTGGCGCCGTCGCTGGCGCGGTTGCAATTACTCCTGCGTGCGGATTCGTTAATCCTCTTGGTGCACTTGTTCTAGGTCTTATTGCGGGTGTTGCATCTGCGTGGGCAGTTACTCGCAAATACAAACTTGGCTATGACGATTCACTCGATGTTGTTGGAGTCCACGGCGTTGGCGGAATTCTTGGAATGCTCGCAATCGGATTGATTGCAACAGTTACAGCCAATGAAGCTGGCGCTAACGGACTCTTCTTCGGTGGCGGTGCAACCCAGCTCAATCGCCAAGTGATTGCAATCATTGTTGTTGCACTCTTCTCATTTGCCGCAACCTGGATTATTGCCACCATCATCCAAAAGACCATCGGTTTCCGCGTCTACCGCGATGATGAATTAACAGGCCTCGACACCACCTTCCATGCTGAATCTGCCTATGACATCACTGGCAATTCAAACCGCTACTAGGATTACCAAAGAAGAAAAGAGATATATATGAAGCTCATTACCGCAATTGTTAAGCCTGCAAAGGTTGATGACATCAAAGTTGCACTGCAAGCAGCTGGTGTTGCAGGTATGACTGTCTCTGAAACTCGCGGCTTTGGTCGCCAGAAAGGCCACACCGAGATCTATCGCGGCGCCGAATACACAGTTGATTTCATTCCAAAAGTTCGCATAGAAGTACTTGTCGATGATGCAGAAGCGCAAGCAATCATTGACACTATTGTGACAACAGCAAACACCGGATCAATCGGTGATGGAAAGTTGTGGGTTACCCCAGTTGAACAAGTAGTTCGTATTCGCACGGGCGAGCGCGGAGGCGACGCCCTCTAATCACCCAACCGGCACTGTTTGTGTCGGGCACTTAGCAAGAATTGCAACCATTGCCGCTTTCTCTGGCGGCACTACCCATAACGAATACTTTGCCTTCACGGCAATTTGTTGAGCTACATAAGCGCATCTAAAACTCTTCATCGGCGGCAGCCACGTTGCTGCATCACCGTCACTCTTCTGTAAATTCAATTTACCTTTCACTGCAAAGAGATTGAGTGGATCATTTGCTAGCGCAGTTCGCTGTGCAAGAGTTAATTGAAAAGCACCTGTCTGCCACGCATTGGAAAGTGCCACCACATGATCGATCTGCACCTCCATACTTGAGACATTTCCTCTCACGAAGTTGATGGTCTCTCCCGAATATCTATCCACTAAAGTTCCAGATACGACAACACAATCGCGAGTCTTCACTTTGTAGATAATCGAAGTCATATCTCGCTTCAAAATATCGTTACGGGTATCGCATCCATTGCGATCGGTATCAGCCCATGCCAGACCGAATTGATCACGGGTATATCCAGTCTTCGGTGCTCGTCCTTTTACGGGCAGCGTCTCAAGGAGTGCTGAAGCAAGGCCAGGTTTTGTTTCTGCGCCAACTGCACAAGGTGGATAAACCCCCACAATGGCTGCGCTAAAAAGTATCGCTAACCGTATTTCCCAGCGAGACATGTCACTATCTTCGCTCCCGCAAGGTGGTTCGACAAGGTGCGCCTCGCTGATAGGGTCTGCTCTGCATTTAAATGATTCGTCATTTGAATGGGTTGTTAGCTCAGTTGGTAGAGCAAGGCACTCTTAATGCCTGGGTCGGGGGTTCGAGTCCCTCACAACCCACTTAGTTGATTACTTGCTGAATTTGGGCAGGTGCAGATCGAACTGAATCGAAATCACGCGCGTCAGAATCACCACAGCTCCCCCGATGATTGCCGCAATATTCTGCGAGATAGCGAGTTGGTTTAAAGCTACAAAAGTAATTGCTCCCATGAGCGCAGAGGTGCCAATAGTTTCGCGGTGAAGAAGTACGGGTTCGACTTGGCAAAGAACATCGCGGAGAAGTCCGCCTGTAACAGCTGTGATCACACCTAAGATGATTGCGGCGAACCAACTAACCTGCATTTCAATAGCTAGTTGTGCTCCCGACATCGTGGCAACTGCAAGGCCAAATGTGTCCATGATTAAGAGCGTCTTACCAACGTGAGTTACTCGCCTAAAAACCAATGTGATGATGACGGCCGCAAAGATGCTGGTAATGATCCATGGATCGACAATCCAAATTGGTCTTAATCCCAAAAAAAGATTTCGCAGCGTTCCGCCGGAGACAGATGCAATCGCAGCAATAAATGCAATACCGCCGTAATCAAGACTCTTATCTGCCGCAACACGGGCACCAACAAGTGCGAATACGAAAGTTGAGAGCAGATCGAGAATGTGCAATAGCGTCATGGGATAAGAATACGGAACGTACTTACAGAATGGGTAAAGTTTAAAATAATTCGCAGTTTTTTACGCATGGCTCTTAAAAAGCTCGAATAGGGCGAACATACCGATCAATGCCATTCACATCAGCCGTAAACACCCCCGAATTAAAATCAAGTGACCATGACAGTACTGATGTGTCTTGAGATGATGACCAATACTGTGCAGCACTGAAAATCTTTCCCACTGCACTTCGATTCTCAAATAAGAGTTTCAACTCATCTTTTGAAGGCAAGAACCAATCAGATTTTCCACCACCGCGATAACTAGAAGCAACTTTGGCAGCTACTGAGAAATCAGCATTGGCATCAGAACACTGCGAAACAATCTTCTGCGTATTTGCCGAACCAGTGCCAACTGAAGTTGCCGTACCTAAGTTACTCAATAAAGCTGGACACCAAGGAAGTACTGGCTCATTTTCACCATTCCACGCGGATGGAGCTACTTCTAAATATTTCCAAGTTCCAAGAGCGGTACCAGTTTGAAGATAAAAAATAACTCCTCCGCCTGGTCCAATGTCGCCCACTGCGCAGTTTGCTCCACCATTCGCGCACGTCTTAGCCGAAGAAGTTGCAACTGCTCCACCAGAAGATCCAGCTGTTGAGGGTGTTGGGGTGGTGCTTGTAGTTGGAGTTGGGGTGGTGCTTGTAGTTGGAGTTGGGGTGGTGCTTGTAGTTGGAGTTGGGGTGGTGCTTGTAGTTGGAGTTCCCTTATTCCACACGAGTTTCTTCTTCGATTTTATGCATGTATATCTCTTGCCATTTGCAATTGATATTTTCCCCGCTTTTGTGCAAGCAGCACCCGGTCTCACCGAAGCCTGCGCGGCAGGCAGGGAGCTCGATAAGAGCAAGGAGGCGAGTACCGAAGCGACAAAAACGCGAAGCGTCATGAATTGAGTCTAATGTTGAATGATTACTGGCGAAGTCCAGAGTTTGAGTTGGTTTTGGGTGCGATAGGTCCAATTTAGGACAGAATCATGTTCGGGGATTACCCCACGGGGGTCACCCGGGGGTGACCGACCGGGCGCCCTCGCCTAGAATGGCGTGCGCAAGGTCAAGGTGGGGATCCTTTCTAGACCTAGGCTACTTGAACAAGATGGAGGGTTGTCTTAACTAATGACAATTCTGAACCACTCTAGAGTGGGAATGCAGACCAGGAATCGGTCGAAGCTTGCATTAGCCTTCATTCTTATTTGCAACTCGTTGATAACAATCGTAGGTGTAGATCAAGCTTTTGCGGGAACTTTTGGAGGTTCATCCTCTGTCAACGTCACGGCAAATTCAACCAAACTTGTTCTCGACGACATCACGCTTACAAATACCAGCCAAAATTACGCAGGTCAAAGCGCAACCTTTTCCATAACTTCAGCAGCAGCAACTGAAATTCTCTCACTGCAAACGGTTGGCACTGCAAGTACAACGCTGAACGCAATATCTGTAGTGGGAAGCACGGTTTTTAGAGGAACTGGATCAGGTTCCACAGTTATCGGTGCAATTGATGGAACACTCAATGGCACAGCAGGTAAGAATCTTAAAATTAACTTCACAAACTCCTTCGTGAACGGCAGCTTTAGCGATGCAACCGTTGTATCCACAGTTGGAAATATTGTCACACTCAATGGATGGACTGTTTATAAAGAAAGAGCATATTTAGCTGGCGGAGGCTTTACTCCAACGACAATTGCCGGTTGGCCAGCGCCCCAGCGCCAGCGGATAGTACTTTTCCCTATGTAGGGAAGAGTCCCTATAGCCCTTCGGCAAATATCGCTCCCTACGACAGAGGCCGCATCGTCGCTGGGAACACTTTCTCTTACGATAATGCCTTCCCACGAAGTGGGTATGGAAATTCGCTCAAACTTCAGTTAGATAACGGCCAGTGTGAGCTTGGGTATTGCATCATCCGTGGCCCTTATGTTGTCAGTAATAGCTCGGTGTATTTAACGAGTGCCGACTCGGTTTCATTAAGTTGGTTTTCAATTGGTTCAAGCGATGCCTACGATGCATTTGGCTACCTCGTAAATACCGACACAGGTGCAACCATCGAGCTCCTCAATGCAACGGGCGCGTCCGCGTCATCTTCAAGGCCATGGGGCACAACGACTGTAGCAATGAGCGGTGTTTCAGGTTTTACAGCCGGAAACTACAAGTACGTTTTTATAAATGGTACCTGGGATGCATCTGGAGGCATGGCCGAAGGGGCCTACCTTGCAATCGATGATGTAAGCGTTTCAAACTCAGCACCAACTTTGACGGTTTCAAACTCAGATTTGCAAGCCGTAGCTCGATTACTCCAATACAAAAATGCTACAGATACTCCACTTAGCTCGACCAGAACTCTAGGAGTTTCAACAACTTTAAGTGAATCAACTTCTAAAACTATCAACGTTGCAAATCCAATATCATTGACTGCAACGTCTTCAACACTAAATCTCAACGTGGGTGTGGCTGGTTTCGATACCGTAACAGCAACTGCAGGTACAGGAACTAAAACATTTGCGCTTACAGGAACAACTGATGCGGGCATCACGATCAATACAAGCCAGGCAAATTCAGCTGTCTTAACTATTGCCAATTCGGTGCTCCAAGGCACATATCTTGAAACTCTTACAGCGACCGATGCTGCCGGTGCCACTGCAGCATATTTGGTTACAGTTACCGTCTCTAAGCAAAATCAAGCCACGCTTTCGATGTCGAGTGCGAGCACTGTCAGATACGGCGAGCGATTAAAACTAACGGCTAGCGGCGGTTCTGGTGGCGGCTCGTTAAGTTACTTGGTTTCAAGCGGAACATGTACCGTTTCTGGCGATTCTCTGACTGTAGGAACTGTGGGTTCAACGTGTGTTATTTATGCCTCGAAAGACACAGATAATTATTACAACGCAGCAACCTCTGCAACCCAAACAATTACAATTACCCGAGGTCCGCCAACATTGAGTTTGATCTACCCTAATTCAAACTCGGTTACATACTCTTCTGGTGGAACACTTACGCCATCAACTGCAACTCGTAGTGGAGATGGAGTCATTACTTACTCCACCCCCGCTTCAGCATCGATCTGTACGATCAGTTCGAGTACTGGCGTCATCACAACCACCGGCGGAGGTTCATGTCCCGCGGTTATGAACGTAGCGCAAGGCACCAACTATCTGGCTGCATCAGAGACTGCAACAGTATCTATCAACCGCGCAACACTGAGCCCACCAACTGCTCCTATTGGATATGCAGTTGCGGGCTCTTCAACTTCTGAGACCGTAACAATTTCTGCTGTCGCAGGTGCCTCTTCATACACCTTAAGGGTGTATTTAGCATCCGATCTCGCAACGGTAATTTCAGGTGGAACATTGACCTCTTTCACTTCTGGTGGAACTGTCTCTGGCCTTCAACCAGGAACTGGATATCAATTTACGGTCACTGCCATCGGTGATGGCATTACTTGGAATAGCTCAACCGCCTCACCATTCTCTGCAACGGCTACAACAAATAAAGGTAATTTGGGTCAACCGACGGTGACGGCAAATGCGACTTCGAATACTCCCAAGTCGATCGATGTCTCTTGGGGGGCAATAACAAATCGCACTACCTATACTCTTAAGCTTTACAACTCTGCTGGCGATACCGTGCTTGCCACCATTACGGGGCTTACTGGCACTTCACGCACTTTAAGTGTTTCTGATTATGCTTCACTAGCTGGGGCAACCACATATAAAGTTTCGGTCACCGCCATCGGTGGTTCTCAATATAACAATTCACTTGAATCTAACCTTGCATCAGTTACCACAATAGATACCCCAGCTATTGCTCCAACAATTTCATCACAACCTGCAAGTGCCAATAAGAGTGTTGGGCAAGCAGCAACATTTACTGTAGGGGTCACTGCCAACGATGCAGGAACAATCACTTATCAATGGCAGGTTTACTCAGGTGCTAGCTGGTCGAATATCACCGGTGCAACTAGCAGCAGTTACACAACTGGCACTTTGGCTATTGGGGATAACGGCAAAAAGTATCGTGTTGTAATTACGAATACGAAACCTGATAATTCAACAGCAACAGTAACTTCAGATGGAAATGCGACGCTCAGCGTTACTCGTACAAATATCTCCCCACCGGTTGCTCCCACAGGATCTGCAACGAGTGGCTCTGCATCATCGATTAACGTCTCCTTAACCGGTGTTGCCAATGCCTCTTCCTACACAGCGCGTATCTATCTAGCCAGTGATACCTCTACTGCTCTGCAGACGATTACCTCCTTTACTACTGGCTCTGCGATTACTGGTCTTAACCCAAGTACCGCCTATGTGGTGACGATTACCGCTATCGGAGATGGCATCAGCTACGCCGACTCTGCTGCTTCACCATTTTCTGCATCGATTACCACCAATAAGGCAACTCTCGCCAAGCCAAATGCTCCTACCGTGGCAGCAACATCGAATACACATAAGTCGCTGGACATCGCATGGAGCACAGTTTCCAATGCGACTACTTATACCTTGAGACTTTACAATTCATTAGGCTCGAATTTATTGGCAACCATCACTGGCTTAAGTGGATCTACAAAAGTTCTCACTTCAAGTGATTATGAGTTACTTGCCGAGGCTACTGGCTATCGAGCAACAATTACAGCAATCGGAAATAGTCAATACAACGATTCTGCTGAATCGGATAGGTCTTCTATTGGAACAACTATCCCTGCAACAGCTATCGCTCCGGTTATATCTTCACAGCCAGGTAATTTAACAAAGGCTGCAAATCAAACTGCAACGTTCAGCGTTACTGCAAGTTCCACAGATGGAGGAACGTTGAGCTGCCAGTGGTCAGTCTCGACCGATGGAGGTACTGCTTGGGAGAATGTGTCTTCCGGTACTGGTGGAACGACAAGTTCTTACACGACAAGTGCCCTGCCTATCGGTGCAAATGGATACAAATACCGAGTAACGGTAACCAACACATACTCAGGGACAACTACAAACACGACTTCAGCAGCAGCCACCCTTACCGTCACCAAGGCAAACCAGGCGGCGCTCAGCGTTGCATCTCGTGACGGCGTCCTTGGTACTCCACTTGCGCTGGTCACAAGTGGAGGATCCTCTGGGGGTGCACTTTCATATGCCGTTACTAATGGAACTGCGACCGGTTGCACAATAACTTCCGGAAATCTAACCGTTAGTACCGCCGGAACATGTAGCGTCACAGCGACTATGGCAGGAAATGCAACTTATAACGATATTTCATCATCAGCTACAGCCGTCACATTTACAACCTCTTCACAATCCATTGCAGTCACGGTTACTAGCCAAGTGACCTACCAAACTGGTAACGCTATTACTGTTGTGGTTGGAACGGCAGGAAAGGTGAACTTCTTACAGAATGGCGTAACTATCCCCGGATGTGGTGAAATCAGAGCCAGCGTGACTTCACCGGCCACATGCTCATGGAAGCCCTCCACTCTTGGAGGAGTAAGCATTGTGGCTGAGATAACTCCGACTAACCCAAGTTTGCCGGTATCCAGATCAGTCGCGACTGTAGTCAGGGTTCTGGAACGTTAAAACCTTTGACTTAAATAAAGTTCTGCCTGGTCGCTAAACTCTTAAAAGTCAATGATCTGCGTGGTCTGTAGACTCTAAAGTAATTCGGTAAACATTTCTCGCATCGGCGAACCCTGCAACTGAATCATTTGTCAGGGCTGGGCTTGGGTTAAATACAATTGAAACTGCATTTGTGTCAGATCGCAGCTGCCAGTAAGTCTTTGGGTTATCACCGTTCCAATTAACGTCTCCGTTTGCATCTTCTGGGAGTGCTACTCCGGTCGATTCGAGGCCATTGATTGCTGAAATTGTTACAGTCGTTGAATCGCCTCCAACCAAAGTAAACATATCAGTCAAATTTCCATTTCGATCTACAGTGCCATTGGCCCCAGCATATTGATTGAAATAAACTCTAACTTCCGTAATCAAGGTTCCATCATTTTGAATTGAAATTGGAAGCACATTGCCGGAACCATCGCGGACTACAATTTTAAAGTCCTTGCCAGCACAATTCTGGGAAATATTGGATAAAGAAATTTCATTGAAAGTAAACTTATGATTTGAACGATTTACAAAACTTTCGCGAGGTGTAACTACAATTCCAGAGTTATCGCATGCGGTGGCAGCAATTATTCCATTGCCTAACTCAGCCTTACTGGCTTCAGAATTATTCAGAGTGATAAAGGCACCGATTGCAAGCCCAAATGAAGCAATCGTTAAAGAAACGGCAACTCCAAGAAAAACTTTTGGAAATTTCCTCTTTGGAACGTCAGCTTTTTCAATATCAATCAGGCTCATGAAAACTCTCCGATTGAATCAAGAAGGCGTGACGAAATCAACTGAAGATTTATTTGATTCAGCATGCACACTCCTGAGTTCGGGGATTACTGCAGGTTCCGAGAAAATCTTACCGCGAAAGCAGAAAGTTCACGAATGACAGAACTAGGTTAAATTCCTATAGCGCCTAACAAGGTTCCGATAAATGGAAAAACCATAACTAGCGAGCCTTTGACATTTTTTATTGGCAACCTCTGAAAGCCATCGTCAGTTTGGATATCCACATAATCGGTATTTACATTATTTACAATCGCCAAGACTGGATCTAAACCAGGCTTGCCAGAGTCCACTACTACCTTTTCGCCAGCGCTAATTTGAGAGTGATGCCAATAAACAGCCACAGATGATGAGGCTGAACCTAGAGCATTTCTTAATCCAGATTTTGGGTGATCAATTCGTAACCCGAGGGTAAATAAAATCGCCAAGAGAATTGCCGCAAAGATGAAACCGCGCTTGGTGTTATCGCTCATGCGCCGCTCCTGTTCCGAAAAGTACTCTCGTGTCGGGTAATCAAGTACATACGATACCTTGGTAGATACTCCGAACATTGGAAGTAGGGCGATTTAATGGCATTATTTCTTAACGCCCTTCTTCACCGCGCTCACTGGCGGCGGGGAGCTAAGTTTCTTTGTTGATTTTTCTGTTATCGAGGCAAGCCAACTCTCAATCTCCAGATCTCGAGTTGCATCAGCCGGTGATGACTGATTTCGTGGAGGTTTATCTGCGCTCTTAAAATTCTTTAGGTTTTTAGCCGTTGAAATTGCCTTGGCTAGGAATTTCTTTGAGATGTCAGCAGATTTTGCTACAAGCCTAGAGAGAACTAGTGTGAATTTAGATGAATTTCCTGTGTCGGAATTTTGAGGCGAAGAAGTTCCAGGATGTGAATCTGAACCGACCGGCTCAATGATGAGCTTATTACGCTTCACCCCTCTTTGCTTCACTTTTGGTACGGATTGAATATTGAATAACCATCTGAAGAGCGCCAATGGATAATTTACAATTCTTGCAATCAAGTTCTCGGGCTGTAGAGCTGCTTGGGAAGCAGTCTCAGAACTTTCTGGATCTACCTCAATCTCAGCAGTAGACATTCCAAACATCATGCGGTTAGTGCGTGAATCCGGCCGGCCGACGCCTCGCCACGTTGCCACTTCAATAACGGTACCTTGGCTCATCTTCCCGATGACCAACTTCTGCCCGTCTGGCAAATCAATAACCAATGCAGAGTCTGAAACTGGAAGTGGTACTCGCGAGACTATTGGCTTGGTCGGTAGATTATCTTTCTTCGCTGCCACGTTGATCGGCTACCTTCCCTCGATTTTTCATGTCAGTTGAAACCCTAATATTGAATCTAGAATTGTAAGGTCCATAGTACTGAGCGCTGGGGAACAGACTAGCGGAGCCACTAATCCAATCTCTCCATACTTTAAATTATACTCAGGTCTTGCTAAATAAAGGTCCTGCCCGACCGGGTCAGGTAATGCAGTTACTGTGCAAACAAATGTAATTTTAGTCAGATTCAGCGCGGTAGTGGATAGCGTTATCTCTAATCGATGACCAGTGCAGGTAGAACTCAATCCCATCACGCGAATTCCATCTAAAATGAACCGGCGATTTGAAGTATCGAAATGACTTAACATGCTGAGATCAACGGCATCGTCACAGGTTGTAATCTCGGCGCTGCCCCCGCCAATTGAAACCGAGGCTGAGCCGCTACACACATACGAGACAGATCCGTCTGCAGTAACTAATTTGACTCCCCCGGAGCTGCAATGAGCATCTCCAGGAGCAAGGGTTACGACTGCAATTGCTGTACCTGCGATGCCAGGGGCACCATTTGCACCTGCCGCGCCACGTGGACCTTGAGCTCCAGCAGCACCTGTTGGTCCAGTTGCTCCTACCAAGCCCACGCTTCCGGCAGGTCCTATCGGACCACCTGGTCCTATAGGACCAGGAGCCCCGTCAATGCCATCTCGACCTGCGCGGCCATTTAACCCAACAAATCCATTCTTGCCTGCTACTCCTGCAGCCCCTGCCAATCCTCGGGGGCCGACCACTAGTGCTAACACTTGATTTAAGTTCCCAGTATCAACGGCCTCATAACCAAGGAAGAGATTATCAAACTGAAACGGTCTCTCCTGGCCGCTTCCTCCAGCATAATAAGTTAATCCACGAGTAAATAAGAGTATGAGAACAAATAAGGTTAATTTCTTCACGCAGTTTCCTTTACCGAAACTTCTAATTCAGGGCGGGCAAGGTTTAGTAATGCGTGGCATAAGGTAATTACCAAGGCCGAGATTATAAATATTTCAGACTTTAAACTAGCTTGATATGGAAGTGTGCGTATAAAAATATAAAGTAAATAACATAAATATGTCACACCAAATGATTCGATGAGTACGTTTCTTGGAAATCTGGCGAGGAAGTCAATCTTTGGTATCAGTAAGTGAGAAGAAAAAGTCAAACTTATTGCAAATACAAGAATTGAAAAAAGCATCGAGAATTGCCAATTTGAAGTCCAAATGAAGGCAACGAAAAGAGAAAATAGAGCTTGAAATATTAGAAAGTTAGTACTCAATAGCTTTTCAGTCTTGAATTCATGGATTACTAAGGACTCTTCTCTGCCATTTTTTATAATCTTCCAATCTAAAAATTGGTGAAAAACTATCTTCAGACTTGCACATACCCCCATGACAATCGCTGATTTTATGATGGCATTATTCTGATTCTTGAAATCAATCGCCAGACTCTGCGTAAAGAGTAGAGTCGAATAATAGAAGACGCTGGCTGCTACAGCCACGAGCAATAAGGCAAGCATTTTGGTTGGCCAACCTTGGGAAACTCTCTTCTTACGCAGGTACTCTTTCTCAATTGCCGAGTAAAACAAATCTGAGAAAAAACCGACGCAAACCCAGCAAATCCCTAGCGAGATGATCACTGCCGTCGATTTCAATGTGAGCGCCTCACCGACAATAATTTGTCCTGTTGCAAAGCCGAGTAGTGAAAATATTCCACTGTAGGAGTCCAGAAGTCCAACAATTGAAATCGCAATCAATGAGTAAAAAGGAATATTTGGAGGATTTTCATGTGTTGTCAACCCACCTTGAATTCCTAATCCAAATCCAACCACAGGAAATAGCGCCCAAAGCATTGGAGAAGCCTTGTGCAGTAAAGTTTCATCTTTCATTAGAAAGTACTTGAGAATTGTTGAAGGCAAATTTGTGAGAGAACCGGCTCGTAAGAGATAGGCGGGATATATCACTCGAGGAACTGATTTTGCGTAAATAATTGATTTAGTTTCAAGAAGATTTTTCTGGCGCAAAAAAGATAATTTGGAATATTCACCACTACGGGTAACTGATAACGCAGTGATGATAAAAATCAATGAGAGCAGAAGGATTACTAGATCCATTGGAATCTCTGTGATGCTGTATCGGGTTAGTTCAACTACTTTAACTTGAGCGACTTGCGAGCCAGAGTCACTTGCGTCACCGAAAACATAAACCGTATATTCACCTAATGGTAAATCGGATGGGAGTGGTGCTGAATACACCAAAAATCCTTTGCTGTTGACAGAACTTGGTCGCAAAATTACTTGAGGAGAACTTGGCCTTAATAACTTAACTTGCCAGTGATCTTTCTGGGATATTCCCCCGACCACCACGTTCTGCTCTCTTCCTCTCTCCCACGTCAATAGAGGGATATCAACTGCCTGCGCTAGCGGAATTGATTGGAAAAGGAAGAATCCTGCAAGTAGGACACCGAGAAACCTTTTAGTCATTTTTTAGGGCATCAAAGATTAGCCATAACCCGAAAACCAAGGGGACAGTAATCATAAGAGCTTTTGGAGTTAAGAAGCGGCCTATAATTGGGATTACGAAAATTACCACACCTGTGATATCTGGAATCTTAGGACGTTGAGTGTCTGGCGTAGGGTTGTGATCACCTTTCACAATAAAACCGCTTGCCGCATCTCCGCCAACAATTCGGTGTGAAAAAACGCCTACAGCGGTGCCGTCAAATCTTCGTCCAACGTAAGCAACAATGCTTCCAACTTTGGGAGAAACATTCTTTGCTGGCGTCGTCAAAATTATGTCACCAGGGTTAATGGTCGGAACCATCGAGCTTGTGAGAACTACACGTGCTTTGACTGTTCCTGAAAAGGAGAGAACTGAAAAGGTCATAAGAACAATTGCTAGGGCGTAGCCAGACCAACGAAACGCATTATTCATTCGTGTGTACCAAATTCGTGGTCCAACAACAATGCGCTCTTCGGGAGCCTGAACAAATAAGCTGGATTTCGTCTCGATGATTTTCTGTCCTGCCATCAAGTATGTGTGCTCGCCGGACGTGTCAGAGATCGTAATTAAAACATTTGATTCAGGGACATTTCCGGTCTCTTCAATCCACAGTTCGGTTGCGCCAAGGAGATGAGGGCCTGAACCAGAGCTGGCGTTCATCGGTTCTTCCATGTCCGCCATTCCCATCTACGAAAAACTTTAGCTGCAATCTCGATTGCCATCTACGTGGACGTCCTCGAATAATTCTAATAGAGGAAGTACTACAAAGAAGAACGACCCACCCTAGTTTCCTAGAGCGGGTCGTTCTTCTTTAAATATTTATAACTGACCTAATCAGACCTTCAGGCTTATACCCAACCAGTTGGATCTGATGCGTTGGATTCAAGTGTCAACTTCGCAACCGCGGAAGAAGCTACTCCAGTTGTTGCGTTGGACCCAGTACCAAATGTTATAACCAATGATGCTGCACCAGCGGCTCCAGCGGTCATAGAGCAAGTGACCGCACCATTATCAGCAGATGTGTTATCAACCTTCACTGTACAAGTACTTCCCGATGAAGGGATGGAAATCGAGATACCACTGTTGTAACCAACACCGCTGTTACCAACACCGCCAGTTACGTACCCTGCGTTAGCTCCAGAGTACTTCCAGCTTAAGTAGAGAGGGTTAGAAAGAGTTGTTGACACAGCATATTTGGCAGCCGCAGTTTGTGTATCTGTGTATGCCTTGAGGACTAAATAACGTCCACCGCATCCGGCGCCAGTAGATGTGTTTGTAGTTGCCGTATCGATATTGCTAATTTTCACAGATGTAAATACGAAATCTCCAGCTGTTGCTGTTTCGCGATTTTGATAAGTCGAGAATGGAGTGACTGTCAGCGATGAATCGCACGCTGTTGTTGCTGCGATTCCTTGACCGAATTCAACAGGAGCTCCTGAACTGAGGGTGATACTCGCTGCGAGTGTTGAACCCATTCCCATTACTGCTGCAAGGAGTCCAACTCCGAGAAGAACTTTAAACTTCTTCTTTGGTGCACGCGCAGATGGTTCATACGATCCACCCAAATTCAAAATCTCCATCTGTGCTTCCTCCTAAGGGAAGTTCGAACGCCCAACGCAACGTACGATGGGCTAATTGAAGGGTAGTCAAGCACCGCCACTCACGCATGGCAAGTGGCGGTGGGTAGGTTTTAACCCTAAAACCTCACTCATATTCGGGTATTACCTCCGTTTGAGCCTGATAGGGGTCGCTAGGCTCATTTTTTGAGGAAATCGCCAACGGGCTATCCCAAATGTGGCCTATTTGGGCCCGCCTCCATGAGATTTCAGTGTCTTTGATTTCTTGCAATGCGAGTAATCCCCTGGGGAATTTTTTGATTTATAAGCGCTAAAAGTATTGCGGAATAAAGCTTTTCAAGGTTTTTACGACGAAAAATAAAACTTTAGCGTTTTGGATTATTGACTGTTTCTACAGTTGTCCGGCCAATAGTTTGTCCGTCTAGATTGACAATTGTTGCGGAGGAATCAAGATAGAAAGTGACGTCTGCATTCGTTGCCGACAAATCAGAACCGTCATAGATAGAAGTTCCCGAAACATTGAGAGAGACTGAACCTGCCATGGCACTTGATATGACAGACCCATCGCCAGTCAAATATGTCAAAGCAAGTGAAGATGCATCGCTGGTGCCAACTGGTGCATCAACATCTGGAAGTGAAATCTGCAAGACATGAGCTTCTGGAATCGGCCCGACTGGTAACTCGGTTCCAACAGTACTGATCAAACGAATTCGAAGTTTCTTTCCACGGCAACTTGTTAAATCCAAATTTGAAACCGTAACTCCACGCACTCTAAAAAAACCAGCAGATGAATCACCGGCAGTTGGGGCCGAATGCCACTCTTCACTGATTGCCGCAAAAACATTGGGGTCGCACGCAATCGCTTGTTGCGAACCTTGACCAAATTCAAGTGCACCATTTCCCACAGTGACACTTGCGGCAAACGTAGAAACTAGGAAAGGCACGACTCCGGCAAGGGCTGCGCCAATAATGATTTTATTCTTATGCCGACTTTTCCCGCCGCCAAAGCCCGAACTCACTCGCCCACTGAGCGGAGAATTCAAGCCTTGTCGCATTAGATCTCCATTTCAGGGACAGCAAAAGACCGCTTTGAGTCACATGAAATTTTACCTTTGGGGGGTTACTTAATCCCTGATTGACGTGGCCGATACCGTTGCAAATCTGAGTTGGATTTGTATTGTTGTTGGCAGATTTCCATACTTTACATAGCCATGAATAGCAGCATGTGTCAGGCCGTCGAGTCCATAACGGTGGGCAACTTTGAGAAACTTTGAGATAGCGCCTTCGGGGCCGCCTCACCGATTCTTCAGCACTAGTCCATTCTTGATGAGGTCCATGCCCAATCCGAGGGGACGAAAATAAATGATTCGAAAATTTTCAGCAGTGCGTTGCCCGCAGAAGGTGCTATCTAGCGAAGGCTCAGTCATGGCAAGAAAACTCAGGGTGGCGTACTGACCGCCGATGCCATCTCGAAGAGCGGTCGCCCGCAATCCACCATAGCTATTGATCAGAGCAAGCACTTGGTCTGTTGTTCCAGTTACCAGCAATTCTGAAGTCATGTCGCCACTGACCAATTGCTCATCATTGAAATTTGATTGGGCTGAATTTTTTGCATAAAGATCGAAATAGAGATTGCTGCTCCGGATACAAGCAAGTACATATTTGGGGCCACTCAGAATCACGGGCGGCAAAATTCTTGAATTAGCTCGAGGATCAACTGGCAAGACATTGGGAACCTCGACTCTCATCTTCTGACTTGTCGAAAGCCCGACAGGTGTTGCACTTGGCGAAGGCGACACAGAACTTGAGACAGTAAATGTCTCTGAGTTTTGGCTCCGCGCTGTCCCGGTCGAAGTTGGTGCGGGAGTTGGATCTGGCTTCGGAGTGGGTTGAGATGAATCCGCAGGAATTGGCAGCTCAATCGTACTTTCATTCGGTGCCGCCGTTTGTGTTGCTGTATCGCTCGTCTCAGGTGCTGACACGGGTGAACTAGACGATGAAGGTGAACTAGACGATGAAATTGTTTCATCAGCAATCACCGGCGCAACGATTGATAAAATCACCCCAACCACGGCAAAGGCGAAGAATCGCCTAATTAACAGTTGAGGTTTCTGCGAAGCCAGATGAACCGGAATGCGGGCAAATACGTGAAGCCGTGGTCGGTTAGCCCATCTACCAAATTCCACGCCTCCAGCATAACGCTTGGGAAATTTCTCCGATGATGTATCAACCGAACACCGTAGTTGAGTGGGTAAGAGCAGGACTCCTAGACTCGACCCTCTTTACCTAAAGAAATCTGGGGGCAATTTGACGACGGGGTTTCGTACGCGAGTGCTTGTGGCCGAGGATGAGGAATTTACTCTCAACCTTCTCCGCGAGATTCTGACCGATGCCAATTTTGACGTTGTTGGCGTGCGGTCAGTCTCAGATGCCATAAAGACCATCGAGAATTTTGACCCACATGCTGTAGTTACCGATTTAAATTTTGGCGTCAACTCACCCAGTGGGGCCGATCTACTGATTTTCCTCCATGAAGAGCGACCATGGATTGGGAAGGTCATTCTGACCTCGCATGCATCGCCCAATTTAGCCCTGCCGAGAGGTACCGAGCTGCCACCAAATGTTATCTATCTCGTGAAATCAGAGTTGCAGTCGATTCTTGCTCTTGGCACAGCAATTAGAGATTCAATCGCAAAGGTTGAAAATTCAGAATTTAAGCCAGTGCTTGATAATCAAAGAATTGTAATTAGCGAAACTCAAGGAGAGATTCTGCGCCTCATGGCAGAGGGCTACACCAATCAGGCTATTGCAACTCGTCGTGGTACTTCACTTCGCGCGACCGAGGCACTGGTGCAGCGTACTTTTGCAACTTTAGGAATTAAGTCAGATGATGAATTCAATCCCCGTATTCTTGCTGTTCGAATGTGGCAAGAAGATAAAGTAGTCATTAAGTGAAACGTTTCCTGGAGAATTTCTTCACAGTGACAACTGGCCGCTGGGCCGTATCACTTCCATCAGTTGCGATGTATCTCCCCTTCAGTTTTTTATACTCCCTCGAGCGGGAAAGCACGTTGAACATTTCGCCATTTAATACTCAACTCGTAGTTGTCACCTCAGGACAACTAGCGAGCATTCTCTACCTTTTCATTGCTCAAGCCACTTTGCTATCTTCGCGAAAAGAGCGAAAACAGAGTTTCATGCTCTGCTTATTCGTGTGGTCTAGTTCGGGAATCGTCGCTGGTTTTGTCTCAGACCTTTATAGTCACAACATACTAGGCGGGGATTCACATCTTTTCGTGAGAATTGCAAACTCTACTTTCATATCAGGTTTGGGGCTTGGAATTGTCGCCTATTGCTTCGGCACTATCCACAAACTTAGAGTTGAAAAAAGCGTTTATCAATCACTTGAGCAAATTCTCATGAAAGATTCTTTAAACATAAATGAATCTCAAAATCGAGCAACTGAAATAGTGACATCAAATCTAAATGAATCCTTGCTCCCTAAGGTGCTTAAACTTCAAAAACTGACTTCAGATCTGCAGAAAAGCGGTACCTCAGAGTCATTGGCAGTCGCACTCCACGCACTGGAACTCCAGGCCAAAGATCTGCAGGTGAAATTAAATTCAACTCTAACTTCGATTGTTCAGTCACAATCTCAATTCTCGACAAAGCCCGCCGAAATATTGCCTACCAGGAAGTTGATGACGGGGCCATTCCCACGAGATCTCTCCGTCGGTACTTCTTTTTTGATTCTGGCACTCGGGGCAACACTTGCCCAAAGCACCAGAAATGGCTTATTAGGATCGCTAGTTGGAATCCTCAGCTCGGTAATTATCGTGACAGTTCTTTACATACTTCGAACCATCGGAATGCGCCTAAATGCCCTGGGAACTGGTTGGTTTAATGCGGTTTCCTATTTTCTGGTATTCGGATTTCAGTATTTAACTACCACCGTAGTTCAACATTCATTGACTTCTCTGCCATACCCATATGAAGCTTGGTATTCCGCACTTAAGACATTCTTTGGCGTATATTTGGCATCTCTTATCTCCACCTTAGTCACTGAGCAGAATAATTCCATCAATATTATGAAGGCTACCAACACAGAACAACTGAGCCAGATAGAGAGCTTGAATATTTCTCATGATCAAATTCAACATCTTTCATCATCTACCTTGGTCGGAGCGATTCAAGGTCAGATATCTGGAGTCATTATGGCGCTAAACGTTTTAACCAATACCGATGGAATGCAAAATTCAAAGAGAGATCTTTCTAAATTTATTGCCAGCACAAGTGAGCTTCTGGGAGATGCTATCTGGGAAATTCAGCAGGCCGGCAAGAAAGCGCATTCGCGTTGATCGCGAGATTCTCCAAACTTAGCGGGCGCATTTTCGATTATATGCAGGCCAAATTAGATCCACTGCTTGTACTTATTCCTAGGCACCTAATTTCTTGGAAAGCATATTGGGGTCTTTTGCCCTTTTCGGTTATTAGCACCCTGGTCTTCATTGCACCCTCGGTTCGCTCAAAAACCTTATTATTGACCTGGCTCGCCATATCTCTTTTCGGTCATGCAGCTATGGCTCCTTTTGTCTACTATTTTAATGGCAAGTTCGATAGAAGAACTCATATTATTTTTGCAATGTGCATGGGCGCAGTACGTGGTGCGGTTATTAACATAACTGCTCCGATACTTCTAGTAAATGATCCTCTCGCGCTTCCTGTAAGAACGATAAATTCTTCTGTAACAGTGCTCTACGCCTTAGGAATTGCTGGAGTCCTCATTTCAATTTGGACCAAGTTTGAATCTGATTTGCGGTTAGTTCTGAGTAATGCAATCGAATCTAGCCGAAGTTCTGAATCAATTAAGGTATCCAGCAGCAATCAAGTATTTTTGCGGGCAAGTACAAGTATTCAACAAGTCATCTCAGATTTAAATGCATACATCTCTTCCGCTCAGGGTAACAATGACTCGGTACCAACACTTAAAGAGCAAGCGAATGCGATAGATCGATTGATTAATAAGCACATTCGGCCACATAGCGCTGAAAGGTGGCGTGAGGCAGAACTCATCTGGCCAAAAATTCGTCCACTGGAAGTCTTGAGGAAATCAATCTCGCAAACAAAATTGCCCGTCATTGCAACTCTTATATTCGCCCTCCCACTAAGCCTGTTTGGACAATTCGCAAATTCAAGCTTTGTGGAAGGAGTTTTGACCCAAATTTCTTCCTTAGCTCTCATTCTCTTCCTGGTAAAAATTGCTGATTTGATTGCGAGAAGATCAGTCAACCAAATAAAAACTAGAAATCTTGTATTTACATCTGCAATGCTCGTCATACACGCACCACTTTTGCTCACGCTTAGCCTTCACCTCAATTCAAATCAAATGTCAGCAGCACATATTGTGCAGCTCCATATCTCAAGCACCCTCACTTTTTTATTGCTGACTTTATTTGGTGCAACTGTGATGACAGTGCAGGAAAACCGGGAAAATTCAATTGAACTGCTTAAGGAAATCCTCTCAGAGCATGCCTTGAGCAATATGATTGAGGGTGGGTTGGCAGCTTCAACACAATCTGATTTCGCTCAATATTTACATTCCGAAGTTCAGTCCCAATTAATGGCCTGCAAGCTTCTACTTCTTAAAGCTGCTGAATCTGAATTTACGGTCATGTCGCCTGAAGTCACTCAAAAAGTTCTTTCTCGACTCGAGTTGCTCAAACAACCTTACGAAAAGCAGCCGGATCGAATTCCACTTGCACGATTGCAAGAATTTCGAAATACCTGGCAAGGTTTGGCAAACATTGAGTTCAACCTGCCTATTGAGCTTTCTCAAGTATCTAGAAACGGAGAAATCATTTCTCAGTTAATTGAGGAACTCATAGTAAATGCTATACGTCACGGGAAAGCTAAGAATATTACCGTTAGCGCAAGCGTGAGTGATGGGCGATGTGTGATTTCGGTATTAGATGACGGACGCCTAAAATCGACTAAGAAGTCGGGCCTAGGAAGCACATTGTTTGAAGTATTTGCACCCGATTGGAAACTCGTGGCGACTCCTCAAGGAACTCTCGCTACTCTCACTGCCAAGTACTACTAAGAATCTCTTCATTTCGTACGATTTCTGCATAAAACTGCAAAAGATTTCATTTGTGTCACAATTTGCTCTTTTTTGCCCTACTCCTGTGAATGCTTCCGTAGAGTACGGCGCATGTCGAAGAACAGTAGAGTCGCCAAGAAAAGCGGGCTTTCCGAAGATAAAAATTGGTGGCGCCAAGCGGCGATTTATCAGATCTACCCTCGCAGCTTTGCCGATTCAAATGGTGATGGAATCGGTGACCTGCAAGGCATCATCTCTCGAATCCCTTATCTGAAGTCGCTGAGTCTAGATGCGGTCTGGCTCAGCCCTTTCTATCCATCTGCCTTAGTAGATGGTGGATATGACGTTGATGATTACCGCGATGTAGATCCAAAACTTGGAACCCTTGCTGATTTTGACCAGATGCTAAAAGAGTTACATAAAGTTGGTATCCGAGTATTTGTAGATATCGTCCCTAACCATTCTTCCAACTTACATATATGGTTTAAGGAAGCGATTGCAGCAGCCCCAGGTTCTAAGGCTCGCAGCCGATATATCTTCCGTGATGGGCGTGGAATAAATGGCGAACTGCCGCCAACTGATTGGGTGTCACATTTTGCGCCATCTGCATGGACTCATGAATCAAAGATGGGTGGCAAGCACAACCAGTGGTACATGCATTGGTTTGCACCCGAGCAACCTGATTTCGATTGGGATAACCCCGAAGTTGAAAAGGAATTTCTTAAGACTCTTAAGTTTTGGTCAGATCGCGGAGTCGATGGGTTCCGTATCGATGTGGCGCACGCATTAAAGAAAGATTTATCTGAACCCCTTCGAAACCTTGATGTCTTTGAAGATCTGGAAGAGCGTGGCGATAAGGGCAAGGGAATTCTTGCCGACCGCGATGAGGTTTTTAAAATCTACAAAAGCTGGCGCAAACTATTTAACCAATATGACCCGACCCTCCTCGCGTCGCAGTGGCTGAAGCAAACGTTCATGCAAGTCGTCTACCACTGTATGCAAGCACTAAGACTCTCGGTCAGTGCTTCGATTTCCGATTTATCGATACGCCTTTCGAGGCAGCTGCCTACAAGACAAGCGTGCAGGAAGCACTGGCCCTAGCAGCAAAAAATAAATCAGCATCAACTTGGACCTTGTCTAATCACGACCAGATTCGTCATGCGACAAAGATGGGACTTAATCCTGCTGTTGATCGTCGTTCATGGATGCTCACTGATGGAACTTCCCACCCGCTTGATATGAAATCTGGATCTCAGAATGCACTTGCTGCAACTCTCTTTATCTTGGCTCTGCCTGGGTCTACATATATGTACCAAGGTGAAGAGCTTGGCTTGCATGAGGTCACTGATATTCCTGAGAGCCAAATTCAAGATCCACAATATTTAAAGAATAATAAGATTGATAAAGGACGTGATGGATGTCGCGTTCCTCTCCCTTGGACATCCTCAGGCTCTTCTTTGGGTTTCGGATCAGGAGGTGCGCACCTTCCGCAACCTCAGTGGTTTGCCGACTATTCAGTTGAAAAACAAGAGAAGGATTCGCAATCCCCATTGTCTATCTACCGTCAGGCGCTAGCGCTTCGCAAGAAGTTGGTCACGAAAGAAGAGATTAAGTGGCATAAGACAAATAATCTCTCAGTACTTCATTTCTCTCGCCCTAATGGATGGCACTGCATCACTAATTTCCGCGCAGCTGCGTATCCGATGCCAAAGGGAGAAATAAATCTTGATAACGTCACATCCGCTCGTGCAAGGCAAAATTCCTGCAGGAACTACAGTCTGGTTTACAAAGAAATAATTAAGCTTTACGCGACACCAATAATGTCGACAGTAAAGATAAGAGTTTCATTGGGACCAATTGGTCCCGAACCTGCTGCGCCATAGCCCAGTGCGGGAGGAAGAATCAGCAGGCGTCGTCCACCAACTTTGGTGCCAGGCAAACCTTTCTGCCACCCCTCAACAACTTGCGCTAGTGGGAATGTTGCAGGTTG
>RFSY01000061.1 GCA_009923805.1 Actinomycetota bacterium
ACCTTTACAATCTTGCAAGAGCAGTTGATGCAGGTTCTCGGAGGCCTCACTAACCGTGAAGCAGATGTGATCAAGGCTCGCTATGGTCTTACAGATGGACAGCCAAAGACACTTGATGAAATCGGCAAGGTTCACGGTGTTACCCGCGAACGCATCCGCCAGATTGAGTCCAAGACAATGTCGAAGCTTCGTCACCCATCACGTTCGCAATCACTTCGCGATTATCTAGATTAAAATATGAATTAAGAGTTGGCTAAAGAGAAAATCCCCTATGCGATAGTTCGCACAGGGGATTTTTCTTTAAGAGTAATTACTTAACTTCAACCAACTTCTCAGACTCGTCCTGAATATTTGCAGCGACGGTCTTTAGCTTTTCGGCATATTCTTTCCCGTGATGGGCACAGAACATGAGTTCACCACCATTAAGCAGAGTTGCACGCACATAAGCTTGTGCACCACAACGATCGCATCGATCGAGGGCATTTAGAGGTGTGGATTCGAGGATTACTTGCTCGGTCATCGCGCTCTCCAGTCACTTAGTGGGAAGTTGTTGTACTTCTATGGAACATCATGCCAGTTCTCTTTATTCCCCGCTCGTTAAATTGATTCCAATTATGTAAATTTTTCTGATTCTCAGCGTGTAAATATCGATTATTAGGGGATATCTCACCTCGGGTAACCATTATTTGAGATACCTCGGCGCGCTTACACAGATGCGAACGATTCGCTGGCTAACCTTTGCCACCGTGGCTGATGAATTGAACTTTACCCCTGAGGCGGATTCTAAAGATAGCTATACCGCAAAAGACTTAGCGGTCCTTGAAGGCCTCGATGCAGTTCGCAAACGCCCAGGTATGTATATCGGATCCACTGATTCTCGTGGACTCCAACATTGCCTTTGGGAAATTATTGATAACTCTGTTGATGAGTCATTGGCCGGTCACTGTAAGAAAATTGAAATTAATCTTGAGTCAGATGGCTCGGTTGAAGTACACGATGATGGCCGCGGAATTCCTGTAGATAAGGAACCAAAGACTGGTCTCACTGGCGTTGAAGTAGTTCTTACTAAATTGCACGCGGGTGGAAAATTTGGTGGCGGTTCTTATGCGGCCTCTGGTGGTCTGCACGGTGTTGGTGCATCTGTGGTTAACGCGCTTGCAGAACGCCTCGATGCTGAAGTAGATCGCAATGGCAAGATTTACTGGATGTCATTTAAGCGCGGAGTAGCCGGCATATTTGATGGCGATGGTCCCAAAGCAGAATTCACGCCGCAATCAGGTTTGCGCACTATCGGGAAAGTTTCAGCAAAAGTTACCGGTACACGCATCAAGTGGTGGTCAGATCGCCAGATATTCTTAAAAGATGCTGAACTTGATTTAGAAGATATCTACGCACGGGCACGACAAACTTCTTTCTTAGTTCCTGGTCTAACAATTATTGTTAACGATAATCGCAAGAAAGAGAGGACGACTCAGACTTTCTTCCATAAAGGTGGAATCTCCGAATATTGCGACTTCTTGCAACCTGATGCAGCCGTGGGTGAAGTAATTCGTATCTACGGTACAGGTCACTATCAAGAGACTGTTCCTGTCCTTGATGATAAAGGCCATATGGTCTCAACAGATGTTGAGCGCGATATGGAAGTTGATATCGCGATGAAGTGGGGCGAGGGCTTTGATACAACGCTACGTTCCTTTGTAAATATCATTGCAACGCCCAAAGGTGGATCTCACGTACTTGGCTTCGAACGCGCCATCACAAAGGCATTTAATGAAGCAATGCGCAGCGCAGGTATCTTGAAGAAGAACGAAGCCGATGTCATCAAAGATGACATCATGGAAGGTCTCACAGCAGTTGTCACAGTTCGCATGTCAGAGCCACAGTTTGAGGGCCAGACTAAGGAAGTTCTTGGAACCGCAGCTGCAACCAAGATTGTTTCAGCAGTCGTTGCCGATAAGTTAAAGGAATTTTTCGCCACAACCCGCCGTATTGATAAAGCCAATGGCAAGTTGATTATGGAAAAGATTGCTGGAGCTGCCCGCACACGAATTAGCGCCCGTGCACATAAAGATATTCAGCGCCGCAAAAATGCTCTCGAATCATCATCACTTCCTACAAAGCTGTCAGATTGTCGTTCCGAAGATGTCACTCGCACCGAACTCTTTATTGTTGAGGGTGATTCAGCGTTGGGCACAACGAAAGCTGCCCGTAACTCAGAGTTCCAAGCCATCTTGCCTATTCGCGGCAAAATTCTTAATGTGCAAAAGGCATCACTGTCACAAATGCTCGATGATAAAGAGTGTGGTTCCATCATTCAGGTTATTGGTGCTGGCTCTGGTAAGTCATTTGAACTCGATGAAGCTCGCTATGGCCGCGTTATTTTGATGTCAGATGCTGACGTTGATGGCGCACATATTCGTTGCCTCTTACTTACTTTGATGTATCGCTATATGCGCCCGATGCTCGATGCTGGCCGAGTATTTGCAGCGATTCCTCCACTACACCGTATTGAAACTATGGGTGCAGGCGGCAAAAAAGGTGAATACATCTACACGTACTCTGATGATGAGATGAAGAAAGTCACCGCAGATTTAAAAAAGACTGGAAAGCGTTGGAAAGAACCTATTCAGCGCTACAAAGGTCTGGGCGAGATGGATGCGGATCAATTGCGCGAGACCACGATGGACCCTGACGCTCGCACATTGCGCCGCATCACTGTTCCAGATGCACAAGCTGCTGAGAATATGTTTGAACTATTGATGGGTTCAGATGTGGCGCCACGCAAGGAATTTATTGCTACTGCTGAAATCGATCGCGAGCAGATTGACGCTTAGTCGATACTGACTAAGTCGAAGTATTCATCTTTCCAAATATCTTCATCGCCATCAGGCAACAAAATCACGCGTTCGGGCTTGAGGGCCTGTACAGCGCCCTCATCGTGAGAAACCATGATGACTGCGCCCTGATACTCAGTGAGCGCACCAAGAATTTCTTCACGAGATGCCGGATCTAAGTTATTTGTTGGCTCATCAAGAAGTAGAACGTTTGCAGCCGATACAACAAGTGTTGCAAGTGCCAACCGAGTTCGCTCGCCACCTGAAAGCACCTTTACCGGCTTATGAACATCATCGCCGATGAAAAGGAATGAACCCAGAACGTTACGTGCTTCAGGTTCACGCAAATCATCTTTTGAAGACATCATATTTTCAAGAACGGTACGTTCGAAGTCAAGCATTTCATGTTCCTGGGCGTAGTAACCGAGTTTGAGGCCATGGCCTTGTTCAACAGTTCCGGTATCAGATTCAAGTTGGTTGGCGAGAATTTTAAGCAAAGTAGTTTTGCCTGCACCGTTAAGTCCAAGGATTACAACACGCGATCCTTTATCGATAACACATGAAACGTCGGTAAAGATTTCAAGTGAACCGTAATTCTTTGAAAGCTCTTCTCCAGACAGGGGAGTCTTTCCGCATGGCGCAGGAGTTGGAAAACGAAGCTTGGCAACCTTATCTTTGACGCGAACATCATCAAGTGATGAACGAAGTTTCTCAGCACGACGGAGCATGCCTTGTGCCGCAGTTGCCTTAGAAGCTTTAGCGCGCATCTTCTCGCCCTGCTTCTGGAGAATTTCAGCTTTCTTCTCGGCATTGGCACGTTCCTTTTTGCGGCGGTGTTCATCTTGTTCGCGCTGCAAGAGGTACTGCCTCCAACCCATGTTGTAGACATCGATGACATTGCGATTTCCATCGATATAGAAAACCTTATTTACAACGGTTTCAATGAGGTTCACATCGTGAGAGATGATTACCAAGCCACCGGAATAGTTGGTGAGGTAGTTACGGAGCCAGATGATGGAATCAGCATCTAAGTGGTTTGTCGGCTCATCGAGCAATAGAGTTTCGGCGCCAGAAAAAAGAATACGAGCAAGTTCAATACGTCGGCGCTGACCGCCAGAAAGTGTCTCGAGTTGATTGCTAAATACTGCCTCTGATACCCCGAGTGAAGTTGCAATTGCTTCTGCTTCAGAAGTTGCTGCATATCCGCCAGCTGCAGTGAATTCGGCATCTACTCGGGTGTAACGATCTAACGCTTTTTCAAGTTCGGCACCTTCTGCAGTGGCCATTTCGTGTTCAACTTGAGTCATACGTGCTGCAATTTGATCAAGATCGCGCGCAGATAAGATGCGATCGAGGGCAGTTCCTTGATCTTCACCAGTACGCGGGTCTTGGGGGAGATATCCAATTTTGCCTGTTCGTTGAACTCCGCCACCTGCAGGCAGAGTCTCACCCGCTAAAACTTTTGCAAGAGTCGATTTTCCGGCGCCATTACGGCCCACAAATCCAATGCGATCGCCATGGTTGATTCGCACGGTGACACCCGAGACCAAAAGGCGTGCGCCTGCGCGCAATTCAAGAGCAGTTGTAGCAATCATTTGGCGTATCTTCCCACAGTATTTACCTTGGGATTGCACCCACATTAGACTCATCACATGTTGAGCGCCTTATTACTGGGACTTTTGCTCATACTTCTAGCGTTGGTGACATATCAGATTCGAATGTCACGACGAGTAAATGAAAAACTCATGAAACTGATTGCTCCTGAACGAGATATTCGCCGCATCGCAAAGAATCAAAGAGAAGAAGCGTGGCAACATTATCGACAAGGTGAGTTCTATTCACAACTTATTCACTTTCTAAAGTTATCCGCTCCAATTCCATCCACGCGCAGTTGGGCTGCCTCCCCAGACGTGCTACTCACTCTTTTTGAGATTGCTCAGCGCACAACTCCTAGAGTGATTCTCGACTTAGGTTCTGGAATGTCGACCTTGGTGCTAGCAAAGTCTGCACCTCAAGCAAAAATCATCAGCGTTGATAACTCTGAAGAATATGCAGAAAAAACTCGAAAGTTATTGGCTGCACATGGAATTACAAATGTGGAGATACGCGTTGCCCCATTGACCGCTCATCACTCGGGGGTTGAGTGGTATGACACCAGCGTTTTAGGCGATATCTCCGAGATTGATCTGCTCTTTATTGATGGCCCGCCCGGATCTAAGAATAATCAAGCCAGACTTCCGGCCGTTGCTGAGTGCCTGAAGAAATTAAAGGCAAATGCTGTAATCGTTATTGATGATGCTGCTCGGGATGGTGAACGAGCCATGGCTGAAAAATTTGCGCAAGCTTTGCCAACTCATACATTGGAATTTTTACCGCACGAAAAGGGCACTGCAATTATTGCCCCTCGTTAAATTACTCTTTACCGATTCTTGTGCGGCGAGGAGTTGCGAAGGATTTGCTGACTTCGGTCAGTTCATCTGAAACTTGTTTGCGAATTGCATCTTCGCTCTTTAGAAGAGTAACCAGGGCAGCGATGACTGCTTTCAGTTCCTTTGATTCTGTCTCGAGTTCAAGTTTGCTCATCTTGGTCAAGCGACGAAGCGGCATATCCAGGATGTAGGTAGCTTGCTCTTCATTGAGTTTGAAATCCTTTATCAACTTATCTTTTGCAGCAGCTGCATCATCGCTACCTCGAATAATTTTGATGACCTTATCGATATCGATAATTGCCTTGAGTAAGCCATCGACTAATGAAAGTCGGTCTTGTGCCTTGGCTTTGCGATATTCAGAACGGCGGCGAACAACTTCAATACGGTGGTCGATAAAGACTTGGAGCAGTTCTTTCAGGCCAAGAGTCTGCGGCTTTCCTTTAACCAACGCCACAGCGTTAATGGAGAATGCATCCTCCATAGGAGTGAGCTTAAATAGCTTTTCAAGTACATCTTCGGGTTCAAAACCGTTCTTTAATTCGATGACGACGTTAGTGCCAGTCTGGCCATCGGTAAGGTCGATGATGTCTGAAATTCCCTGAATCTTCTTAGCTTTAGCAAGATCAGCAATGCGTTCAACAACTTTCTCAGGACCAATGTTAAAAGGAAGCTCTTTGATAACAATTCCCATTTTGCGGGAAGAAACTTTTGAAATCTCTGTACTTGCTCGAACTTTAAATGAGCCTTTACCTGTTGCATAAGCCTCTCGAACGCCCTCAAGACCAACTATTTCACCGCCGGTTGGGAAATCTGGCGCTGGAATGTGCTTCATTAATTGATTGAGCGTCGCCTTTGGATTATCAATTAGGAACTTGGTCGCGGCGATGACTTCACCAAGATTATGTGGCGCCATATTTGTCGCCATTCCTACGGCGATTCCGGAACCACCATTGACGAGCAAGTTTGGAAATGCTGCAGGAAGCACGAGCGGCTCAGCAAGTTGTCCGTCGTAGTTGGGACCAAAATCAACAGTGTTCTCATCTGCTTCTGCAACCATCGCCATTGCAGTAGGTGCCAGGCGTGCTTCGGTATAGCGCATTGCTGCGGGGCCAGCATCGAGTGAACCAAAGTTTCCGTGACCATCGATTAACGGCAGCTGCATTGAAAATGATTGCGCCATGCGAACGAGTGCATCGTAAATTGCTGAGTCACCGTGAGGGTGCAACTTACCCATCACTTCACCAACTACACGTGCACTCTTTACATGTCCGCGTTCGGGGCGAAGTCCCATATCGGCCATCTGATGCAGGATGCGACGGTGAACAGGTTTTAAACCATCACGTGCATCAGGAAGTGCTCGAGAGTAAATAACTGAGTATGCATATTCAAGAAATGATTCAGACATTTCTGAAGAGACATCGATATCGACGATCTTGCCTGGATATTCACCAGGCTTTGGTCCTACGACCTTTGCCGACTTCTTTGGTGCCGCTGTCTTCTTCGTTGCCATGGCGCGTATTCTGCCAAGGCATTGCAGTAAATCTTGGTACCTACACGCCCGCAGACGCCATCAATTGCGACTCATGAGAAGATAACGCCGTGCACTTGTCTGAAATCATGCCCTCGATATTTTCTTCGTTAGGTTTAGAGACGGCGCACGATTCCATTGGATGTGGCGCAACTCCCAGCGGGCGAGAACTTCTCTTTCTTGTTGATGGATTAGGTGCAGATGTTCTGAGCAACTACGCAGATGCAATTCCCACGCTTTCAACGCTAATAAATCATGGAAAAGTCCAGACTTCCTTCCCATCCACTACTGCAACAAGTCTGGCAACGCTGACAACCGGACAGATGCCTGGTGCTCATGGAATGCTCGGATATACCGTGCAAGTTCCGCGTAGTGGGGGACGAGTCCTTAATACTTTAAAATGGGATGAACGCGTAGATCCGGCAATATGGCAACCGCTCCCAACTTTATTTGAACGCGCAATGGCTGC
>RFSY01000062.1 GCA_009923805.1 Actinomycetota bacterium
CTACGAGCAGGCATGGGATAAGGCCTATCGCGATTTAACTCCGGTCAATCAATATAACGTCGACTATTCGATTATGGGTGGCTCACGTATTGAACCGTTGCTGCGCACAATTCGCTTAGGTATGGCTGGGGCGGGAATGACTGTCGAGTCCGTGAAAGGCGAATGTAACTTTGGGCAGCATGAGATTGCCTTTAAATATAGCGATGCGCTCTCTAATTGCGATAACCATGTGATTTATAAGAATGGCGCGAAAGAGATTGCAGCTCAAGAAGGTTATGCGCTGACATTTATGGCAAAGCCAAATCAGAAAGAGGGAAATTCATCTCATATCCACTGCTCATTCCGCGGCCTCGATGGCAGCATGGTGATGGCAGATGAGAAAGATAAAGAGCATGGACTTTCAGATCTGGGTCGCTCATTTATCGCAGGACAGATTGCTCATTTAAGTGAGATCGCTCTTCTCTTTGCACCGAATATCAACTCCTATAAGCGATATGTGCCAGGATCATTTGCACCAACTGCTATTCGTTGGGGACGAGATAATCGCACCTGTGCACTTCGTTTAGTAGGTCACGGACAATCATTGCGATTGGAAAACCGGGTACCAGGTGGCGATGTCAATCCATATTTGGCAGTTGCTGGAATCATTGCCGCAGGTCTTGATGGCATTAATCGCAAATTAAAGTTAGAGGATGCCTTCCAAGGCAATGCCTATGATTCAGATTCGGAGCGAGTACCATCGACCATGCTTCAAGCGCAGAAGAATTGGTCTGAAAGCGCGTGGGTAAAATCAGTATTTGGTGCAGAAGTTCAAGCGCACTACACAAATATGGCTCAGGTCGAACTCGATGCGTATGGCAAAGCAGTTACTGACTGGGAGCTCTTTAGGAATTTCGAAAGGTTTTAAACCATGTCTTCGGTATATGAGGTAATCAACCCTGCAACCGAAAAGGTTGTAAAGAGCATCGAGCTTGCAGATCAGGCAGCTACTGATGCTGCAATCGAGCGCGCACATAAAGCATTTGATAGTTGGCGCCATGTGGCACCGGGAGACCGTGCAAAGTTGTTGCGTTCCTTTGCCTCCGTTGTCAGCGCACATCGCGAAGAGCTGGCCGCACTTGAAATCGAGAACTCGGGTCACACTCGTGGCAATGCGTTGTGGGAGGCAGATAACGTCGCCAACGTTCTCAATTATTACTCGGCTGCACCTGAGCGCTTATTCGGTAAGCAGATTCCAGTACCTAACGGAATCGATATTACTTTTAAGGAACCCCTCGGTGTTATCGGTGTCATTGTTCCGTGGAACTTTCCGATGCCGATTGCGGGTTGGGGATTTGCACCGGCACTTGCTGCAGGAAATACCGTTGTATTAAAACCAGCTGAATACACACCGATGACTGCAATTCGTTTGGGTGAATTAGCTCTAGAGGCAGGGCTACCAAAAGATGTCTTTACCGTAATTCCGGGTAAGGGTTCTATTGTCGGTGCGCGCTTTGTGACACATCCCAAGGTGCGCAAGATTGTATTTACCGGATCTACCGAAGTCGGTAAATCAATCATGGCTGGGTGCGCAGATCAGGTAAAGCGCGTCACTCTTGAACTGGGCGGAAAGAGTGCCAACATCATCTTTGCCGATAGCGATGTTGAGAAAGCTGCGGCAAATGCACCGGGAGCTGTCTTTGATAACGCGGGGCAAGATTGTTGCGCGCGCTCTCGTATCTTGGTTGAGAAATCAGCCTTCGATACATTCATGTCAGCTTTTGAAGTGGCTGTAAAGAAATTCCGCGTGGAAGATCCATCCCTTGCAACATCTGAGATGGGGCCAATGATTTCTGCAAAACAGAAAGCGGCTGTTGAGAAGTATTTGGATGAGCCAGTTGCCTTTACCGGAAGTGCGCCATCGGGTGCTGGTTTCTGGTTGCCGCCCACTGTTTTGTTGCCAACTTCAACTCAATCAAAATCATGGAACGATGAGATTTTTGGACCTGTTGTTTCGGTGATGACATTTGATGGTGAAGATGATGCGATTGCAAAGGCAAATGACACCGAGTTTGGTTTATCAGGATCTATCTGGACTAAGGATTCTGGCAAAGCAATTCGTGTCTCACGTGCTGTGGAAAGCGGCAATTTATCGGTGAATTCAAATTCATCTGTTCGTTATTGGACTCCATTTGGAGGATATAAGCAATCTGGTTTGGGACGCGAACTTGGCCCAGATGCACTTGATTCATTTACTGAGGTAAAAAACGTTTTTATCTCAACTGAGAAATAACTAGGGGATAACCGATGAGTAAGCGTTTAGAAGGACGAGTCGCAGTAATCACTGGTGCCGGTAGCGGAATCGGTTATGCAACCGCAATTCGCTTGGCAGCAGAAGGCGCGCACGTTGTTGCAGTTGATACAAACGAGACAACGGGAAACGCAATTGCGGCCGAGACCGGCGGAATCTTCGTGAAAGCTGATGTCACAAATTCTGCTGAAGTTGAGAATATGTACAAGGTGGCATTTGATAAGTACGGCCGCATTGATATCGCTTTTAACAACGCAGGTATCTCACCACCAGATGATGATTCGATTCTGACAACAGGTATAGATGCCTGGGAGCGGGTATTGCGCGTAAATACCACCAGCGTCTTTCTCTGCTGCAAGGCAGTGATTCCTTATATGCAGAAAGCGGGCAAGGGCTCAATTATTAATACCGCATCTTTCGTTGCAACGATGGGAGCTGCAACATCGCAGATTGCATACACCGCATCTAAGGGTGGCGTGCTTTCAATGAGTCGCGAACTCGGTGTGCAATTTGGGCGCGAAGGTATTCGCGTGAATGCACTTTCTCCTGGACCAGTAAATACACCTTTGTTGCAAGAGCTCTTTGCCAAAGATAAAGAGCGTGCTGCTCGTCGCTTGGTGCATATTCCAATGGGACGTTTTGCAGATGCAACTGAAATTGCAGCAGCTGTGGCATTTCTTGCAAGTGATGATTCAAGCTTTATTACGGCCGCAAACTTCCTTGTTGATGGCGGTATTTCAGGGGCGTATGTAACTCCGCTGGATAATTAATTAATAGTTAATTAACCGGAATAACCTCAGCCGTTGCGATACGGTCGAGGAAAGTATTGACTAAGTCAAAGGCGTTCTGATCGGTAATCGATTGGAGCGCTTTTGTCTGTGCGCGCAGTTCATCGGGGTCGACGCCTTCGGCTTGAACTTCGGCGCAGCCGCCCTCCATTGCAAGCCATTCTTCTAATACTTCTGGGTCAATCTCTGGATGAAATTGCAGAGCAAGTGTGCGACCCAAGGTGAATGCTTGAACTGCAAGACCAGTGCGAGCTATCTCAGTTGCAAGAGGGGGACTTACCCAGCGATCCCAGTGATATTCAAACCAAGGACCTGTTGAAATTAACGATGGGTCATCTGTATGAATTTCATACCAACCAAGTTCGGCTTCGGGTGCGCGAGAGACTGAGCCACCTAATGTGCGCGCCATCATCTGACCACCAAAACAAATGCCGAAGATGGGCTGTCCTGCGTTATGTGATTTTTTCAGTAGTTCTAATTCGGGAATTAACCAATTGCCAACGCGTTGATCTTCATATGCGCCATAGGGTGCGCCCATTGGAACGATGATGTCGTACTGTGAAAAATCAGGAAATGTCACTGTGACATTGGGAGTATGAAATTTCTCTTCCGGAATTATGAGAAAGCGCTCTATCTGATATCCGCGAGCTTCAAATGCGCGCCATATCGGACCACCCAATGAAACGTGATCGTGTTCGATAAAAAGCGCCCGCTTGGCCATAGGTAAAGGGTAGTCAATGAGAATAAGAATTGGGCAATAAAAAACCCGCAGATTGCTCTGCGGGTTTTTCTCTGTAGCTCGCGCTAAAGAGCAGTTTCATGACTCAGGAAGTACAAAATATAGCATTTCGAATCGCTTCCATGGCTATTTAGTCTCCGCGATTCTGGCTTTGACTAAATCGAGGATCAACTTCTCTTCGACTTTCCAATCATTGGGAATGCCGATCGTCTTTTTCTTATGGTCTAGGTGAGCTAACTTGTCAGCAAAAGTCTCGAGCACATCGGTGCTCCAAGGAGCAATCAAAATATGTTTTGTGGCAGCCGATGCACCAAAGATGTAGTCATTACCAAGTTTGAGCATCGGTTGGTTCCAAGCGATAACCAGCTCGGTCTTTGGGTATTTGGATTGGATGACTTTAAAGATTTTCTTCATTGTGCTCACTTGCTTTGGGTCGATGGTCTTGTAGTAATCAGAGGGAGTCTCAAAACGCTTGGCTGAAGTTGAGCCGCGTGAATACATCACCAGTGCATTTGCGTGGGCTTGGGAGAATCCGTAGTTCTCTCGAAGATATGAAATTTGTTGTGGGTACTTCTCGTCCTTGATTTCTTTCATGACCTTAAACCAGAAAGACATCTTTTCGCCGGCTTCGCGGGCAGGATTTTTCGGCACGCTCTCATAGTAAAGCATCTAAGAAATAGGTTCTATGCTTACATAATGAAGTCCATCAATGAATTTAATCGCCGTATCGCTGAGAAGATCACATCTTTCGTGTCAACGATGTGGTGTGCCTATATCTTCGCAGCCCTTGCGCTGATTTCCTTGCCGGCGGCAATCAAGACTGGCGATGTTGTTGTCATCGTTGCGTGGATTGCGCAAACATTTTTGCAGTTAGTACTTCTCTCCATCATCATGGTGGGTCAGCAAGCTTCCTCATCATCTGTCGAGAAGATGATTAAAGAGACTCACACAGCATCGCTAGATGAATTTGAGCTTGCGAAAGAGGCACGCAGAATCGCTGATTTAGAACTTCTTGAACTGAAGAAAATGGCAGCAGAGATTCACCGAGTATTAAAAGATGTTGAGCGCAAGTAGTACTCTTCCACTGCGGGAGCCAATCATCATTAAGTCATTAGTAGGAGAGGATTAATTGATGCTCATGTTAGAAATTTCAATCGATCAAGAACTCAAAGTTGGGTATGTGAAGTCGAGTGCAAGCACATTCTCAAGAACAATCACGATTAAGAACGAAATTAATATTGATCTAGATGTCGACGAAAAAGTTATTGGCGTGGAGTTTCTAGGATTTAGCTGCCTGAATCAAAGCGAAGAAAGCCTCTCGGACGTGGCACCGTCCTTGAAGCAAGAATATGTGCGAGCGGTATTAGAGGCACAAGAGCACCTCTTAATACAGTTAAAAAGCCACGCAGATTAAATAGAGCGAAGGACTGCTGTTACTTTGCCCAAGATTTCACAAGTATCGCCATCGATAGGTGCGAAATCATCATTTGCAGGAAGCAACCAGATGTGGCCGCCCTTGCGTGAGAAAGTCTTTACTGTTGCTTCGCCATCAATCATCGCTGCAACAATTTCGCCATTGTTGGCATCTTTCTGCTGGCGAATAACAACATAATCGCCATCGCAGATTGCAGCGTTAATCATTGATTCACCCTTTACTTTCAACATAAAGAGATCGCCTTTTCCGACAAGTGATTCGGGAAGTGGCAGAGTCTCTTCAACTTGTTGATCTGCAGTGATAGGAACGCCGGCTGCGATTGAGCCAACGAGTGGAATAAAACGTGTTGTATCGGTGTGAGTACTTTGACCCAACAACTCATCGGGAAGAACAACTTCCATAGCGCGACCGCGGTTCTCACCGCGGCGGATGAAGCCCTTCTCTTCGAGGATATCGAGCTGATATTTGACCGAGGCGGGGGAGTTCAGACCGATCTTCTCGCCGATCTCGCGCATGGATGGGGCGTAGCCCTGGGATTCAGAGGCGCTCTTGATAAATTCGAGGATATCGAGCTGACGGGTAGAGAGCTCGGGCTTGCTAGGTGGGGTTGCTTTGGCCATACACAGATTCTTCCACAGGTTGGGGATAAATTCAAACAAATGTTCGAAAAATAGTTGCAGGTGTCGGTGGGGGGATGTATGGTTTACCTATCGAACAAGTGTTCGAAAACCTTCCCCAAGGTTTAAGAAGTAGCAGGAGATCAGAACCATGAGCGCAATGACAGTTAATACATACAGCTCTAGAACCAGTGTAAATCAAGGCTTTTACGCCAATCCGTCTGCGATTACAGCATCATTTAAACTCAATCGTCGTGGCCGCCTTGCTCGCACCTTCGTGGTTCTCTCTCTAGCTATTGTCTTGGGGTCGATCGTCAGCGCCAAAGCTGGAGCGGGCACCGATCTCACCGCTACTGCGCCAGGTTCCTTCATCACCGTCACCGTGGCACCTGGTGAGACCGTCTGGACACTGGCCAACCGCGTGGCGGCACCTGGAGAGGTTCGAGCGCTCGTTGCCGAGATCATCTCCGTGAACAGCCTTTCATCCGTTGATATCACCGCAGGCCAGAAGGTCCGTATCCCGCTTAAGTAGCGCTCGCCACCTGCATGGGGCGCGACACGAAAATAATAAGTTACTCACCGTGCAAAGTCTCAAGATTTGCTTTATAGTTCCCACTATATGTAGGGGTCGAAGCGATTAAAACTTCCATAAGTAGTGTTTTTACGGTAGTTTAACCAATTCGCCAATACACCTAAATATTGGGAAAAGTAAGCATTCGAAAGGGGACACGCCGAGATGATTTGCCCATTCTGCAGACACGATGATTCACGAGTTGTGGACTCTCGCCCGGTTGTCGACGGCACAGAAATCCGCCGCCGCCGTGAATGCCCTAAATGTGGACAGCGCTTTTCTACACAAGAGGTAGCGCTTCTAAACATCATCAAGCGATCAGGTGCTACCGAGCCATTTAGCCGCGAGAAAGTTCTTGTCGGCGTACGCAAGGCGTGCCAAGGTCGTCCAGTAGGTGAAGATGATTTAGTTCTCTTGGCCCAGCGAGTAGAGGAGACCCTTCGCGGAACTGGTCAAGCAGAAATTGAAGCTCAAGAAGTGGGAATGGCAATTCTTGCGCCACTACGCGAACTCGATGAGGTGGCTTACCTCCGATATGCGTCTGTGTACCGTAACTTTGCCTCCCTTGAAGATTTCGAAGGCGAGATAGCACTTCTCCGCGCACTGCCTTCGAGTGCAACACAAGCTACACAAGCAACAA
>RFSY01000063.1 GCA_009923805.1 Actinomycetota bacterium
TGAAAAGCCGGCAGCGAGTGACTGCGAAAACTGTCCAGGAAGCGGACCGAATGCGAATCGCGCGTAGAGACGCGATATTTCAAGGCGCTGGGCTTCCATATAAGAACAGTAAGGGCGCCCGTCGTCAGATGTAAGGTTGCGCCATGAACTCTAGGGAAACTCTCAAAGAAGAAATCATTACCAAGGCTGTCGTTCACGGGAAAGTCACATTGTCTTCAGGAAAAGAAGCCGATTATTACGTAGACCTTCGTCGCGTAACACTCGACCATGTGGCTGCGCCCCTTGTTGGCGAAGTGATGTTAGAGCTCACTAAAGATTTAGATTACGAAGCAGTTGGCGGCCTTACATTGGGCGCAGACCCTGTTGCAACTGCGATGATGCACGTAGCAAATAGCAAAGGCAGAGCGATTGATTCTTTTGTAGTTCGCAAAGCTGAAAAAGCACACGGACTTCAGCGCCGCATCGAAGGACCAGATGTAAAAGGAAAGAAAGTATTAGCTGTTGAAGATACGTCAACAACAGGCGGATCGGTTCTTACAGCAGTTGAAGCGCTTGTTGAAGCGGGCGCCATCGTTGTGGGTGTGGCCGTTATCGTTGAACGCGGTGCAAAGCAGACAATTCTTGATGCCGGCTATAAATACTACGCAGCCTATTCATTACAAGATTTAGGGCTATAAAGACTTACGAGTGATGCTTGCGAGTACTCCACTCGCGGAAAAATTCGATTGCCACCGGAACCAAGCTCACAACAATAATGAGCGCAACAACCGGCAGAAGATATTTATCTACCGAGCCTTTTAACTTTTCTCCAAGTATGTAGCCAGCACCGATTACAACCTCGGTCCAAATTACTCCGCCAATGAGATTCCAGATAAAGAATTTACGAGCTGGTACGTGAACAACACCAGCGATTGGATTAATCAGTGTGCGGATAAATGGAACAAAGCGAGAGAGAACAAGTGCCTTACCCAGACCGTATTTAGTCAGCCACTTCTCGGTTGCCACAACTTTTTCGTGGTTAAAGACGCGACCGTTGGGGCGATCAAAGAGTTTGCGACCGTATGTAGATCCGAACCAATGACCCACCTGTGCACCAACAACTGCTGCAATCGGAGCACCGATAAATAGACCAACCGGATTCAGTGACGCACCGCCCAAAATCGCAGCACCGGATCCAGATGCGGCAACACCGGCAATAAAGAGAAGTGAATCCCCAGGAAATGCCAAACCAACCAGCAACCCGGTTTCGGCAAAGATATAATTGCTAGTACGCCAATCAGGCCGAGATCTCCAACAATCGAATGGGCGTCAAATAGGTTGGCAGCGAAATTCATATCTACAGAGTACGGGGTTCGCTCTAGATCCGAGCCGTTGTCTCGCGCTTAATGAGCGATGTTGCAACGGAGAGATGTTTCATCTGAGTTCCCGGTTTCGTGATCGAAGCAATTGTTGTCGCCGCAGCCATCTGACCAAGGAATTGTGGGGGCTGCGAAACAGTAGTTAAACCTACATACTGGGCCATCTCATGGTCATCGAAACCAATGATTGAGATGTCTTCAGGAATTCGCATCCCTTTGTTCCGTATAGCTTTCATAGCTCCAAAAGCCATCTCATCGGAGTGGCAGAAAATAGCTGTTGGCAATTTCTTTTTTCGAAGAAAAGTCTCTACCGCCATCTCGGATGTCTTGATGTTGTAATCACCACGTACTTCAAAATCTGGATTCCATTCAAGCCCAGCATTTTCTAAAGCAGAAAGGAATCCTGTTGTGCGATTATCTGAAACACTAAAGTTAAAGGTGGTATCTCTTTCACCAGTGAGCATCGCAATACTTTTATGCCCATACTCGATTAAATGTTCTGCAGCAATTTTCCCACCAAGCACGTCATCAACCATCACGCTATTACATCCCTCGTGATCAAAACCAAGTAAAGTCAGAGGGATTCCTAGTTCTAGCAAAGATTGAAACTCATCATCTCTGGGAGGCATACTTATAACAATCAAGGCATCGACTTTGCCACGCAATAGACGCTCCTGAAAAACTCTTTGTCGGGACTCGACAAGTGAAAAGTTATAGAGCAAGAGATCAAATCCTGCCTCACGCAAACTCTGCTCAATTCCGTTGATAGATTGAGTGAAATACCAACGTGAGATATATGGAGCAATAACACCAACCGCATTTGTTTTGGAGTGTGCATCACGCGGCAACAAATCTGGGCGAACTGGATGATTTAACTCAACAGCTGCATCAACAATTTTTTTCCGAGTGTCATCATTAACATGGTGCAGACCACGCAAAGCGCGAGAGACTGTCGCAGGAGAAACCCCAGCCCGCTCTGCAATCTCGACAACGCCAGCCATCAAAATTTACCTCTCTGCAAAATCCTGCAAAAACCATGCAAAAGGTACCCTTTTATAGCCTTGGGGGGAAGCCCCGCAAGCGCGGGAAAGCCGGCGAATCCAGCGGTATAACACTTTTATTACGTTCACACGTCTTCTCTAGATACCGGACTGCAACGGCTCTACGGTTTGCTCACATTCGATGCGCATCTGCGTCATCAATACACAAGGAAAAGGTAACTATATGAAACTGTCTTCAAAGACACTTCGCGTAGCTCTTGCCGCTGCATTGGTAACTGGCTTATCAGCCGGTGCATTCATTGCCCCAGCTTCAGCTGCGAAGAAGGACTTCAAAATCTGGTGGTATTCAAAAGATAACGCAATGCCACAAACATGGAACGTAGCCCTTAATGAATTTAAGAAGGCTCACCCAGAACTTAATGTTAAGTTCGAACTCAAGACATTCGAGCAGATCAACAACGCTGGTATCGCACTTTTGGATTCAAACAAGGCTCCAGATGTAGCCGAATGGAACAAAGGAAACGGAACAGCAGGAGCAGCATCAAAGGCTGGTCTATTGCTAGATCTCGACAAGTACGCAACTAAGTACAAGTGGAATCTTCCAAGCTCTGTATCACTATACGGTCAATACACAAATGGCCTTATGGGATCAGGAAAGCTATACGGCGTTCCAACATACGGTGAGTACGTAGGCGTGTTCTACAACAAGGATCTTTTCGCTAAGTACAACGTAAAGATCCCAACAACCCTTGCAGATTTTGAAGCTGCAATGAAGACATTTAAGGACAATGGAGTTATCCCACTGCAGATTGGTGGCGGTGACTACCAGACTGTTCACAACCTCTATGCTCTAACAGCATCACGCGCAACAAACGACTGGATTAAGTCATTCCAGTTGTTCCAGGGCAAGGTAGATCCTTCAACAGATGCAAACTTCAAGTGGGCGGCTGAAAAGTTCGTTGCTTGGAACAAGGCTGGTTACTACGAGCCAAACGCATCAGGCGTAAAGACTGACGACGCAGTGCTTGAGTTCCAAAAGGGCAATGGCGCAATGATGATCGGCGGTTCATGGCTTGATGGTGGAATGCAGACAAAGATCTCTACATTCAAGTACGGAAAGTTCGTATTCCCAGGAACACAATCTGTTGGATCAGCAGGTAACCTCTTCGTAATCCCTAAGAAGGGTAAGAACCCAGATCTAGCAGCTGAGTTCATCAACCTTCTACTTACAAAGAAGTACCAGAACTACCTCGCTAACGCAGGTGGACTTGCACTCTTTGCAGATAACGATGCTGTTGCTAACCCAGCAGCTCAACTAACAGCGGCTCCATTCGCACAGATCGTTAAGAAGAACGCTCTTGGAATGTATCCAGACTGGCCTGTACCAGGCTTCTACCCAGTACTTCTGCAAGAGGGCATCAAGCTTCTCTCAGACGGAAACGTAGCTGCTTATCAGAAGGCAGTTGGAGATTTCTACAACTCTAACAAGCCGTAAGCGTAAAGATAGGTAATAGAAGCACCGGGCTTGGTGTGTATTCACTAAGCCCGGTGCAACTATTATGAGAGAAAGAAATTTTCCCGGGAAAAACTATTGGCATAAAAGAGAAAATACGTGAGCACAACAACAGTTCTAAAAGCAAAAAGCGCGAACTACACACCTAAGCTAATTGGGTCTAATCGTGCTTACTACTTATTTGTTCTGCCTGGCTTGATTTCATTCGCACTAGTCGCCGGTGGAGCTTTTCTTTATAACCTGTATTTGAGTTTCACGAAATGGCCCGGCTACGGCAAGCCAGAGTGGATTGGTTTTGGCAACTACGCCAATTTACTAAAAGATCAAACATTTTGGGCATCATTCCTACACGCCTTTGAGTTTATTTTAGCGATGTCACTCATTCCAACTTTTGTTGGGCTCTTATTTGCAGCAATCATCTACGACTTCATCAGCCGATATTTTGGTCAACGAGTTTCAACTTTTTTGAGAATTAGTTTTTACCTCCCCCAGATTATTGCCCTTCCTGTGACAGGTATTTTGTGGTCATGGCTTCTCTCTCCCAACATAGGAGCGATAAATTCGATTTTACGTAATGTAGGGTTAGAAAAATTTGCATTGAATTGGCTAGGTCAAGCAGGGTCAGCGATTTTTGCACTGTCTGTCATGATGGTCTGGATTCAAGTCGGATACACAATCATTATCTTTGTGGCAGGAATGAGCAGAATTGATCCATCATTTGATGAGGCAGCGCAACTAGACGGTGCTACATGGTGGCAACGTTTCAGAGTAATTACAGTCCCTCAGGTTTACCCAGAGCTATCAATTGTCTTGCTTACAACAACCGTGGCAGCCCTTAAAGTATTTGGTCCGGTCTTTGTTATGACTCAAGGCGGTCCAGGAAATGCCACCCAAGTACCTGCGATGTACTCATATTTCAACTTCTTCTCCACCCAAAAAGTTGGATATGGAGCAGCCGTAGCAACAGTTTTGGCTCTCCTTCTTACGGTGCTGGCAATATTCCTCTTACGTTTCCAGCGCAAGATTGGAGCATCACGATGAGCACTGTGAAACCTCTTCGTTTCCCACTAAGAAAGAAAGAAATTTTGCAGAAGCGAAATGGTGCTGCGCCATGGTTAGTCCTGGGAGGAATGCTTGCTGCTGTAGCGCTGTGGTTATTCCCGATCTACATCGCGGTAATAAATGCGTTTAAGCCTGAGAAAGAATATGTACAAGGTGGTGTTCTGACGCTGCCAAAACATTTAGAATTTACAAAAATTGTAAAGTTCTGGAACGATGTGGATTTTAGCCAGAAGTTATTTAACTCAATCAAGATTTCTCTCTCAGTTTCAATTATTGCCGTCGTCCTTTCATTCCTAACCGCATATGCAATCGGGATCGGCCGCATTAAAGGACGCCTATCAATTCTTGGATTCTTTATGGTTGCATTTACCCTTCCCCAAGAAGCACTCGTGTACCCAATGTATAAAATGGCAAAACAACTCAATCTCTATGACACACATCTTGGACTTATCATTATTTTTGGAGTGATGAATACTGGATTTGGTACCTACATGCTCGCATCTGTTCTCTCGACATTCCCTGAAGAAATTTTGGAGTCCGCCCGCATCGATGGAGCTAGCCCATTTAAAATCATGAGATCCATAGTCTTGCCGCTGGTGCGCCCAACACTTTTCGTTCTCGCAGTTATGTTCTTTATCTACACGTGGAACGAATTCCTAATCCCACTTGTTCTGCTTGCATCGAATGAGAATCAAACAGTCACGCTTGCGATGGCTGTTACTACAGGGCAATACACAAGTGACCCAACCGCCAGAGCGGCAGCGGCCTTGGTGGGAATCACTCCTTCGGTGATCTTCTTCCTTATCTTCCAGCGAACCTTGATGCGCGGCATCACCGTTGGTTCTGTGAAGTAAGACCCTCCTAAACCACCAGCCATAACAATATTTACGCGGGGTTTTTCACGCTAATAGATATGTATATGTACACTCGGGCAATCTGCGCGACCCACCCTCGATTTGGGCGCCCTGACTCTCCAACGGAGGAGAAAACATGAGAGCTTCTGCTGCTCTGACCAACGTGCAAGTAATCGGCACTAACCTCAACATCACTTACGTAGTTCTAGCGGTGGCCCTAGCGGCGCTCGCAATTGCCTACGGACTTCGCCAGCAAGTACTTGCGGCTAACGATGGCACCGAGAAAATGCGCGAGATTGCTGAGGCTGTTCAAGAAGGAGCTGCGGCATATCTTGCGCGCCAGTTCCGCACACTTTCATATTTCGTAGGAATCGTCTTCTTCCTACTCTTTGCACTACCAGCTGACACAACTGCAATCCGCATTGGTCGCTCAATCTTCTTCCTCCTTGGCGCAGGTTTCTCCGCTCTCGTTGGTTACAACGGCATGTGGCTCGCTGTTCGCGCAAATGTTCGCGTTGCTGAAGCTGCTCGTCAGAAGAATGGAACAAAAGCTGTGCAGATCGCATTTCGCACAGGTGGCGTTGTTGGAATGACAACAGTGGGTCTTGGTCTTGTTGGAGCATCACTTGTTGTGATTTTGTTCCGCGAGAACGCACCCGTTGTTCTTGAAGGATTTGGTTTCGGTGCTGCAATGCTCGCGATGTTTATGCGCGTTGGCGGCGGAATCTTTACCAAGGCTGCAGATGTTGGCGCAGACCTTGTTGGAAAAGTTGAGAAGAATATTCCAGAAGATGACCCACGTAACGCTGCAACAATTGCGGATAACGTAGGAGATAACGTCGGTGACTGCGCTGGTATGGCTGCAGATCTATTCGAGTCATACGCAGTAACACTTGTCGCTGCCCTCATCTTGGGTAAGGCAGCATTCGGTAACGAAGGTTTAATTTATCCACTAATCGTTCCTGCGATCGGAATCGTGACTGCAGTTATCGGAATCTTCGCAACTCGTTTGCGTTCCACAGATAAGTCAGCAATGACAGCTATTAACCGCTCATTCTTTATGTCAGCGATTATCTCTGCCGGACTTACAGGTCTTGCAACATTTACTTATCTTCCAGCTAAGTTCAACTTGCTAACAAACTTCTCACCTACAGTTCTTGAAGAAGCAGGCAATATCAATCCACGCGTACTTGCATATGGTGCGGTAATTATTGGAATCGTTCTTGCTGCA
>RFSY01000064.1 GCA_009923805.1 Actinomycetota bacterium
CTTTGGAATCGCACACGATGGTGATGCCGACCGATGCCTTGCAGTTGATGCCCGCGGAAACGTAATTGACGGAGATGCCATCATGACAATCTTGGCGCGAGGCTTTAAAGCACGAGGTGCACTGAAGTCGAACACCATTGTCGGAACTGTCATGAGCAATCTTGGTTTTATGCACGCGATGAAGGATGCAGATATTGATGTCATCACCACTGCAGTAGGTGACAGATATGTACTTGAGAAGATGTTGGAAGGTGATTTCTCACTAGGCGGGGAACAATCAGGCCACCTCATCATGCGTGAGTTTGCAAATACTGGCGATGGAATTTTGACGGCACTGCAACTTGCACAAGAAGTTGTTCGCACAGGAAAATCTTTAGAAGAACTTGCAGCAATAATGCAACGCTTCCCACAAGTACTGATCAATATCCCAAATGTTGCAAAGGATAAATTGCAGAGCTCGAAGGCGATTGCAGATGCGGTCGCCACAGCAGAATCAACTCTTGGAGAAAATGGGCGTGTATTACTTCGCGCTTCCGGTACCGAACCTCTCGTAAGAGTGATGGTTGAAGCCTCGAGTGATAACCTTGCTCAAGATATTGCAGCATCACTTGCGGCGGTAGTTAAGGCAGAACTGGGGAACTAATTCGTGTGCGGAATCGTGGGTTACACAGGACCACAATCTGCATTTACTCCTATTGTTGAAGGACTTCGCCGCCTTGAGTATCGCGGATATGACTCAGCCGGTATCGCACTGGGAACAAGTAACTCACTCTTTGTAGAAAAACGAGCAGGCAAACTTTCTAACCTTGAAGGTGCGCTTCCTGCAAACTTGCCAACAGTTCATTCCGGAATCGGCCACACTCGTTGGGCAACACATGGTGGTCCCACAGATCGCAACGCTCATCCTCATTTAGATAATGAAGGAAAGCTTGCCGTCATTCACAATGGCATCATTGAAAATTATGCCGAACTGAAGGCGGAGCTTGAAAGCCGCGGACATTCATTTAAATCTGAGACTGATACAGAATCAGTTGCACATCTACTTTCAGAACTTCGTAAAGAAAATGGCGGCGATCTCACAGCGGCTATGCGCGCTGCAGTAAAGCGCCTGCGCGGATCCTTCACGCTTCTCGCAATTCACGCTGATGCACCTAAGACAATCGTTGGCGTCCGCAGAAATTCTCCATTGGTGGCAGGTCTTGGCAACGGAGAAAACTTCCTTGCATCCGATGTTGCCGCATTTATTGACTACACCAAGCGAGCAGTCGAACTTGGACAAGATGAAGTCGTCACCATTAATCCAGAGGGAATTACGATCTGTGATTTAGATGGAAAATCTGTTCCACTTCGCGAATATGAAATTACCTGGGATGCAGCATCTGCACAAAAGGGCGGATTTGCACACTTCATGCTGAAAGAGATTTTTGATCAACCCAAGGCGATTGCTGATACTTTAATTGGACGCCTCAGTGATAACAATCAAATACAGCTTGATGAACTTCATATGAGCGATGAAGAAATTCGTAATATTAAGCGCATCTCGGTGATTGCCTGTGGGACCGCCTATCACGCAGGAATGGTTGCAAAATATGCCATTGAAAAATGGGCGAAGATTCCAGTCGATGTAGAGATTGCATCTGAGTATCGTTATCGCGATCCAATCGTTGATAAAGATTCTCTTGTTATTGCTATCTCTCAATCTGGCGAGACCATGGATCTTCTTATGGCGGTTCGTCACGCAAAAGCTGGGGGAGCGCGAGTTCTTGCTGTCTGCAATACAAATTCATCAACGATTCCTCGCGAATCAGATGCAGTTCTCTATACCCATGCTGGCCCCGAGATTGCAGTTGCTTCAACAAAAGCCTTCGTCACGCAGATTGTTGCGGTCTATCTCATTGGCCTCAAATTGGCACAAGTGCGCAATAAGTTAAGTGATCAGCAGGTACATGATCTGTATAACGAGATGCTTGAACTTCCGGGCAAAGTTGAACAGATTCTCGAAACTATCGAGCCGCTGCGTGAGTTAACTCGCAAATTTGCTAAGAACAACACTGTGCTCTTCTTAGGTCGCGGAATCGAGTATCCAATTGCTCTAGAAGGCGCTCTCAAATTAAAAGAGTTGGCTTACATTCACGCTGAAGGTTTTGCTGGTGGCGAGCTTAAGCATGGCCCTATCGCGCTCATTGAAGAAGGAACTGCAGTAATTGCCATTCTTCCCACACATGATGAACATGCACTCGATGAAAAGATGCTCAGCAATATTCAGGAAGTTAAAGCTCGTGGCGCTCGTGTAGTTGTGATTGCACCAGAAGGCGCTGAAGTTATTGGCGCAGAACACATTATTCGGATTCCAGTTGCTTCACCACTCTTCCAACCAGTTCTTGCAACTATTCCGCTTCAGGTATTTGCATATGAGATTGCGGTCGCACGTGGCACAGATGTCGATCAGCCACGAAACTTGGCCAAATCAGTCACAGTCGAATAACAATGCCAACAGTTCTAGACCAGCGCCATCGTCAAATGCGCCGTGCTCTCAAGTGGTCAGCGGGACTATTCGCCGGATACCTCTTTGTCACACTTCAAGTGCTCACCAATGGATTTATAGTTGATATAGATAAGTCATTCGATAACCTGCACCATCCGCGCTTTCATGGAATTTCATATTTCATGATTCGCCGCTTGGATGATCTCGGACTGCGAAGCGTTTCGGGAATTTCATTGCTACTGGTTGCGCTCTATATCTCACGTAGATTCAAAACCTGGCGCCCAATTAATCTAGGTCTCTTATCTTTTATTTCGCTCAATGCCGTTGTCGGAGTATTTAAATATGCATTGGGGCGGACAAAACCACGAGTGGGATTTGATATTTTGCATGCTGGTGGAATGTCTTATCCGAGTGGGCACGCTTCAAATGCAATATTTATTTGGGGTGTTACTGCTTATCTCATCTATCGATATGCGCATGTCAATCGTTTTCGAGGACGTCTTGCAAGTGCAGGTGTTGGAGCCCTTGCACTCACCGTCTGCACCGTTTCACTTATTCGCAATACCCATTGGTTCTCTGACCTCTTTGGTGGCCTGCTCTTGGGTGCCGCGCTACTTGTTCTCATCATTGCAATAGACCGATTCTTTCCCTCTGATAGCCAACTTCACTAACGGACCAATAGACTTCCGCGCATGATTGATGGAATCGGTATCGATGTTGTCGATATCAAGCGCTTCCAAGAGTCTCTCGAACGAACACCCAACCTTGCCGAAAAGTTATTTACAGAGGCAGAACGCACTAAGTCAGCTCCCTCACTCGCTGCGCGCTTTGCCGCAAAAGAAGCTCTCTATAAAGCGCTAAGTCCTGCTCATGGCCTGCACTGGCATGATGCTGAAATTATCAATCACGAAAGCGGAAAACCAGATTTTCTCTTCCGGGGAGCAATCGCAGAACTGATTGATGGCGCCACCGTGCATCTTTCGCTTTCTCACGACGCTGGAATCGCTTCTGCAATGGTGGTCATTGAACGATGAGAGCCGAAGCAATCATTGATCTCAGCGCCATTAAACACAATGTCGAACTTCTTAAAAAAGCTTCCGGCACTAATCTGCTTGCAGTTGTGAAAGCAGATGCATATGGCCATGGCTTGCTACCAGTTGCAAAGGCCGCCTTAGCTGCTGGAGCAACATATCTTGGAGTCGCGCTTTTGGAAGAAGCGATTGGACTTCGTGAAGCAGGAATCGATGCACCGATTCTTGCTTGGTTAGTACAACCGGGATCAGATTTTAAGCAGGCGATTGACTTGAATATTGAGTTAGCGGTGGCTTCACGTCTAGCGCTGAAAGAAATATCAGCGGCATCGACTTCCAAGAAAGCACGAGTTCACCTAGAAGTTGATACCGGAATGACTCGCGGAGGATTCCTCTCAGAGTGGAGATCACTTACATCCGAAGATCTCAGCGGCGTTGACGTAGTTGGAATTTTCTCTCACTTTGCGCGCGCTGATGAACCGGGTGAGAAACAGAATTCAGATCAACTGAAGCGTTTTGAAGAGATGATTTCTCACTTAGCAACATTTGGAATTACCAATGTCATTCATCATTTATCGAATTCCGCGGCAACGCTAAAAAATGGTGCGGCAGCATTCGACATGGTGCGTACAGGAATTGCAATGTATGGACTGACTCCAGATTTCAACACACTGGGGAATTCGCAATCGCTTGGTCTTCGTCCTGCAATGCAACTACGTGCCGCTCTATATTTAGTAAAAGATGTTCCTGCTGGTAGTCCAGTTGGATATGGTGCAACGGAGAAAACTTCGAGAGATACCAAGTTAGGTGTGGTTGCCATGGGCTATGCCGATGGTATTCCTCGTATCGCCCACGATGCTGGCATCTGGTGTGCAGGTAAACGAGCACCCATTATTGGTCGCGTATCGATGGATCAATTTGTGGTTGATCTTGGCCCAGAATCAAAAGCTCAATCAGGGGATTGGGTAACAATCTTTGGCAATGGTTCGCATGGTGAGTACACCGCAGATGATTGGGGTTCTGCATCACAGTCAATTAACTATGAAATTGTCACACGAATTGGACCACGTGTGCCTAGAATCTATTCCGCGCATGTTTATTAAAGAATCCGATGAAAAGATCTGGGGGAATTGCAATGTCTGATGTTGCAAGCATCTCTATTTCTCATCTCACCGTAAAATTTGGCGGACTTACCGCACTTGATGATGTCTTCCTATCGATTGCCCCCAACACAATTGTGGGCCTTATTGGGCCTAACGGCGCAGGCAAGACAACAATCTTCAATGCCATATCGGGATTATTGACACCAACATCTGGCGAGATTTCAATCGCAGGCAAAGAAAGTAAATGGCCAGCAAGTCACGAATTAGTAGATTTTGGAATTAGTCGCACATTGCAAGGTGTAGGGCTTTTCAGTGGATTAACTGTTCTTGAAAATGTCATGATGGGCGCCGATATCAATCGTGGTTCAAATTTTGCAAAAGATTTATTAGGACTTTCTGGTCGTGCAGAAGCTAAGCTCAAGCGAAAAGCTTTAGATGCACTCGCCTGGGCAGGTGCGCTGGATATGGCAGATAAGATGCCAAGCAAACTTACATATCCAGAAACTAAGCGAGTCTCGATTGCTCGTGCTCTCGTTTCTGAACCTAAAGTTTTATTATTGGATGAACCAGCCGCAGGGCTTGGGCAAGATGACATAGATAAATTTGCCGCATTGTTAAAGCAACTCAAGAAGCGCTGCGCAATCATTATTGTCGAGCACCATGTGGATTTCATTGGAGAGATTTCAGATCAGGTTTATGTTCTTAATTTTGGAAAAGTGATTGCCAGCGGAACCTTTGATCGAGTCAAGCGCGACCCAGCGGTACTGGCTGCCTATCTAGGAACTTCGCATCAGACTGGAACAGATCAATTAGGTGCCAGCCATGCTTAAAATAGAGAATCTCGTTACGCGATTTGGATCTGTCGTTGCACTCGATGGCGTTTCACTCGCTGCGCAGGAATCGAAAATTACAACTGTTATCGGCGCTAATGGCGCAGGCAAAAGCACGCTGCTTCGCACAATTTCCGGGTTAGAACGCCCAGCGAGTGGATCGATTACCTGGCAAGGTCAATCAATTGTTGGATTGCACCCAGAAGACATTGTTCGAATGGGAATTGGACATGTTCCCGAGGGACACGCAGTTATCTCCGAGCTCAGCGTTGAAGAAAATATTGCAATGGGTTCTCTATTCAGACGTAGGAAATTCAAAGATGATGTAGCAAAAGCGCTGGATGAGGTTTATGAACTTTTCCCACGACTTCAAGAGCGTCGCAAACAGATGGCTGGCACTTTATCTGGTGGGGAGCGACAGATGCTTGCAATAAGCAGAGCTCTGGTGGCACGCCCGAAGCTCTTGCTTTTAGATGAACCTTCATTAGGACTTGCACCATTAGTTGTTGAACAAATTATCGATTCAGTCAATATTCTCTGCCGTTCAACCGGGCTCACTGTTTTATTGGTAGAACAGAATGCGAATACCGCACTAGGTGTGGCAGATCATGGAGTTCTCTTGGCTCTTGGAAAAGTTGTTGCTGATCGTCCGGCTGCTGAATTAAAAGCAGATGCAAATCTTCGAGCAGCATATTTGGGGTATTAAAGATGCATACATTTTTAGCAGCCCTTTTTTCTGGAACTTCACGCGGAGCTATTTATGCCTTAGTGGCACTTGGCCTTGTAATCGTGTGGCGTGGTGCTGGAATCGTTAACTTTGCTCAAATGGGTCAAGCAATGTTTAGTACCTATATTGCCTCCACTTTGATAACTCAAGGTTATTCATACTGGGTTGGTTTCACCGTTGCAATTATTGCTGGTGCGCTCTTAGGGGCAATTTTGGATATTTTGGTGATGCGACCGCTTTCCAATAAGAAGAAGACGGAACTTCTCAGCAGTGACTCGATGCGGGCTGCTGTCCCAGTCATTGCATCTCTTGGAATATTAGGAGTTCTGCAAGCACTTGCAGGAATAATCTGGGCGGCAGAAGAACGCGGATTTCCAGCACCTGCAAAGCAAGAAGGATTTACTTTTGCAGGAAATGTGATGCCTTTTACCTCATTCGATCTCTTTGTTATTTCACTGGTGCTATTTACCCTTGTCATTACGACTTTATTCTTTAAGAAAACCGGAGTTGGGCTAGCAATGCGGGCAACTGCTCTTAATCAGGAAGTTGCCAAGTTAAGCGGCATCCGCACCAATAGAACGAGAACTTTGAGCTGGGCGATTTCCGGTGCCGCATCATCACTTGCTGGATTACTAATTACGCCAACTTCTAATCTGTCACCAAATACTCTGGATTTAGTTCTTATCGTTGGATTCACATCTGCAGTTGTGGGTGGTCTTGATAGCCCAGCTGGCGCTGTTCTAGGCGGCCTCATTTTAGGAATGGTTATTTCATTTGTGACCTTCTTTGATACCCCAGAAGATGTATTCATCTCA
>RFSY01000065.1 GCA_009923805.1 Actinomycetota bacterium
GCAAATGCGCAGATTGTGAAGCCGGCTAAGCAACGTGAATTATTGGACCGATTTGGTGGTCAAGAACTTGCAAAGGTGCTTTCGGCATACCAAGAATCATTTACACAGTACCTCGAGCTCAAGAGTCGTTTAGCTGCGATGAAATCTTCCGCCAGTAAGCGAGATGGGGAAATTGCAGAACTGCAAGAGTTCCTCTCTGCGTGGGCAAAACTTAAAGCAGTTCGAAATGAGTGCGCTACGACTGAAGATGAAATCAACCGCCTATCTAGCGTTGAAGATTTGCGTTTAGCAGGCACTACTTCGATGGCCGCCCTCGATAGCGAAGAATCGGGAGCGCTCACTTTGTTGCACTCTGCGCGGGCCACTTTAGAAAGTGCGAAGGCAAAAGATTCTCGTCTTGAGGAGATTGCAGACCGGGTGTCAGAGGCTGTCTTCATCCTTGATGATGCTTCAACTGATCTTGCATCCTATGTAACATCATTGGAAGCAGATCCATCTCGGTTAGATCTTCTTCAGACGCGCAAAGCCGATTTGCACTCCTTTATCAAGCGATGGGGTGGCGCGCTCTCACCGGATGAGGAACTTGTTCTGCTCGCTGCGAAAGCGAAGTCAGGTAAGGAATCTATCGCAGACCTCGAAGGTGGCGACGAACGTATCGCCGAATTAGAAAAAGAATTATCTGCACTAAAGAAAAAATTGCTCACATGTGCCACCGAACTCACAGCCGTGCGGTTGAAACATGCGGGGAAACTTTCCGCTTCAGTCACCACCGAAATTCACGCTCTTTCAATGCCACACACACAATTCTTCGCAGAAGTTGCCTCACCGGATTACACATCTGGATTGAAAGAATCTGATTTCACTCAGTTGGGCTGTGATGAGATAACGATGTTGATTCAGGGTCATAAAGACGGTCCCAAGATTGCTTTAGGAAAAGGCGCCAGTGGTGGTGAGATGTCACGCATCATGTTGGGACTGGAAGTTGTGATTGCACAGACTCACCCGGTTGGAACATATATTTTTGATGAGGTAGATGCTGGTGTTGGCGGAAAAGCCGCGATTGAAGTTGGCAAGAGACTTCATCAATTGTCGAAACAATCTCAAGTGATCGTAGTTACGCACCTTCCGCAAGTAGCAGCTTGGGCTGATACGCATTTTGTGGTGAAGAAATCGAGCGATGGTTCGGTGGTGGCATCCGGTGTTTGGAAGTTATCTGAAAATGAACGAGTCGAAGAGATTGCCCGGATGCTGGCCGGTCTTGAAGATTCACTCAGTGCGCGTGAACACGCAACCGAACTCTTGGCGCTGCGCAGCTAGCCCTGATTTAGATGATAGGTTGGTCTTCCATGAGCCAGCCGCATGTGACTAAACATATTTTTGTAACCGGCGGAGTCGCCTCAAGTCTTGGAAAAGGCCTCACAGCATCTTCTTTAGGCCGTCTTCTTGTATCTCGCGGAATTAGCGTCACGATGCAAAAGCTCGATCCCTATCTCAACGTTGATCCCGGCACGATGAATCCATTTCAACACGGCGAGGTCTTCGTGACAGATGATGGGGCCGAGACAGATTTAGATATCGGTCACTATGAAAGATTTCTTGATAGAAACTTAAGTGGCTCAGCGAATGTGACCACTGGTCAGGTTTATTCGAAAGTTATTGCCAAGGAGCGTCGAGGAGAATATCTCGGTGAGACAGTGCAAGTAATTCCTCACATCACCAATGAGATTAAAGAGCGCATGCTCGCAAATGATTCCGCCGATGTTGATGTCGTTATCACTGAGATCGGCGGGACTGTTGGAGATATTGAATCACAACCGTTCCTGGAAGCAGCGCGTCAATTACGTCAAGAAGTAGGACGCGATAACGTCTTCTATCTTCATATCTCACTTGTTCCGTATATCGGTCCATCTGGTGAATTGAAGACTAAGCCAACTCAACACAGTATCGCCGCACTTCGAAGTATTGGTATAGCACCGGATGCTGTGGTGCTCCGTTGCGATCGCCCTATTCCGGAAGGAATCAAGAAGAAGATTTCTTTGATGTGCGACGTTGACGTGGAAGCGGTAGTTGCCGCAGTAGATGCACCCTCAATCTATGACATTCCAAAAGTTTTGTTCAGCGAAGGGCTAGATTCCTACATTGTCAGTCGTTTAGCGTTGGGTGGACATGATGTTGATTGGAAAGAATGGGATGAGTTACTGAAGAAGGTGCACGCTCCCCAACATCACGTGAAGGTTGCTTTAGTCGGTAAGTACATTGATCTACCCGACGCCTATCTTTCAGTTTCTGAAGCTCTGCGTGCTGGTGGTTTCGCAAATAACGCAAAAGTCGAACTCATCTGGGTGGCAAGTGATGAATGCGCCACCAATGGGGGTGCCGAAAAGGCACTGGGTGGAGTCGATGCAATCTGTGTACCCGGTGGTTTCGGAATTCGAGGCATTGAAGGAAAGCTCGGTGCACTCAAGTTCGCTCGCGAGAAGAAAATTCCAACTTTGGGACTCTGTCTTGGATTGCAATGTATGGTGATTGAGGCAGCGCGTAATTTAGCTGGCATCAAGGATGCGAACTCAGCTGAATTCACTCCTGATAGCGGCACCCATGTCATCGCAACTATGGATGATCAAAAGAATATCGTCGCAGGTCAAGGGGATATGGGAGCAAGCATGAGACTCGGTCTTTATAAGGCGAACCTGACACCCGGGTCGATTGTTGCGGAAACGTATGGAGCAACAGAGATTTCTGAACGACATCGCCATCGTTATGAAGTGAATAATAAGTATCGCGATCGAATATCTGATGCGGGTCTCATTTTCTCTGGAATGTTTAAGGATCGCGATCTTGTCGAATTTGTTGAGCTACCGCGGGAAGTTCATCCATATTATGTTGGAACGCAAGCCCACCCGGAGCTCCGTTCCCGTCCGACAAACCCACATCCATTATTCGTTGGATTGATAGCGGCGGCGCTGGCACGCAAAGCCTGAAAGTAGATATCGGTCTCTGATGAATATCGGTACTGCGCAGCAACATTACCTCGACCAACTACAAATTGAGCGCGGCTTATCTGCAAATACGATTGCGGCCTATAGAAGAGATTTGGAAAAATTTGCAACATACTTGGCTGCACTTGGCAAAAGATTTGATGCACTTTCATCCGCAGACGTTCTTGCTTTCGAAGTAGATTTAAAGAACAGTGCACTAAGTTTATCGAGCGTTAACCGAACTATCTCAGCGCTCAAGGGCTTTTATCGATATTGCAGTATTGAGTATTCAATTTCGGACCCAACGACAGAAGCGAAGTCGGCAAAGATCGCCCGAAAATTACCCAAGGCCCTCACCATTGATGAGATCTCGCGGATGATTGAATCTGTTAAATCATCTGGAGAACCGATTTCACTGCGCGATTTCGCCATTCTTGAGTTTCTTTATTCAACTGGTGGCAGAGTAAGTGAAATTATTGGTTTGAACACAGCAGATATCAGCCAGAGCGAATCTGCAGAAGGTCTTATCACTGTTGTGAAATTGCGCGGCAAAGGATCGAAAGAACGTATCGTGCCGGTTGGAAAATTTGCGGTAGCAGCTTTAGATGATTATCTCGTTCGAACTAGACCCGGATTGCATTCCAAGAACCCCAGGTCTGAACCTGCGCTCTTCCTTAACTCAAGAGGTACCCGACTCTCTCGTCAGAGCGCATGGCAAATTGTTCTCAAAGCAGCCGATGCGACAGGACTTTCAGGAAAAGTGTCACCGCACGTCTTCAGGCATTCTTACGCAACTCATTTATTGGATGGAGGAGCAGATATCCGTGTGGTCCAAGAATTACTAGGTCACGCATCAGTAACAACTACTCAGATTTATACCTTGATAACTATCGATAAAGTTCGGGAGAGTTACAGTCTGGCCCATCCGCGAGCAAAGTAATTAAATACCGCGGAGCCGTCTAGCCAAAATACTTTGATCGCCCTTAGCTTCCAAGTCAGCGATGATGACTGCAATAGATTCACGAACAATGCGACCGCGATCTACTGCTAGTCCCAAGTCACCACGCAACATCAAACGTGCTTGATCTAAATCAAATAGTTCATCAGTGGATAAGTAAACAGTTATTTTCTCTTCATGCAGTTCGCGACCTGAAGGAGATTTTTCAGCTGCAGTAACGCGACGTCGTGAGATAGAACGAACACCTTTTTTACTCTTTGATTGCGCGGTGCCTACCGGTTGTGTTGGAGCAGAGGGTGCTGGTGTTGCGCTCTCAACAACTTGACGCACAGCACTGAGTGCTGGTGTATTGGCGCGGAAGAGTTCATCGGCTCCGGGCAAACTGGCTCTGCGGGTCATCGTGCGCCTCCTCTGGCAATTAATTCACGAGCTAATCTTCGGTAAGACTGGGCACCACCAGATGATGATGCATACGCGGTAATCGGTTCACCGGCAACTGTTGTCTCTGAAAAACGAATAGTTTTTGCGATGATTGTTTCAAAGACATCCTCGGGATATTTTTCAAGAATCGCCGTCAAAACTTCGCGATTGTGAAGAGTTTTGCGCTCGTACATTGTCGCGAGAATTCCGACAAGCTTAAGATCAGGATTAAGGAAACTTCTCACCTTATCGATATTGCCTTTGAGTTCGATAAATCCGTGCAGAGCAAAATATTCACATTGCAATGGGACGATGACCTCATCAGAAGCAACAAGGGCGTTAATGGTTAGTTGACCCATGGTTGGCTGGCAATCAATCAAAATAACATCGTATTCATTACGAAGGCGAGCTAAGGCGCGCTTTAAATATTGTTGGCCGCCAATTTCAGCACCAAGGGTTGTCTCAGCCGTTCCTAAGTCGCGGTTAGCTGGAAGAAAATCGAGATTAGCAACAGATGATTTCAAAACGATTTCATCGATGTTGGCATCTGGTGTCATGAGTGCGTAATAGACAGTGTTCTCGAGTGGAAGAGCATGAGCGTTCACGCCAAGACCCAGCGAAAGACCACCCTGCGGATCGAAATCTACGAGTAATACACGTCGACCTAGTTCAGCGAGCGCTGCACCAAGATTAATTGTTGAGGTTGTCTTACCAACGCCACCTTTTTGATTAAAGATTGAGATGACCTTTGCCTCACCATGTTCAGTAATGGGGGCGGGGATTTTAAAATTCTGTGGTTCGCGTCCTAAGAGGTTGGCTGTAGTGACCACATCATCGTCAAATGTCGATTTAGCGTTCAAGCGAGAAACCTCTTTTCAGTTGCCGCGACTCTACGCGTATTGCGCTCAGTTCTGCAAGTAAAGAAGTACTGTTCGCTCGTGGAAAACATGCTTACACCCGTTGCGCAGACGCAGGAGATTTCAGCTGATCAGGCTGAATCCATCGTGCCGCAGAAGGATTCCACTGAGGGTGCCTTCAGCGTCCACCTCGATAATTTCGATGGCCCATTTGACCTTCTGCTCCAACTCATTTCTCGCCATAAACTTGATATCACCGAGGTCTCTCTTAGCCTGGTAACCGATGAATTCATCACCTTCATTCGTGGCTTAGAGGAGAGTGGTGAAGGCTGGCGCCTGGATCAGGCCACCGAGTTCTTGGTCATTGCCGCAACTTTGCTTGATCTCAAGGCAGCGCGTCTTCTTCCAAGCGGTGAGATCGAAGATGATGAAGACCTTGCGCTGCTTGAGGCTCGAGATATTCTCTTCGCCCGCCTGCTCCAATATCGCGCCTTCAAGGAGATAGCTGCTTCTTTCCAGGAATCAATCGCTCTAGCCGATAAATCTTTCCCGCGAGTGGTTGCCCTGGATCCAGTGCTGGCAGCGCTGCTTCCTGCGGTGCTCATCGGCGTGGGCCCACAGCGTTTTGCCGCCATCGCGCAGCGTGTTCTCACGCCGAAAGCGCCGCCATTGGTCAGCGTAGAACACCTGCATAACGCCCTGGTGAGCGTGGCTGCCGAGTCGCTATTGGTCGTGGAGGCTCTTCGTAAGTCCCGAACCCTCTCCTTTAGAAACCTCATCCATGGCGCCGAGACCACAATGGTTGTAGTCGCCAGATTCTTAGCCCTCCTCGATCTCTATCGTCAGGGTGCACTGCGATTTGAGCAGGTCGTGGCACTTGGGGACCTTCAGATCAGCTGGGTTGGCTCAGATGAGGGTGAAGTGAGTGCTACGGATGAGTTTGACCTCCCGGTAATTCTAGAAAATGAGACAGTAGAGGATCAAAATGTCTAATCCCGAGATTGAGGATGTTTTCACCGAAGGGCTCTCAGTTGTACAAGAGCCTGAACCAAGCCTGGAGAACGACCTATCAGATCCAGCGGCGCTCGGTCGCTCCATTGAAGCAATTTTGATGGTTGTCGATGAGCCGGTGACAGAGCTGACTCTCGCCTCTGTCTTAGGCGTCACCGTTGATCGGGTTGTGGAATCCCTACAAGCCCTTCTTCCTACATATGAGAATCGTGGATTTACCCTAAAGGCCATTAACGGTGGCTGGCGCTTCTATAGCCATCCAGACTCCAGCGCCGTAGTTGAGAAGTTCGTTCTTGATGGTCAGCAGAATCGTCTGACTCAAGCTGCCCTTGAGACGTTAGCTGTTATCGCCTACCGTCAGCCAGTCTCCAGAGCTAGAGTTTCGGCGATTCGCGGAGTAAACGTCGAGGCAGTGATGAAGACCTTAATTACTCGTGGTCTAGTTGAAGAATATGGCGTGGAGAACGAAACTGGGGCAATCCTCTATAAGACCACCAGTTACTTCCTGGAGCGCCTAGGCCTCAATGCCCTCACAGATTTGCCGGCCTTAGCGCCACATCTACCTGATATCGATGGGTTAGATGAGATTCTCGATTCGCTAACCGACTAGTCCAAGCCTTACACTTAGCGCAACACCCCTACAGATAACGACGCCCGTCGTGATCTTTGCTGGGGGAGCTGACTGTCGAGAATGGATAGCCACATGGCCGATATGCGCCTAAATAAGATAATTGCCGACGCGGGAATCACTAGCCGCCGTGG
>RFSY01000066.1 GCA_009923805.1 Actinomycetota bacterium
GGAACATTTGGAATATTGATATCAAGTGCCACATCACTTCGCACTGTGTCGATAACAGTATCTACTGACTTGCGAGGAACGGCTTTTACTTTGCGCTCACGTAACGCTGGTAGCGCAGCTCCTTCATCACCGCGCTTAACAGCCATGATTGCATCCATAAGACGTAAACCATCGAACGCATCGCGTGCATAGCGCACTTCACCTGGAAAGATCTCAGCTAAATCTTGCTCTACATATGCACGAGTAAGAGCAGCGCCACCTAAAACAACTGGCCACTTTTGATCGAGTCCCCGAGCAGTTATCTCTTGGAGATTCTCTTTCATAATCACTGTTGATTTTACGAGCAGTCCAGACATACCAACTGCATCAACTTCATTCTCAAGTGCGGCATCAATAATCTGGTTAATTGTTTGCTTAATTCCAATATTGACAACTTGGTAGCCATTGTTGGACAAAATGATGTCGACTAGGTTCTTTCCAATGTCGTGAACATCGCCCTTGACGGTGGCAAGCAGCATTCTTCCGCGCCCGCCATCTGCAGACTTCTCCATATGAGGCTCTAGATATGCGACAGCGGATTTCATCACTTCTGCACTTTGTAATACAAAGGGAAGTTGCATCTCTCCTTTTCCAAAGAGCTCCCCTACTACCTTCATGCCTTCCAATAGATGATCATTAATGATCTGCAATGGCGCTACACCTTCGGCCATAGCAGAATCTAAATCATCAGTGAGTCCAACTTTTTCCCCATCAATGATGCGACGTTCTAAACGTTGACGCAGTGGAAGAGCTGCTAATTCAGAAGCACGAATATTTCGAGATGCAGCTAGTTCTACACCTTCAAAAAGTTGCAAGAATTCAGAGAGTGGGTCGTAGGTACAGTTTTCGCCGTCGAAAGTTCTTCGATCATAAATGAGATCGAGAGCCAGTTCTTTCTGCCTAGCTTCAATACGTGCCATTGGCATAATCTTTGAGGGATGAACGATTGCTGAATCAAGTCCTGCATTTACGCATTCAGCTAGGAAGACTGAGTTGAGAACCACGCGTGCCGCCGGATTAAGGCCGAAAGAAACGTTACTGACACCCAAAGTTGTCTGCACATCCGGGTATTCACTCTTCAAGGATTTAATTGCGCTGATTGTCTCTAAACCATCACGTCTGGTCTCTTCTTGTCCCGTTGCAATCGGGAAAGTTAAGGTGTCAATCAAAATATCTCCGACAGACATTCCCCAGTTATTAGTCAGATCTTCAATTAATCTGCGAGCAACACGCAGTTTCCATTCAGCGGTTCGCGCTTGTCCCTCTTCATCAATAGTCAGAGCCACAACCGATGCACCGTGCTCTTGAACCAAAGGCATGATCCGAGCGAAACGTGAAGTTGGACCATCTCCATCTTCATAATTGACTGAGTTGATAACAGAGCGCCCACCCAAAGATTCGAGGCCAGCTTGTAGAACAGCAGGTTCTGTCGAATCAAGGACTATGGGAAGCGTTGATGATGTTGCAAAGCGTGAAGCAATCTCTCGCATATCTCGTGCGCCATCACGGCCCACATAATCAACTGACAGATCAAGCATATGCGCGCCGTCGCGAATTTGATCGCGTGCAATTTCCACACACGTGGCCCAATCTTCAACAATCAACGCATCCCGAAAAGCGCGAGAGCCATTTGCATTGGTGCGTTCACCGATAGCCATATAAGTCTTATCCTGCCTAAAGGGAACATATTGATAGATGGAAGATGCTCCAGGTTCTACGACAATCGTTCTGGCGCGATTGGGATGGTTCTCTAACTTCTTAACGACCGCTTGCATGTGTTCAGGCGTAGTGCCGCAACATCCACCGATAAGTCCAATGCCGTAATCGTTTACGAATGTTTCTAGTGCTATTGCAAGCTCTTCTGGACCGAGTGGGTATTCAGCACCCTTCTTACCTAAAATCGGAAGACCAGCATTGGGCATCACTGATATCGCAGCCGTTGAATTTTTTGAAAGATAACGCAAATGTTCCGACATCTCGGTGGGACCAGTTGCGCAGTTCAGACCAATGAGATCGATACCTAGTGGTTCAAGTGCGTTGAGCGCGGCACCGATTTCAGAACCGAGCAACATTGTTCCCGTTGTTTCAACAGTAACTTGAACGATGAGAACTACATCGCGCGCAGATTCTGTGATGGCTTGCCGAGCACCGTTTACTGCGGCCTTTGCTTGCAAAAGATCTTGCGTTGTTTCAATCAGTAGCGCATCCGAACCTGAGTCAACGAGCCCCTTCGATGCTGTGTAATAAGCCTCTTTCAACTTTTGATATGTCGTATGACCCAGACTTGGAAGTTTGGTGCCGGGCCCAAGTGAGCCAAGAACAAAACGCGGTTTCTCTGGTGTTGAGAATTTATCTGCTGACTTCCGAGCTATCTCTCCGCCCGAAAATGCCAACTCGTAGATGCGATCTTCAATTCCATACTCGGCCAAATTTGCCCAGTTCGCTCCGAATGTATTTGTCTCGATAGCATCAACTCCAACACGAAGATATTCCTCATGCACAGAAGCGACTAGATCTGGGCGGGTGACATTGAGAATTTCGTTGCATCCCTCGTGGCCTTGAAAATCCTCTAACGACGGATCTGCCGCCTGAAGCATCGTTCCCATAGCGCCATCGGCAATCACCGTTCCCGCGGCGAGGGCGCGGCGAAGGGCGCCATCTAAGAATTTTGGAGGTGTTTTCTCGCTCGCCACAGTGCTGAGGTTACCTTAAGGTATCGATGTGGAGATTCATCAAATACCTGCCTTACGTAATCCAGTAATGATCGTTGCTTTTTCTGGATGGAACGATGCCGCAGAGGCTGCAACGGGCGCTGCATCACACTTATTAGGGTGCTGGACAGACCCATCCTTTGATGTTGTTCCAGAACTGATTGCAGATGTCGATCCAGAAGAGTTTTATGATTTCCAAGTTAATCGCCCCATGATTGAAGTTGATGATTCGCATGTTCGCAATCTCACATGGCCCGGTACTCAAATCTTTGCATTACGCACGCCATCGCTCGAAAATGATTTTGTAGTTGTTCGTGGGGTTGAACCGTCGATGAAGTGGAAAACATTCACATCGGATTTACTCGATTTAGCCGATGATCTTGAGATTGAGATCGTAATAACTATTGGTTCGATGCTGGCAGACACTCCTCATACCCGGCCAATTACCGTAAGTGGCAGTGGTGCACATCCAGATATCGCTGCCCGCCTCGGCGTGGAGATAAGTAAATATGAAGGTCCCACTGGAGTTCTTGGTGTGATTCAAGATGCCTGCGTTCGACGTGGCATAGATGCAATTTCGTTATGGGCGGCGGTCCCTCATTACGCTTCAAATTCACCTTCACCTAAAGCGACAATGGCTCTGATCAATTCACTCGAAGATTTCCTGGATATTTCTATACCGCAAGGTGATTTGCATGAACAATCCGCTGATTGGGAGTTAGAAGTAACTGAGATGGCAAGAGAAGATTCCGATGTTGCCGAGTATGTGAAAGCACTGGAAGAGACCAAGGATGCATCTGATCTACCTGAAGCATCCGGTGAATCTATAGCTCGTGAACTAGAGAGATTTTTGCGACGCCAAACCGGAAATTAGAGCGAAAAACCTAATAGCGAATCAAGAGCTCTTCCTAACTCGCCTGCTTCTCCCCCGACTACACCAGATTCCGTATCGAGCATCCAGCGACGCAAAACATCAAGCACCTCTGGAGTATCAAGATTTTTGGAGAGCGCAGCGATTAAATTTTCAATGACCGGTGTTGTTGGCGCGACTTCCATCCGCGCAAGATTAAGACGCAACCGCTCCACTTCCTCTGATGCAGTACTCATCAAAGAATCAGACCACATCAAATCCTCTGAATAGCGATGACCCATGAGCGCCCAGCGAATTGCAGTGGGTTCAACGCCTTGCTGGATGAGCGCTGATACGAAGACCAGATTGCCAAGAGATTTACTCATCTTCTCTCCGTCAAGACCGATCATTCCGCCGTGCACATACATTCGTGCAAATCGTTGATCTCCGATGATGCGCGATTGCGCCGCTGACATTTCATGATGCGGGAAAATCAGGTCACTACCACCACCTTGTATATCAATTGCAAAATCATCACGCGGGTCTGGCTTCAAATAGTTAAGGGCTATCGCACAACATTCAATATGCCATCCTGGCCTACCTATACCAAATGGGCTTGGCCAGCCGGGCTCTCCCTCGCGTTGTGCAAGCCATAAGAGGGCATCGAATGGATTCTCTTTTCCAGCACGTTGTGGATCTCCTCCACGTTGGGCGAAGATCTCTAGCATCTGCGAATTTGTATAGTGAGAACGCGTTCCAAACTCTGGATCTGAGTGAATTCTAAAGTAGAGATCCTCTTCAACCTGGTAAGTAGTTTGAGCTATCTGCAATTTCTCAATTGCTGTAATAACAAGTGGTATCGCTTCAACAACACCCACGTAATCACTAGGTGGGAGCACATGCAGATCAGCCATATCTCCCCGAAACAAATTGATTTGCGACTCTGCTAGCTCACTCCACGAAATGCCATCACGTTGCGCACGTTCTAGAAGTGGGTCATCAATATCAGTGATGTTTTGAACGAAGAGAACCTCTGAGCCTGTTGCCCGCAGGTAGCGATTAATGAGATCAAAGGTAAGATAGGTGGCAGCGTGACCCAGATGCGTTGCGTCATAGGGTGTAATCCCACATACATACATCCGATAAATCTTTTTCTTTGCAAGTTCCTCTACCTGTGCAGATGCAGTGTTGTAAAGCGATAAGGCGGGTAGCGCAAACCCGCTGGAGAGTTCAGGAATACTTAATTCCGGCCAAGAACGCATGTCGATTACCCTAACTTAAAATGGAGGCCACGGCACCGCAGGCCATTCATCACTCGGTGTAGGAAAACTCTTTGTAAGAAGCAGTCTTTCGATTCTTTCCAAGAGAGCAGCAAATTCTTCTTCTGTAATGAGTTTCGTGAATTGCTCTGACGTAGCTTTGAGAATACCTTGCAAAGAAACCAACTCGGAAATCTCACTTTCGGTGAACTCCTGATCCGCCCACTGCCAGAGAACTGTGCGCAACTTATCTTCTGAGTGGAAGGTGACTCCATGATCACATCCAAAAATCTGACCATCTGAATCCGGAAGCAAATGTCCTATCTTGCGATCAGTATTGTTGATTACAGCGTCGAAGAGTGCCAATTTCCGCAATTGGGGTAGGTCTTGTCGATACAAGATAGCTAAGTCAATGGACTCGTCGATATCAATCCACTGTTGAACCATTCCTAGACCAAACGGACCATCGCGCAATACTGTTGGTGGAACAACGTTCCATGAACTTAAAGTGCTCAGTAGATATGCAGCATATTCGCGTTGCGCAAGATTTCCATCGGGAAAATCCCAGAGTGGTCTCTCCCCTGCAATCGGTTTATAGATGATGGAGATGCTCTCGCCTTCGAGCGTTGCAGAACCAAAAAGAGTTGCGTTGGAAGCATCAACCAGACGGCCAGTTACTTCGATCTCACTGTTTGTCAGATGCTCAATAATTGTTTTCATCGTCTATATCCATTTGCTCGCGGACATAAGTGTCCGCGTGGATCAATAGGCCCACCGCAAAATGGACATGGTTGTCGTCCTGCACCTACGACACTGTTAGCGCGATGAGCAAAACGATCTGCTTCAGAAGGTGAGATGAGGACTCGTAAAATATCTTGATCGGTAGATAAATCATCGACATCTATAAATTCCGGCTCTTCCTCGCCACCATCAGAGACAGCTTGAAGATCAACCTGTATCAATACCGCTTCGGAATCAAAAGCTAATCCGATGATTCCAACTCGAAATTCCTCCTCAATGGGTGTGTTAAGTGGTGCGTTATCGCGAGGCAATTTTGAGATCGAAATGGTGACATCGCTCTGCTTGATCTCGCGAATCATGTAGATAAGTCGATCGGCGAGTGCTTGCACCTGAGTTTTCTCGAG
>RFSY01000067.1 GCA_009923805.1 Actinomycetota bacterium
TTTTGAATTAGCTGGGCAACTTGGAATGGCGCCATGGCAGATTGATAAGGCTCGCCGGCAGTTGCAATCCTGGACTCCTCGTGGAATCGCCACCGCAGTTGAAGCGATTGCAAAGGCCGATGCCGATGTGAAAGGGGCCTCATCTGACCCCATCTTCGCCCTAGAAAAGGCACTTCAGACCATCGCTGCCGCTCGCGCTCAGCGCTGATTGGATTTGGGAGCCTGCCCCTTACGCTGATAACCTACGCGTCTGCACAAATCACAAGGTTTGGCTAAAAACACACAGACGGAGCAATAGACGTGGCAAATATCAAGTCGCAGATCAAGCGTATCAAGACAAACGAGAAGGCATACCTTCGCAATAAGTCTGTCTCATCTTCAATTAAGACTGCTGTTCGCAAGTTCCGCGACTCAGGTGACGCTGCTGCAACAACTGCTGAACTTCGCGCAGCTTCAAAGGCTCTTGATATTGCAGTCTCAAAGGGTGTTCTTCATAAGAACGCTGCTGCAAATAAGAAGTCTTCAATGGCTAAGGCTGCTGCTAAAGCCGGCGTTCGTTAATTCTTTCCAATCTTCTAAAGATATCCCGAAGATAAAGGTCGCTTAAGTGCCTGCAATATCCATTGCGAAGGCGCCGCAGCCGGCTTCAACTAATCCGGCGCAGATCCGTAACTTCTGCATCATCGCTCATATCGATCACGGTAAATCGACGTTGGCCGATCGCATGCTACAAATTACTGAAGTTGTAGAAGCTCGCAATATGCGCGCACAGTATCTAGACCGTATGGATATCGAACGCGAACGCGGTATCACTATTAAATCTCAAGCAGTTCGTTTGCCATGGCGCAGCGGTATCGATGGCCAGGAATATATCCTGAATATGATCGATACTCCTGGACACGTTGACTTCACCTATGAAGTTTCGCGCTCGCTTGCAGCATGTGAAGGCGCTGTCTTGCTCGTTGACTGTGCACAAGGAATCGAAGCGCAGACTCTTGCCAACCTTTATCTGGCGATGGAGAACAACCTCACGATTATTCCGGTCCTCAATAAAATTGATCTACCGAACGCCCAACCAGAAAAGTTTGCTGCCGAACTTGCGGGTCTTATTGGTTGCAAAGTTGAAGATGTATTACGTGTTTCTGGAAAAACCGGCGATGGTGTTGCAGATTTGCTCGATCAAATCATCGATCAGATTCCTGCACCAGTGGGAGATCCCGATGCACCGGCACGCGCGCTGATCTTTGACTCTGTCTATGATTCTTATCGCGGCGTAGTCACCTACGTTCGCGTCGTTGATGGTCACATTAATCCACGCGAACAGATTCAAATGTATTCAACAGGTGTTAAGCATGAAGCACTTGAAGTTGGCGTTATCTCACCAGAACCGCTGCCATCAAAGGGACTTGGCGTTGGCGAGGTAGGTTACTTAATTACAGGTGTAAAAGATGTTCGCCAATCTCGCGTGGGTGACACAATTACCAACTTCGCGCGTCCAACAAAGGATCCTCTCGGTGGTTATAAAGATCCCAAGCCGATGGTCTTTTCTGGTCTCTTCCCACTCGATGGCGCCGACTTTCCTGTTCTGCGCGATGCGCTAGAAAAATTGCAACTCAACGATGCAGCACTTGTCTATGAACCGGAAAGTTCTGCAGCGCTTGGTTTTGGTTTCCGCTGCGGCTTCCTTGGGTTACTTCATATGGAGATTGTGCGCGAACGCCTCGAGCGTGAAGCAAAACTCAATCTGATTTCAACTGCGCCAAACGTGGTCTACCGAGTCACGATGGAAGATGGCAAAGAGTTTGTCGTTACCAACCCATCTGAATTTCCTGATGGCAAGATCAATTCCGTGAAAGAGCCAATCGTAAAATCAACAATTCTGGCTCCTGCAGAATTTATTGGAACGATTATGGAACTCTGCCAAGAGCGCCGTGGCGTGATGCTCGGGATGGATTACATCTCTGAAGATCGTGTTGAAATTCGTTACACGCTTCCTCTTGCTGAAATTGTCTTTGACTTCTTTGATCAACTCAAAAGCCGCACACGTGGATATGCATCTCTTGATTATGAAGAGATGGGTGATGAAGAAGGCAATTTGGTAAAGGTTGATATTTTGCTACAAGGCGAAGCAGTCGATGCCTTTAGCGCAATCGTTCACCGTGATAAGGCCTATGCCTATGGTGTGATGATGACCGGAAAATTGCGCGAACTCATTCCTCGCCAGCAATTTGAAGTTCCTATTCAGGCTGCGATTGGTTCACGCATTATTGCCCGCGAATCGATTCGCGCTATTCGCAAAGATGTTCTTGCTAAGTGTTACGGCGGAGATATTTCACGTAAGCGCAAACTTCTCGAGAAGCAGAAGGAAGGTAAGAAGCGCATGAAGATGGTGGGACGTGTTGAAGTTCCGCAGGAAGCCTTCGTTGCCGCCCTTGCTACTGATGCAGATATCGAAAAGATTAAAGCAGCGCGTAAGCTCGAATCATAAAAATGCTCTCGTTTTACGTTCATATCCCGTATTGCGTACGACGTTGCGGATATTGTGACTTCAATACCTACACGCCATCAGAACTTCAAGATGGTGCAACTCTGGAAATAGTCTCCGGTGATTACATCGATGCCGTTCTGAAAGAATTAGAAGCAGCCCCGACCGATGTAGTGCCAACGATCTTCTTTGGGGGAGGCACCCCATCTCTACTTCCACCAAAGGATTTAGGTCGCGTGATTGCGGCAATCAAGGCGCGTAATGGAGTAACCGATGATTGTGAAATCACGCTAGAGGCAAACCCAGATTCAGTGACTCAAGAGAAGCTAGAAGAACTTATTGCGGTAGGTTTTAATCGCATCTCATTCGGCATGCAATCATCTAATCCAGATGTTTTGAAAGTTCTTGATCGCACACATAATCCAGAAAATGTTCGCAAATCTGTCGAGTTGGCGCGAGCTGCAGGTTTTTCATCTATCTCTATCGACCTGATTTATGGCGCGCCAGGTGAAACGTTAAGTGACTGGGCAGCAACCGTAAAAGAGGCGCTATCGCTAGAGACTGATCACATCAGCGCATATGCGTTAATTGTTGAAGCAGGCACAAAGCTTGCGGCGCAGATCAAGCGCGGTGAATACACGATGCCTGATGATGATCTGATGGCTGATATGTATCTGCTTATTGATCAGCAATGTCTGCAAAAAGGTTTGAAGTGGTATGAACTCTCGAATTGGTCAAAGCCTGGCCATCAATGCCGCCACAATATTGCTTATTGGAAATCAAATAATTGGTGGGGTTTAGGCCCTGGTGCACATTCACATATTGATCAGAAACGCTTCTGGAATGTGAAGCATCCCAGCGCTTACAAAGAGAAAGTATTTGCGGGTATTTCACCCATTAAAGACTCTGAAATTCTTAACGATGAGCAGAAAAAATCTGAGTACATCATGCTCGCAATTCGCATGCCTGATGGAGTGAAAAAATCTGCATTGACTGTCGCTCAATACGAACGCACTATGGAGTACATCAAGAGCGGACATGTCATCGAGGGCGAAAACACAATTGCCCTGACCCCACAAGGTCGCTTAATTGCCGACCGTCTCACGCAAGAAATGCTCGCCTAAGCGCGTCAGGATAAGATTGCCAAACTATGACAACTGATCGCCGGCTGGAGATTCTTCGAGCAATCGTCGATGAATATGTAGAGACCCAGGTTCCTGTTGGCTCTAAAGCTATCGCCGATAAACGAGCTCTTGGGATTAGCCCTGCAACGATTCGTAATGAGATGGCTGTTTTAGAAGAAGAAGGCTTTATTACCCAACCTCACACAAGTGCGGGTCGTATTCCAACTGACCGAGGTTACAGATTATTCGTAGATAAACTCTCAACGATTAAGCCGCTTTCAACTGCAGAACGTCGCGCAATTGAAACATTTCTTGAAGGTGCGTTAGATCTTGAAGATGTTGTTGTGCGAAGCGCAAAATTGCTGGCAGATATCACTAAGCAAGTTGCTGTCGTGCAATATCCCCATCTTCGCGAATCAACTGGTCGCGAGAAGATGGCTATTTCTGGCACTGGAAACTTGGCGCGATCAGGTGAGGATTTAGGTCCGACTCTTTCCCCAATTCTGGAAGCGCTGGAAGAACAAGTTGTTTTGCTGCGTCTGCTTAGTGATGCTCATCCAACCGTGCACGTGACTATTGGAAGTGAACAGTTAGAAGCAAATTTGCAGACAACATCACTTGTCACAGTTGGTTATGGCGCCGATCCTTCTCTTGGTTCACTCGGAGTCCTTGGCCCAACACGTATGGATTACGCAGGTTCCATCTCAGCTGTCTCTGCTGTTGCTAGATATGTCGGTCGATATATTGAAGAGAGCGCTAAGTAATGGCTGATTATTACGATCTATTAGGTCTTGATAGAGGCGCTTCACAAGATGAGATTAAGAAGGCTTACCGAAAGATTGCTCGCGAACTTCATCCCGATGTAAATCCAGATCCTGAAGTGCAGAATAAATTTAAAGAGGTAACTGCCGCCTATGACACTTTAAGTGATCCGCAGAAACGTCAGCAATATGACATGGGTGGTCAAGGTTTCGGCGGTGGCTTTGGTGGAGGATTCGGTGGCGGTGGATTTAGCGACATCATGGATGCATTCTTTGGTGGCGGTGGAAATCGCGGACCACGTCCACGAATGCGCCAAGGTCAAGATGCCCTCATTCGCATCGAAGTTGATCTCAATGAAGCATGTTTTGGAACAGAGCGCGATATCACTTTGGAATCAGCAGTTGTCTGCACGAAGTGCGATGGTCAAGGAACTGCAAATCAAAGTTCACCCTCAATGTGTCCGGTATGTAAGGGGCGCGGTGAAACTCAATTCGTTCAGAAATCTTTCCTCGGTCAAGTAATGACATCTCGTCCATGTAATAACTGTTCTGGATATGGCACAGTGACTACTGATCCTTGCCGCGAATGTGCAGGTGATGGGCGAGTACGCGCACGTCAAACAATTAATATTAAAGTTCCTGCAGGTGTTGAAACCGGCAACAGAATTCAGATGGCGGGCCGCGGAGAAGTGGGTGCTGGCGGTGGACCTGCTGGCGATCTCTATGTTGAAATTGTTGAAGCTGACCACGAATTCTTACTGCGCGATGGAGATAACTTACATATTGCTATCGAGGTCTCATTCGCAGCCGCATCACTTGGAACAACCGTAAAGGTCGAGTGCCTAGATGGAAGTGTTGATGTGCAGATCAAGGCGGGCACTCAGAGTGGAACAACTATCCCTGTTAAGGCTAAAGGTATGACTCGCTTGCGCTCCACACATCGCGGAGATCTGATTGTCCATGTTGATGTGGCAACGCCAGGCAAACTCAGCCGCGAACAAGAGAAGTTACTGAAGGAATTTGCGCAATCACGTGGTGAAAAAGATGGCGATGTGAAAATCAAGGGCCATAAAGATGGACTCTTCACTAAATTTAGAGATGCATTTAACCGCTAATGCTTACGCTCTTCTTTGTTGATGACCTTCCAACAACGGTCGGAGCTACGTATGAATTTAAGAACGAAGATGCCAACCATGCAATCCGTGTGCTGCGCATGCAAAGTGGAAATTTTTTCAACCTCAGCGATGGAAAAGGCGCTTGGTCTCATGTTGAAGTAATGGAAGTTCATAAGAAGCATTTAACTCTCAAC
>RFSY01000068.1 GCA_009923805.1 Actinomycetota bacterium
TGCGACCAAACTCTGATTTTCCGGTCTGTGCAACTACGCCAGCAAGGGCCGCAGCCATTGTTTGAAATCCATAACAAATTCCAAAGACTGGAATACCGAGTGCGAAGATTGCTGGATCTACTTTAGGTGCGTGATCTGCATAGACCGAAGATGGTCCGCCAGAGAGAATGATTGCCTCTGGATTTTTTGCACTTACTTCTGATGCAGTAATCGAGGATGGGACAATTTCTGAATACACATGTGCTTCACGAACTCGACGAGCGATGAGTTGTGCATACTGCGCGCCGAAATCGACGACAAGAACGCCGTGCTTATCGGCCATGCTGCATAACGATTTCTACGCGCTGGAATGACTTCACATCTGAGTATCCGCAGGTGGCCATTGCACGACGTAGTGCACCAAACAAATTCATTGAGCCATCAGATGCATGTGATGGCCCAATTAAAATCTCTTCCAAAGTTCCCACTGTTCCTACATTTACGCGCTGACCACGTGGAACTTCTTGGTGATATGCCTCTGAACCCCAGTGCCAACCAAGTCCAGGTGATTGCACGGCTTTAGCAAGTGCCGATCCCATCATGACAGCATCTGCACCACATGCAATTGCTTTTGCAATATCGCCTGATCTTCCAACAGAACCATCGGCGATAACGTGAACGTAGCGACCACCAGATTCATCAAGATATTCGCGGCGCGCTGCTGCAACATCAGCCACTGCTGTTGCCATAGGAACTTGGATTCCAAGAACGGTCTGTGTTGTATGTGCTGCGCCTCCGCCAAATCCAACAAGCACACCGGCAGCACCTGCGCGCATGAGGTGAAGTGCGCCAGTTGTAGTTGCTACTCCACCAACGATGACTGGAACATCGAGTTCATAAATAAATTTCTTGAGATTGAGCGCTTCATTTTCTGCAGCAACATGTTCGGCAGAGACAGTAGTTCCGCGAATAACAAAGATATCCACGCCGGCGTCAATAACAGCCTTATGAAGTTCAGCTGTGCGCTGTGGTGAAAGAGATGCTGCAACTGTGACGCCTGAGTCACGAATCTGCTTGATGCGTTCTTTAATGAGTTCTGGGCGAATAGGTGCTGCATAAATTTCTTGCATACGACGTGTTGCATGCTGATCTGGCATCGATGCGATTTCACCCAATGGAATTCGTGGATCCTCGTATCGGGTCCATAAACCTTCAAGATTAAGAACGCCCAGGCCACCTAATCTTCCGATTTCAATTGCAGTTTCAGGTGAGACAACAGAGTCCATGGGCGCTGCAATAAGAGGTAAATCAAACTTATAAGCATCAATCTGCCAGGCAGTGGATACATCTTCAGGTGTGCGTGTACGACGACTTGGGACTATTGCAATGTCCTCAAATGAATAAGCGTGGCGGGCGCGTTTTCCGGGGGCGATTTCGTAATCCATAGTTATTTCTTCTTGCTGTAGTTAGGGGCATCAGCCACATGTAATACATCATGTGGGTGGCTCTCTTGTAAGCCAGCTGCCGTAATTTGAATGAGGCGACCTTCACGGCGCAGAGTTTCGATATCAGGAGCTCCTGCATATCCCATTCCGCTGCGAAGTCCGCCGACAAGTTGGTGAACCACTTCTGCCACAGGACCGCGATAAGTAACTTTTCCTTCGATGCCTTCGGGAACCAATTTATCTTCTGAAAGAACATCATCTTGCATATAGCGATCTTTGGAATATGACTTCTTCTCACCGCGAGATTGCATCGCGCCAAGTGAACCCATTCCGCGATATGCCTTATACATGCGCCCATCAATTTCAACGAGTTCGCCAGGTGATTCTTCACATCCTGCAAGTAATGAGCCGAGCATTACTGAATGCGCGCCCGCAACAATTGCTTTGACGATATCGCCAGAATATTGCAGTCCACCATCTGCAATAAGGGGAATACCTGCCTTGTTGCACGCCTTAGCTGCTTCGATGATTGCTGTTACTTGTGGAACGCCAACACCTGCAACAACACGTGTTGTGCAAATAGATCCTGGGCCAACTCCCACTTTTACCGCATCTGCACCAGCATTAATCAGTGCCTGTGCACCTGCACGTGTTGCAACATTTCCACCAATAATTTCGATTGTGGAAGAAAACTTTTTAATTCGTGAAATAGCGTCAAGCACAGCACGGTGATGACCATGCGCAGTATCAACGACGACTACATCTACTCCGGCTTCAATGAGTGCTTGTGCACGTGCAAACCCATCATCACCAACACCAACAGCGGCCCCTGCAAGACCTACGTTTTTGACTAACTTCACGTGGGTAACTTGCTCATCGACAGGAAGATTGCGGTGGATAATTCCGATGCCGCCAGCTTTAGCCATTGCGATTGCCATGGTTGATTCAGTGACGGTATCCATGGCGGAGGAAATCAAAGGTACGGCCAAAGTGACGTTGCGAGTAAGTCGGGTAGAAGTATCAACTTCAGAAGGCACTACATCAGAGGCATCTGGCAGAAGTAGAACATCGTCATACGTCAGGCCAAGGAGCGCGACCTTCTCGGAATCGATGCTCATCTCTGGCTCCCTCAACTATCTACGAGAGCGCAGTCTACCGGCTGATTTAGGCGCCGATTGCCTGCTTGATTTCAGAACAAGCGAAGGATAAATCCTCAGCAAAGGGAATATCTGCGCATTGCTTTCGGTCCCAGCCAGGGCCACCAAGGACAACACGTGGCGCTGGCCTGATGTCTGGGATATTTTTAAAATAGATGGGATCACCATTCTTTGCTAACTGCGCCCACAGAAAGATAGCCGGTGGGGCGCTGCGATTTACTACTTTAGAGAGCGCCTCCAGCGGAGTTCGCGCGCCCATCACATGACAATCAATATTTATTTCAGCAAGTGCAGCGTTGAGCGCATAGAGAGCTAGGGAATGAACTTCTTCTCCGACCGAAGCCAGAACCACTGGGCGTGGATTGATGGGGCGCTCTACTTGTCTAGCGAAATCACGAAAAACATTTGTGATGGATTCCGAAAGTAAATGCTCTACTTCAATTCCCTCACCAGTTTTGGCCCAAATATCGCCAACGATTATTAAGACGGGAACCATTACTTCGTGCCAACTATCAATAACTCCACACTGAGAAATTTCCTGACGCAAGAGCGCATCGACAAAATTACGATCAAGGGATTGCGCCGCTTTCACAATTGCATCCACTACATCTGAACGAACTTGAAAATTCTTTACCAACTGCTCAATTTTGATATCACCCTTATGGGCCAGCGCTTGCTCAGCCGCTTCAGCTGGACTCACCCCTGCAACGATTAAACGTCGCATCGTCGTTAGCGTGGCTACATCTTCAGCGGTGTACCTGCGGTGTTCACCTTCTTGGTGATCACTTGGGCCCAGGCCGTAACGACGATCCCAGGTGCGAAGCGTCGCCGGAGCCACTCCTATTCGGCGAGCCACTGCTGCCACGGTGAGTCTCTCTTGCTCCGCGGCTGCCATGGGGTAATCGTGGCGTGAAGTGCTCTAACTCACCACCCCAAAATCGGACATTTAGGGCAACTCAATAATCTTTCTTGGCGCGGTTATTGAACAACCTATGAATCGGTTGTATCGTCATCCCTAGCAAACAAAGGAGAAAACCATGGCAGAACTTTCACGTCTTCCTCAACCAATTGCAGAGCAATGGGAGTGGCAGTACGCGGGCGCCTGTCGTTCGTTGGATTCTGAAATGTTCTTCCACCCAGATGGTGAGCGAGGCCCACGACGCCGCAATCGCGAGAACGCTGCCAAGGCTGTCTGTGCATCATGCCCAGTCATCGCGGCATGCCGTGCACATGCGTTGTCAGTCCAAGAACCTTACGGGATCTGGGGCGGTCTCTCTGAAGATGATCGCGCAACAATTCTCATCCAACGTGGAATTCCACTCATTTCACACGCATCATAAATTTTAATTTAGAATAAAAAATCCCCCGTAACTCTTTCGAGTACGGGGGATTTTTCGTAAGTTACTTCGCGAGCTTAGTGGCTGTGTCCACCAGGACCATGTGAATGTCCATTTCCACTTGATGCTGGCTCTTGATCTGCAGGACGTTCGAATACAACCGCTTCTGTTGTAATAAACATTGCAGCGATAGATGCGGCATTGGCAAGAGCTGAACGAGTCACCTTCACTGGGTCGATGACGCCATCTTTTGCAAGATCACCATAGACATCAGTTGCAGCGTTGAAGCCTTCATTTACTTTAAGTGCGCGAACCTTTGCAACTACCACGTAGCCCTCAAGTCCAGCATTTTCAGCAATCCAGCGAAGTGGTTCATCGCATGCTTTGCGAACGAGTGCAACACCAACAGCCTTATCGCCTGTGAATCCGAGGTTGTCATTAAGAGCATCGGCAGCGTGAACTAGTGCTGCGCCTCCGCCGATAACGATTCCTTCTTCAACAGCTGCGCGAGTAGCAGAGATAGCATCCTCTAAACGGTGCTTCTTCTCTTTGAGCTCGACTTCTGTGTGTGCTCCGACCTTGATAACGCAGACGCCACCAGCAAGTTTTGCAACTCGCTCTTGTAGCTTCTCGCGATCCCAATCAGAGTCAGAGGTAGCAATCTCGTTGCGGATTTCGCTGACGCGACCTGCAACAAGTGCTTTATCTCCAGCACCGTCAACGATGGTGGTTGCATCCTTGGTAATCACGATGCGACGAGCGCGACCGAGATCTTCAAGAGTTGCAGCCTCAAGTTTCATTCCAACTTCTGCTGAGATAACTGTCGCTCCTGTAAGGATTGCAATGTCTTGCAACATTGCCTTACGACGATCTCCGAAGCCAGGTGCCTTAACCGCAGCTGATGTAAATACTCCGCGCATGCGGTTTACAACGAGGGTCGAAAGCGCTTCGCCTTCAACATCTTCAGCAATAATCAATAGCGGCTTTCCTGCCTGTGAAACCTTCTCAAGGAGTGGAAGGAGTTCAGGAAGTGCCGAGATCTTATTAGCAGAGATAAGCACATAAGCATCATCTAGTACTGACTCCATGCGATCTTGGTCAGTGACGAAATATGGAGAGATGTAACCCTTATCGAATTGCATACCTTCAGCGAACTCAAGTTCAAGTGCCGTAGTTGATGCCTCTTCAACAGTGATGACGCCATCTTTGCCGACCTTATCCATTGCTTCTGCAATGAGGTCACCGATTGCGCGATCTTGCGCAGAAATTGTTGCGACATCGGCAATCTGTGCCTTGTCCTTTACAACAGTTGAATTCTCGCGCAGGCGTGCGGAAACTGCTTCAACAGCAGCTTCGATGCCGAGCTTGAGATCCATAGGTTGTGCACCGGCTGCAAGGTTACGAAGACCTTCCTTGACCATTGCTTGAGCAAGAACTGTTGCAGTAGTTGTTCCATCGCCAGCGACATCGTTGGTCTTTGTGGCAACTTCCTTAACGAGCTGTGCGCCCATGTTCTCTACTGGATCAGAGAGTTCAATCTCTTTTGCAATTGTCACACCATCGTTAGTGATAGTTGGTGCACCAAATGACTTTGCGATAACCACGTTACGTCCCTTAGGACCAAGTGTTACCTTGACTGTATCCGCGAGTTGGTTAACTCCACGTTCCATTGCGCGACGAGCATGCTCGTCGAATTCCAACATTTTTCCCATGGATTACTTCTCGATAATCGCGAGAATGTCGCGAGCAGAG
>RFSY01000069.1 GCA_009923805.1 Actinomycetota bacterium
GAGATACCTACGTTAATCGCTGGGCGAACGCCTGCGTTAAAGAGATCTGTTTCAAGGAAGCACTGTCCATCAGTAATAGAAATTACGTTGGTAGGAATAAATGCTGAAACGTCATTTCCCTTAGTTTCAATGATTGGCAAACCAGTCATTGAACCGCCACCGAGTTCATCGGAAAGCTTTGCGCAACGTTCTAGCAAACGTGAGTGTAAGTAGAAAACGTCTCCTGGGTACGCTTCGCGGCCTGGTGGGCGACGAAGTAGAAGTGAGACTGAACGATATGCCTCAGCTTGCTTTGAGAGATCATCGAAAACAATCAGAACATGCTCGCCGTTATACATCCAGTGCTGACCAATTGCAGAACCTGTATATGGTGCGAGGTATTTAAAGCCTGCTGGGTCTGATGCAGGTGAGGCAACGATTGTTGTGTATTCCATTGCGCCAGCTTCTTCAAGAGCGCCCTTAACGGATGCAATTGTTGAACCTTTTTGACCAATAGCAACATAGATACATTTAACTTGCTTCTTCTTATCACCGGTGAGCCAGTTTTCGCGCTGGTTAATAATTGTGTCGATTGCAACTGCAGTCTTTCCTGTCTGGCGGTCACCAATAATGAGCTGACGCTGTCCACGACCAATTGCTGTCATTGCATCGATTGCCTTAATACCTGTTGCCATTGGTTCCTTAACAGGTTGGCGCTGTACTACTGATGGCGCCTGAAGCTCTAGTGCACGACGTGCATCGGGCTTGATGTCACCTTTGCCATCGATTGGTCGACCGAGTGGGTCAACAACGCGACCAAGGAATCCATCACCGACAGGAACAGAGAGGACTTCACCAGTACGTCGTACTGATGTTCCTTCTTCAATGCCTGCGTAATCGCCCAAGATAACGACACCGATTTCGCGCACATCAAGGTTCAATGCGAGTCCTAGTGTTCCGTTCTCGAACTGAAGAAGTTCGTTAGCCATTGCTGAAGGAAGTCCTTCAACACGAGCGATTCCATCGCCTGCCTGGCTTACTGTTCCTACTTCGTCACGAGCCGCTGTGCCTGGATCGTATGACTTAACGAAATTCGCTAAGGCATCCCGAATTTCATTCGGTTGGATCTTGAGCTCTGCCATGAGTTTCCCCTTTATTCCTATTTATTTCCGGCAAGTGCACGTCCGGCACCTGCAAGTCGATTTGAAACACTTCCATCAACAAGTTCATCAGCAAACTTGACTGAAACTCCACCAAGGATTGATGGGTCTACTTGAACGTTGACACGGATTGGTTGCCCAACCTGAGATTCAATTGCTGCTGCGAGTCGAGCCTTTTGTGTATCTGTTATTGCAGATGCCACACGAATTTCGGCAATCAATCGGTTGCGACGATTAGCAAGACCGAAGAGATAGTCAGCAAATGCTGCTTCGATGCTTCGACCACGTAAACCAGTCACAAGTGCAACTGCTAGTTTCACAGTTGATGAAGATGCCTTCTTAGAAAGAACTTCAGTAATCAGCGCAGACTTTGCTTCAGGGGTTCCAGTTCCTACAAGAGCCTTGCGCAATTCGAAGTTATCGACAACCAACTGTGAAGTTTCAAAGAGTTCATCTTCTACGCGATCAAGTTCATTGTTTAGATTTGCAGCTGATGCTTCTGCTTCAATCGCGAGTTGCTCAAGAACGTGGACTAGGTCTCCTGCAGCTGACCAACGAAGAGTTGATACATCTGTGAGTATGCCTAGTGCAGGTGCTGCGAGTGACTTTGCAAAGAGGTCCTTAACGAGTGCTGTCTTTGATGCGGCATCACGTGCAGGATCTGCAAATGCGCGACGAATTGAAGTGTTCTTAGAAAGAACATCTGCTGCAAAGAAGAGTTGAGATGAAAGTTCGGAGGCGACACTCGAAGTTGCGCCCTTGATGGCAGCATCGAGCTTCGCTCTGGCAGTCACGAGTGACTGACGGCTACTTCCTCCGAGATGGATTCTCATTCTCTTCTTTCTTCTTAGCTAATTACTTCTAGTTATTTACTTTTGGGACTTTTCGAGGTCTTCGATGAAACGATCCACGATCCGTGATTGACGGGCCTGGTCATCGAGAGCTTCCCCGACAATCTTTGAAGCAAGTTCAACTGCAAGTGCGCCTACTTCATTACGAAGTGAGGTGATTGCTTGTTGACGTTCTGCCTCAATAGATGAGTGCGCAGCTGCTGTGATGCGTGCTGCTTCATCTTGTGCCTTAGTGCGAAGATCTTCGAGAATTGCTGCGCCTTGAATGCGCGCTTCTTCACGGAGTTTTGATGCTTCACCCTGTGCTGATGAAAGTTGTTCGTTGTACTGAACGAGTGCGCGCTGTGCTTCTAGCTGCGCTTGCTCAGCACGTTCTAGGCCGCCTTGAATTGCTTCGGTGCGCGCTGTGAATGCTTTTTCAAACATTGGCACAACTGCGCGACGAAGTACGAGGAATAGAAGGGTGAATGCAATCGCACCAACCACGAGTTCAGCGGTATGCGGAACTAGTGGGTTCACCTTCTCTGCCTCGGAGGCAAAATTAAAAGTTCTCATCTGTTTCTCAAATTAATTTCTTTTGATTAGAGAACGAATGCGAGAACGAGACCGAAGAGTGCGAGTGCTTCAGCGAGCGCGAATCCGAGGAACGCGATTGGCTGGAGAACGCTACGTGCTTCTGGCTGACGCAGCGAAGATCATTCCTGTTGCAATTGCTGGACCAATTGCTGATAGGCCAAAACCGACCAGGTTGAGTGTGCCTGTCATTTTTTCTTACCTTTCGTTAGGTTGTTCGTTAGTGCTCGTCGGCAAGGGCGCCGGCGATGTAGAGAGCTGTAAGCAGGGTAAAGATGTAAGCCTGTAGGCATTGCACCATAAATTCAAAGAATGTAAGGGCAATACCAAATGCAAATGAGAATGGGCTAAATAGCTTCATGATCAGATGTGAATCATGCATCATGTAGTCACCACCCATAATGAATACGAGCAACAACAAGTGGCCCGCGAACATATTTGCAAAGAGACGTAGTGAGAGCGTCAGTGGACGCACAATGAAGAATGTTGCTAATTCGATTGGTGTGAGCAAGATATATACAGGAAGAGGAACACCTGGCATAAATGCGATCTCTTTGAAGTACTTGCCGAGACCTTTTTTGCGAATACCTACATAGTGGAAAACTAGGAAGGTAAAGATTGCAAGTACATAAGGGAAACCAACATGAGACATTGCTGGAAATTGCAGCAATGGAATAATTCCGAAGATGTTGTTGGTAAGGACAAAGGTGAAGAGGGTAAAGAGGTAGGGCACAAAGCGCATGAAGTCATGGCCGATGACATCGCGAGCAAGGTCATTACGCACAAATGCGTAGATGCTTTCTCCAGCGAATTGAAGTTTTGAAGGAACAACTGCTGCCTTGCGTGAGGAAAGAATGAAGAAGACCGATATGAGGATTACTGAGAGAAAAACAAGAAGAACGGGCTTAGTAAGCCAAGCGATCGATTCTGTAATTGGTGGGAGATTAAAGTCGTTAGTGCTCGGTGGGACGAAGCCATCACCTTCTGCGTGTAATTGAATAAACGCGCGCACACACTCTCCTTGAATAATTACGAGGGCTTATATATGAACTGCCGGGGAAGCGGCCAAGCAGGGCAACCTTATGGGGAAAACCCGCCCCCTGTGAAATCGGGATTGAGCGGGTCTTAGGTGGGGCTAGTCACGTCCGAAGCGGAGCCAGACCAGATATAAAGCACCGGCCATACCCACAAGCAAGCCAACCAAGGTGAAGTATTTAGTGTTCAAGAAGTGGTCGGCAGCCCAGCCCACACCACCCCAAAAAAGAAGTCCTGATACTAGGTAGCCGAAGATCGACCACAAGGCATTCTCTTCGCGACGGTTAGTTGGTTCGTGGGTCATGGGGTAATGGTAGATGAGTTTTGAGTTTCAGATAACTAGCAATTTCTCCGCCTAGCCAGGCAAAGGTCAGCGCGATCGCCGAGATTCCAAAGCTGGTGCGGTCTATTGAGGCGCGAGATGTGTACTTTGTTAGCACCCACAAAAATGCGCCGAGGAGCAAGAACTTTGCAAAGTAGGAGAACATGGCAAGTGCCATAGTGCTCATTGGATCAAGGTTACGAGAAATCTTCGAAACAAAAATATGGACAAGAAAATAAATGAGTACTACCGCTTGCGCAAGGAGAGCGCCAGTGAAGCCGGAAATACCTTTTACGATTGAGAAGATAATAATTGAAATTACACCAACGATAAAAGTTGGAATGAGTGCGCCTTGAAGCAGTTGCGCTTCATTGCTCAGCGGCGGCTTCTTACGTGGTTGTTGATTCACGAAGTCGTGCTCCGCTCTTTGAGAAGAAAATGGTAAATGCGAGCATAGCGCCTGCAACTATCGCTGCAATCCAGAGCGGAGCAAATGCTGAGACCACGACCGGAAAAGCAATGGTGGCTGTCCATAAATACATAATCAGTGCAGTCCTCAGATGAGAGTTTCCGGCACGCAAAATTCGGTGATGAATGTGATCTTTATCTGAACTAAAGGGCGACTGACCTGCTCGCAGCCTTCGAATAATTGCTGAAAATAAATCAATCAGTGGAATGGCAAGGACCGCGAAGGGAAGTGCTAGCGGAAGAAGTGTGGGTCCTAATTTCTCTGCTGAAATTGCGTTGGGATCGATTTGACCAGTTAATGTAATTGCAGATGCCGCCAATAACAGCCCTAAAAACATTGAACCTGAATCGCCCATAAAAATCTTCGCTGGGTGTGCATTATGTGGCAAGAAGCCAATGCAGACGCCGATGATGACAGCGGTAATCAGTGATGGTGCACCTGCGCGGTTGAAGCCATACATAACAGCTAGCAGATAGGCGAAGGCGAAGAATGCCGCCCCTGAAATAGCAACGATTCCAGCGGCAAGGCCATCTAGGCCATCAATAAAGTTCACCGCATTAATCGTGATCAGGACAATAAGAACGGTAACGAGCTGTCCAATACTTGGTGGCAAAGTAATAACGCCATTAATAGGCAGCCACAAAACCTGAATACCAAAGAGTAATAAAATTCCAGCAGCAAGTGCCTGTCCAGCTAGCTTGGTTAGTGCATCTAATTCAAAGCGATCATCGACTAGGCCAATAATTACAAGAAGTGTTGCGGCTAAGAAAATTCCAAGTGATTCACGGCCAAAAGATTTTCCAACCAGAGATAAATGATTAACCATCGCAAAGGTGAGAGCCATTGAAATCCACATAGCAAGCCCGCCCCAACGTGGAGTTGGAGTTGTGTGAATATCGCGGGATCGAATCTTTCCTACTGCGCCAAACTTGATAGCCCAACTACGAACTTGCGGTGTGATGACATAGCAGAGCGCTGCCGATAGAAGCAGAGTTACTAAGTACTCACGCATGTAACTGGCGCTACCTATGCCTGATAGATAGGAAAACGTGCAGTCAGTGAATGAACTTCAGATTTAATGGCAGCATGCGCTGCTGCATCATCACTCTTGATAGCGCGAGCAATCAATGAAGCAATCGTCTTCATCTCATCAGTGCCCATGCCCTGTGTTGTAGTCGCTGGAGTTCCTACGCGAATTCCTGATGTCACTGATGGCGCTTCTGGATCGTAAGGAATTGAGTTCTTATTCAG
>RFSY01000070.1 GCA_009923805.1 Actinomycetota bacterium
ACAGATACCCTCACGCTCAAAGTTAACAACCGGGGGTCTGCTTTTGCCCAATGGCAGAGGCAGATGGAGCGCGAGCTTTGCTCGAGCCTAGATGTGGAGGCACGGAAGGAACTGAGTACCTACACATCCGCTTCAAATCCTCCGGGCAGTGTATGAATTGTGTATTAGTTTTCAATTGATACACCTTGAGTTAACGAGAATAAGTTCCATAATTTACGCACGAAGATAACTAAATAACCTGCATTTTGTGCCCCCAATCGGACTCGAACCGATACTGGAAGGATTTTAAGACCTCTGAACCTTCGGCATAAGCATGGAATTAGTTCAAATAAATTCATGCAACTATCCTTAACCCATGGCTCGCGAATATAACCTCGACATTAATGAGATAAGCGCGACCTTGACCTCCATTGAAAAAGTATTGGATCTGCCAAAGCTTGAAGGCGAAGCAGTCGAACTTGAAGCGGCAGCTGGGGTTCCGAATTTGTGGGATGACCCCGAGAAGGCGCAAGCTGTAACAAGTAAGTTATCTCGAGTTCAGGCAACCATTGGGCGGCTAAAAGGATTGCGCCGCCGCGTTGATGATCTTCCACTTCTCTTTGAATTAGCTGCAGATGAACCAGATGGATCAGCGCTCGGGGATGCAGAAGCAGAGTTGGATTCAGCAAAGAAGGCAATTAGTGAGTTAGAAGTAACTACATTGCTCAACGGCGAATATGACATGCGTGATGCCTTGATAACAATTCGTTCAGAAGCTGGTGGCGTAGAAGCAGCTGACTGGGCTGAAATGTTAATGCGCATGTACTTGCGTTACTGCGAGCGTCATGAATTTAAAGTTGATGTCCTGGAAACTTCATATGCAGAAGAAGCAGGGATTAAATCAACAACATTCCGAGTCACTGCACCTTATGCATATGGCACGCTATCTGTTGAACAAGGCACACACCGCTTAGTGCGCATCTCGCCTTTTGATTCACAATCACGTCGTCACACATCATTTGCAGGCGTGGAAATTGTTCCAGTTGTTGAGCAGAGTGATCACATAGATATTGATGAGAAAGAAGTTCGGGTTGATGTCTATCGCTCATCTGGCCCGGGCGGTCAAGGAGTAAATACAACGGACTCGGCAGTGAGATTGACCCACGTTCCAACTGGCATTGTTGTTTCCTGTCAGAACGAGCGCTCCCAAATTCAAAATAAGGCAACTGCAATGGCAGTGTTGCAATCGAAGTTATTAGAGCGTCGTCGCCAAGAAGAGCAAGCAAAGATCAATGCGCTGAAGGGTGATAACTCCGGATCATGGGGAAATCAGATGCGTTCCTATGTTTTGGCGCCGTATCAAATGGTGAAAGATCTTCGTAATAATCATGAAACTGGAAATACCGCAGCAGTATTAAATGGTGAAATTGATGATTTTATTGAAGCTGGAATTCGTTGGCGCCGTTCGCAGGCTTAATTTCTCTCTGTGAATTACCTTAAATAGGGCGAATTTCCCAAGTTATCTCCACCAAACTACTTAAACTAGGCTCAGGACTCGAGAGAGCATGCAAGAGGAGTAGTACGTGATCCGCTTTGAGAATGTCACAAAGTTGTATTCAGGACAGGATCGCCCTGCCCTTGAGAACGTGAGCCTGGAAATTGTTAAAGGCGAATTCGTTTTCTTGGTCGGTATGTCAGGTTCCGGTAAGTCAACTTTCTTGCGATTGATTCTGCGCGAAGAGCGACCAACTGCCGGGGTTATTCATGTTGCTGGAAAAGATTTGGGAACTCTGGCAAACCATAAAGTTCCAGAACTTCGTCGCCAAGTAGGAACGGTCTTCCAAGATTTTCGCCTTCTGCCCAACAAAACAATCTCTGAAAATATTGCCTTCTCATTGCATGTACTTGGATATTCGCAGAAGGAGATCAATCGCGAAGTTCCAGAGATGCTTGAACTTGTTGGACTTGAAGATAAGGGTGATCGCTTACCTTCTGAAATCTCTGGCGGAGAACAACAGCGTGTGGCGATTGCCCGCGCATATGTCACGCGCCCAGCAATCATTATCGCTGACGAACCAACTGGAAACTTAGACCCAGCGCTATCAGTTGGAATTATGAAGTTGCTCGATCGCATCAACCGCGAGGGCACCACAGTCTTGATGGCAACGCACGATTCTGGAATTGTGGATCAGATGCGTAAACGAGTGATTGAGCTAGATGGTGGCCACGTTATTCGCGATCAAGTTCGCGGCGTCTACGGATACACGGGATAAGGGGAGGACCAACTATGCGCGCAGGATTTCTTTTAAGCGAAGTTCGAATTGGACTTCGTCGAAACCTCACAATGACTTTTGCCGTCATTGTTACTGTGGCAATTTCATTATCTCTACTCGGCATTGGTCTGCTCTCGAACTCACAAGTCGGCGCGATGAAAGATTATTGGTATGACAAGATCGAAGTCTCTGTATTTCTCTGCGGATCACTTTCAGAATCACCTTCGTGCAGCGGTGGAGTTGTAACTCCAGATCAGCGCACCACAATTAAGTCTGATCTAGAGGCACTTCCAGTTGTGCAGGGCGTTTTCTATGAATCTCAGACTGAAGCATTTGCGCGCTTTAAAGAACGCTTTAAGAGTTCTGCAATTGCACAGAATGTAACCGCAGATCAACTACCGGAATCATTCCGCGTTAAGTTAAAAGACCCAACACAATTTGATGTAATAGTTAGTGCATTTAGTGGACGACCTGGAGTTGATATCGTTCAAGACCAACGCACTATTCTGGAAAAGTTCTTCCGACTTCTTGCAGTGCTCAGAAATGGCGCACTAATAATTGGTTTGCTCTCTGTATTTACCGCCGCGCTTCTCATTAGCAATACTCTGCGCATTGCAGCATTTAACCGTCGTCGCGAGACAGGTGTAATGAGATTAGTTGGAGCATCTTCTTGGTCGATCCAACTTCCATTCTTGCTCGAAGGTGTCTTCTCGGCATTTATCGGCTGGATCTTGGCAAGCGGATTACTCTCTGCTTTAAAGCTTGTTGTCGAGAAGAAAGTTGCACCGCTACTTACCTTTACTAAGTTCTTTGGTTGGGGAGAAGTAGGCGCTGCATCTGCATGGTTATTACTCACCGGCATCGTGGTCTCTGTTATTGCATCAGTCATCACTCTTCGTCGATACCTCAAGGTGTAATTTCATGGTGAAGGAGCTGGGAAAGAAGCTCATTGCTCAGAATAAGAAGGCTCGCCACGATTTCTCGATTGAAGATGTTTACGAGTGCGGCATTGTTCTCACTGGTACTGAAGTTAAATCTCTGCGAGCAGGACGAGCCTCACTTATCGATGGTTTTGCAATGATTGAAAATGGCGAACTCTGGTTACATGGCGTTCATATTCCCGAATACACAGAAGGCACATGGACCAATCACACTCCGCGCCGTAAGCGAAAACTTCTCGTTCACAAGATGGAAGTGCGCAAGATTGCTGCGCGGCTTAAAGATTCTGGCGTCACTCTTGTTCCTTTGCAGCTCTACTTTAAAGATGGGAAAGCAAAGATTGAAGTAGCCATTGCAAAGGGTAAGAAAGCCCACGATAAGCGTTCTACCTTGATGGAACAGCAAGCTACGCGCGAGGTAAATCGCGAGCTATCGCGACGCCAATCCGGCAAAGATTCCTAGGACTACATGCAGGCGCAATCCTGAGGCAATTTCTTACTTGACCTACTTGTTGTCTATACTTGCCACATCGCTTAGATAGATCGAGTTGGTAGACAAGAATGCCGCTCCATACCTTCTAAGAAGACAATCCACCAAAACAAATTTCTCATGGGTGAGTTGTCTAAAAAAGTCAGTACAACTAGTCAGTACAACTAAATAGTGTGAATTACGTTTTCCACGTAATTCTCCAAGTTTAACTTGGGGGTGAACGGTCTCGACTTTAGTTGTTGAGGCAGGGGAAGCGGGCCGAGGAAGCCGGGATGATCTCGTAAACCATGAAACCTGTGCAAAAATAACTGCAGACAACAGTCGCAGTGATTTCGCCCTAGCTGCATAAGCTAGTACCGAATCCGTCAGCCCGGGCGCGCTCTCGTCCCGGAACCTGGCGTCGCTAGAGAGCTCTTCATTGAGGTGGCGTTGCGAACACTTCAAGAGAACAGTTTCGCAAATGAGTTCGTTGAATACTTGTGTGTAAGAGATTCAGAACTGAGAAAACGATAAACACACTACGCCCGTAGAAGCCCTGTTTTAATTCTGAAGGACCCGGGTTCGATTGATTCCCGGCACCTCCACAACGAGCGAGGCTCGAAAAAGTGTTTACATTTTTTCGTTGCCGAGCGAGGCGGAGAGGTTGAATCAGCTTCGCTGATAAAACCTCCACCAATTACTTCTCTGGCTTCATGCTTTCGAAAATCTCTTTACAGATAGGACAGATAGGAAATTTCTGCGGGTCTCGAGATGGAACCCATTTCTTGCCACAAAGAGCTTTTACTGATTTTCCAGTTACTGCAGATTCAACAATCTTCTCTTTCTTAATGTAATGCGCGAAACGATCGTGATCGCCATCTTCTTCCTGCTCAACAGGGCGCGTAAGTGTGTCGGTATCACTGTTCGTTACGGGGCCATCAAGAGTCGGCAATCCGCCTTCAAAAATGTCCATGGCTGCATTATCTATCGTGAATTAGCGTCCCGCCAACTATTCATAAGCCTGTAGAATTTCCCAATGAAAGACTTACTGCGCACAGAGCACTTATCGCGTGCTGATGTCGATTTACTTCTCGACACCGCAGCTGATTTCGCAAAGAACCCACTTCGCTCAAACACTGCGCTGAGCAATAAGACTGTCGCTATCTACATGACTAAGCCCTCCACCCGTACGCGCCTTGCATCTGAAACAGCGGTAGCGCACTTGGGCGGAACACCAATTTTTATTCGTGGCGATGACCTACAACTAGGTCGCGGTGAAACGATTTCAGATACCGCAAAGATTATTAGTGGATATTGCGATGCACTTATTATTCGTACCTTTGCGCAATCTGATGTCGATGAACTTGGAGCTAACGCTTCAATCCCAGTTATTAATGGATTAACAGATGATGATCACCCAACGCAGCTCCTTGCTGATTGGGTAACAATCCGCGAAAATTTCGGCAGTGACATCAAGGGTCGTAAATTCGTTTATCTTGGCGATGGCAACAATATGACCCATGCCTGGTTAATCATGGGCGCAATCATGGGAGCCCATGTAGTTGCGGCAACACCTGATGGTAAATGGGCACCGGATGCAGCAGTAGTTGCAAAAGCAAAAGCTATTGCAGCAAAAAGTGGCGCGACAATTGAAGTTACTCATGACCCAGAAGCTGCAGCGAAGGGCGCATCGGTTCTCTATACAGATGTGTGGATGTCCATGGGAGATCCCGAAGCAGAGCGAGCAGAGAAGATAAAAGCACTTGCTCCTTTTGCAATTACAGAAAATTTAGTGGCAATGACAGAGAAAGATTCCATCTTTATGCACTGTCTTCCTGCCCACCGTGGTGAAGAGGTAGAGGCATCAGTAATTGATGGCCCTAAATCTGTCATCTGGCG
>RFSY01000008.1 GCA_009923805.1 Actinomycetota bacterium
TGGCTCGTCATACTGAGAAATTTGGAAGTTCTTTGGCATATCAGGATAGAAGTAATTCTTACGTGCAAAACGGCTATAGGGCGCAATCTTGCAGTTCAGGGCTAGGCCAATAAGAATCGTTGACTCGATTGCCTTCTCGTTAACTACAGGAAGTGCGCCAGGAAGTGCTAAACAGACAGGACAGGTTTGTGTGTTCGGTGCTGCGCCAAATTCTGTGGCACAAGAACAAAACATCTTGCTATTGGTATTAAGTTCAACGTGAACTTCAAGACCCAATACTGGATCCCACTTTGCAATGACTTCGTCATAGGTTGGAAGCGCCATTATTTGCTCCCCGCTAGTACTGGAGCTTTGCTCAGAATTGGAGCACCCCATTTGGAAAGTAGCGCTGCCTCGAGTGCTGCACCAGCTTGATAAAGCCGTTGATCTTGCATTGCAGGTGCCATGATTTGGAAACCAACTGGCAAATTATCTTCTTGAGCGAGTCCTGCCGGTAGCGACATTCCGCAGATACCCGCCAGGTTTACTGGAATAGTTGCAACGTCACCTAAATACATCGCCATCGGATCATCAACTTTTTCACCAATTTTATATGCAGTAGTTGGCGCAGTTGGGGAGACTAAGACGTCTGCCTGAGTAAATGCCTTTGCATAATCCTGAATAATCAATGTGCGGATCTTCTGGGCTGAGCCGTAGTAAGCATCGTAATAACCAGAGGAAAGTGCGTAGGTTCCCAAGATGATGCGGCGCTTTACTTCGCGACCAAATCCAGCATCACGTGTGGCGCTCATGACAGCTTCTGCCGATGCACCATTGACATCGCCCGTACGCAAGCCATATCGCATCGCATCAAAACGTGCCAGGTTAGAAGAACATTCTGATGGTGCGATTAAGTAGTAAGCCGCAAGTGCGAATTCAAAACTTGGGCAATCTACTTCGACAATTTCTGCGCCAAGGGATGCGAGTACTTGCAGTGATTCATCAAATCGTGTCTGCACGCCTTTCTGATAACCCTCGCCTTGCAACTGCTTAATTACACCAATCTTCATTCCCTTTACATCACCGCTCTTTGCAGCTTGTACTACTGCAGGAACTGGTGCGTTAATACTTGTTGCATCTTTAGGATCATGGCCTGCCATTACTTCATGAAGCAACGCGGTATCAAGGACTGTGCGACCAAATGGTCCTGCTTGATCAAGACTTGATGAGTATGCAATTAGCCCAAAACGTGAAACTGCGCCATAAGTGGGACGGACTCCAACAATTCCTGTCAGCGCTGCCGGCTGGCGAATGGAACCACCTGTGTCAGAACCAATTGCAATAGGTGCTTCAAAGGCAGAGACGGCTGCTGCTGATCCACCAGATGAACCACCAGGAGTGCGAGCTAAATCCCATGGATTAAATGTTGGGCCATATCCAGAGTTTTCAGTCGATGAACCCATTGCAAATTCATCCATATTTGTTTTACCTAAAATTACAATGCCGGCTTCCTTTAACTTACTGACAACAGTTGAGTCATACGGCGGACGCCAACCTTCGAGAATCTTTGACCCGGCAGTTGTTGGAACATCGCGCTGAGCAAGCACATCTTTCAGTGCTAATGGAATACCAGCTAGCGGTGAAAGTTTCTCACCGCTCTTACGCTTTTCATCAACGTTCTTAGCCTGAGCAAGTGCGCCTTGTGCATCTACATGTAAGAACGCCTTTACTTGTCCATCTACTGCAGAGATTTGATCAAGATGGGCTTGGGTAAGTTCAGCTGAAGATGTCTCACCTTGTGCAAGGGCATCTGCCATTTCAGCTGCGCTCTTGCGAATCATTCCGCCTCCCCCAATATTTGCGGAACGCGAAAACGTGACTCTTCTTGTGCAGGAGCACCAGAGAGTGCATCTTCTGGAGAAAGGCTTGGCGCAACAACATCAGGACGGGCAATGTTCTCCATTGGCTGCGGGTGTGACGTTGCTTTAACGCCAGTCAGATCTACTTCTTGAACACGCGCTACAGCATCGAGAATCATTCCAAATTGTGAGGCTAACTCAACAAGCTCTGCTTCAGTCATCTCAATACGAGCAAGGCCTGCAAGCTTTGCTACATCATCGCGCGAGAGGCTGCTCATGTGTGGAGTCTATAAAGTTTTGGTCAAATATCCGAATTAGATTCGAATCTGGCCGTCGCCAGTAACAATCCATGTGGTCGTTGTCATTGCCTCTAACCCCATTGGGCCACGTGCATGCAATTTCTGATTGGAGATTCCAATCTCTGCGCCAAATCCCATCTGCTCGCCATCGGTAAATCTCGTTGACGTATTTACCATTACAGCTGCGCAGTCAGATAAGGCGATAAAGCGATCAGCATTTGCTTTATTTTCAGTCACAATCGCTTCAGTGTGCTTTGTTCCATATTTGGCAATGTGATCTGCCGCTGCATCAAGTGAATCAATAACACCCACATTCATTTCAAGAACGCCGTATTCAGTTGACCAGTTCTCTTCCGTTGCAGATGTAGAAGCAATTCCAAACTTTTCAGCAACTTTCTGTGCAGTTGCATCTGCATGCAGTATTACCCCAGCCTCGCTGAGAGCTTTCAGCGCCATCGGCAAGAAGGTTGGAGCGATTGCTTTATGTACAAGCAATGTTTCAGCCGCGTTGCAGACACTTGGGCGATGAGTCTTTGAATTAATCAAGATTGGTAGCGCCTTTTCAATATCCGCAAATTCATCGACATAGACATGGCAAACACCCGCACCAGTCTCGATTGTTGGAACTGTTGCCTCATCAACAACCATGCGAATGAGAGCTGCACTGCCACGTGGAATAACAAGATCAACCTTTCCACGCGCTGTCAGAAGTGCCTTCGTTGTTGCGCGGTCTTCTGATGGAACAAGTTGAATTACCTCTGGTGAAATTTTGGTCTTGGCTAGCGCATCCCTCATGACATTGACGAGAATCTCGTTGCTATTGCGCGCTGTAGATGATCCTCGTAAAAGTGCAGCATTTCCAGACATTAACAAGATCACCGCAGCATCAACGGTGACATTTGGCCGCGCTTCATAGACCATTCCGATAACGCCAAAGGGAACAGTTTTTTGTTGTAAGTGAAGTCCGTTAGGCAGGTTACTTTCGCGAAGAGTGATACCTAATGGATCATCAAGTGCGGCAACCTGTCGTGCACCGGAGGCAATACCTTTAATTCGCTCTGCTGTAAGTAGTAAACGATCTTGCATTTGAGGGTGCATATTCTCAGCGCGAGCATTAACCATATCTTCTTCATTTGCTGCCAAAATTTCAGCACTACGTGATTCAATAGCTTGAGCAATTATTTCAAGTGCCGATTTACGTTCGGCACCTGTTGCAATAGACAAGGTGCGCGCAGCAGTGCGGGCCTTGAGCGCTAACTCAGCAATCATCGCTTCGGCGTTCATAGGAGAACTAAATCATCTCTGTGCACGAGCTCGCGCTCGTATTCAGCACCAAGTGATGCTGCAAGTTCTTTAGTAGATCGCCCGAGCATCTGTGGAATTTCTGCTGCATCAAAAGCAACAAGGCCACGCGCAATTACTTTGCCTGTCTTAGACGCTAGCTCAACAGTGTCACCAGATATGAAGTCACCTTCAACTGCCGTGACCCCGGCAGGAAGTAGTGAGACTCCGCGTTCGAGAATTGCAGTTACAGCTCCATCATCAAGGATTAATCGGCCTTGTGGAGTTGATGCATGCGCCAACCATAAAAGTCGTGAGTTTGCCTTTGTTGCGTGACCCTCAAAGTACGTACCGAATTCTTCACCATTCATGGCATGGCCTGATTCGTGAAGAGATGTGAGCAACATAGGAATACCAGCACTCGTTGCAATGCGCGCTGCCTCAACTTTGGTAACCATTCCCCCGCTGCCAACTCCTGCAGAACCTGCGCCACCAAGAACAATGGAATCAATATCTGACATATTGGCAACGTATCTAATCGCTTGCGCACCTTTCTGTGTTGGTGGTGCGTCATATAGGGCGTCAATATCAGAAACTAGTACTAATAAATCTGCGTGAATGAGAAGAGCAACAAGGGCGGCAAGTCGATCGTTATCGCCAAATCGAATTTCCTGGGTACCAACAGTGTCATTTTCATTAATAATCGGAATTACACCTAAGGAGAGAAGCTTAGAAAGAGTCTGCTGTGCATTCTGATAATGCGAGCGTCGCACAATATCTTCTGTAGTAATAAGTACTTGTGAAGAGATAACACCATGGCCAGTAAATGCCTCGTTGTACTTAGCAATAAGTAAGCCTTGCCCTACTGAAGCTGCAGCTTGCTGTGTTGCCAAATCCTTTGGACGTGCCTTTAAACCAAGAGGCGCAAGACCGGCAGCGATAGCACCTGATGAGACCAGGACTACTTCTGCTCCACGCTTTTTAAGTGAAAAAGCTAAATCCGCAATTTTTTGAACTGCGTGAGGATCTAATTCAGAGCCAGCAGAACCAGTAAGGGAAGAAGAACCTATCTTGATGACAACGCGTTTAGCGCTGGTGATGGCACCGCGGTTCATTCATCTTTGCTTTCTACTACTTGCGACTCTTCGATTTCATCAAGAGTAATTTTAATCTCAGGGTTGGTGGGTTCAGCCACGTTGTACTCCCATTGGCGCGCGATTTCTTCATCTGAGAGGTGATCTGCTTCGCGTTCGACTGCTGTCCACGCTCCTTCTAGTCGCGAATCTTCTCCGCGGCGATGTAAGAATCCAGCGAGCTGTTCTGCGCCCGCTTCAATAGTTGGCTCCCATTCAAAGACAACTTCATTATCGCCAGAACCGATACGAACTTCTGATCCAGCAACTGCGCCCTTCTTAAAGAGTTCTTTCTCTACTCCCAGTTGCGCAAGGCGATCTGCCAGATATCCGATTGCTTCGGCATTCTTAAAGTTTGTTTGGCGAACCCAGCGAACAACTTTCTGACCGCGCACGCTAAATGAACCATCACCATTGAGTTGCACAGCAAAACCTGAATCATCGACTGCAACTGGGCGCAAAATGATTCGAGTGCGTTCATCTTTTGCAGCCTCTGCCCGTTCACGCTGAACTAGGCGCGCCATTGCATAGAGAAGCTCTTGCAGACCTTCACGACTTGCAGCGGAAACTTTATAGACCTCATAGCCCTTAGCTTTAAGTTGTTCCTCAACCATGTCAGCCATTGCTTTACCGTCAGGGAGGTCAACTTTATTAAGTGCAACGATGCGAACCCGATCTTCAAGACCGCCGTAGAGCGCAAGTTCGTTTTCAATAGCTTGCAGGTCATCTACTGGGTTGCGATCAGTCTCAAGAGTTCCGCAATCTAGAACGTGTACAAGTGCAACGCAACGTTCGACGTGACGTAAGAATTGAAGTCCTAAACCTTTGCCTTCAGAGGCACCTGGGATAAGTCCTGGTACATCGGCTACGGTAAATCGCGTGTCTCCAGCTTGCACAACGCCCAAGTTTGGAACCAGTGTTGTAAATGGATAGTCAGCAATCTTTGGACGCGCAGCTGATATTGCCGCAATTAGTGAAGATTTACCTGCACTAGGGAAACCAACGAGTGCGATATCTGCAACAGATTTTAATTCGAGAGTAAGTCTGCGTTCTTCACCTGGCTCACCCAGAAGTGCGAAACCTGGTGCACGACGCTTAGAAGATGAGAGCGCTAAATTTCCAAGGCCACCATGTCCACCACGTGCAGCTAAAAATGTTGTTCCGATTCCAATGAGGTCAGCAATTTGTTCGCCGTTTTCATCATAGATAACAGTTCCATTTGGAACAGGGATGATGAGATCTTCACCAGATACGCCATCTTTGCGATCGCCATAACCTTGATGACCAGATGTTGCTTTGCGGTGCGGTGAATGATGGAAATCAAGAAGTGTTGTAACGGAAGAATCAACGACCAGGATGATGTCGCCACCACGTCCGCCGTTTCCACCATCTGGTCCACCAAGTGGCTTAAATTTTTCGCGCTTTACAGAGACGCAGCCATCGCCACCTTTTCCGGCAGATGCATAGAGAGTGACGCTGTCAATAAATGTTGCCATTGATATCCACTCCCTTTCTGATTCAGATGCTTATTATCGAAATAAAAAAGCGGACCGCGATAAATGCGGCCCGCTCCTTGTAGAGAAACCTTAATTAAACTGCAGGGACTACATTCACTACGCGACGACCGCGAGCGCGACCGAATTCAACTGCACCTGCTGCGAGAGCAAAGAGTGTGTCATCTTTACCGCGTCCAACGTTCTTGCCTGGGTGGAAATGTGTTCCACGCTGACGAACGAGAATTTCTCCTGCATTAACTTCTTGTCCGCCGAAACGCTTAATACCGAGGTACTGTGGGTTTGAGTCGCGACCGTTACGTGTTGAGGAAACACCCTTTTTACTTGCCATTTGTTTGCTCCCTTAACCCTTACTTAGCACCGCTGATTGCGGTGATCTTTACTAGTGTGTGCTGTGCACGGAAACCTTGACGGCGGCGATGACCTGTCTTGTTCTTGTAACGAAGGATGTCAATCTTTGGACCCTTTACTTCCTCGATTACTTCGCCAGTTACCTTGATAGCTGAGAGAGCCTTGATGTCGGTTGTGACATTTGCGCCATCAACGAGGAGCAGTGCTGGGAATGAAACTGATGCGCCAACAGCAGCGTCGATGCGATCGACGGTGATTGTCTCGCCAACAGTAACTTTCTCCTGGCGTCCGCCAGCTTTAACGATTGCGTACATGCTCATTGCCTCAGTTCTAGTAATTATCTACGCCCAAACCAGTGGTCAGGCAGACGCTAAGGGTACGGATTTCATACCCCGCGGGTCAAATTGGGGGTTGGGTTATGCGGTGATTACCCCGGAACTAGCAGCCCTTCGGCGGCGCTTTGCTTTAGGGGCGGTGACTTCAATCTCAGCACTTTCTGATTCTGGACTCTCATCATTCTGAGTCTCATGAAATTCATGATCTGTCGCAGAATCTTCATCAGCATCTGCATGATCTGCACTCTGTGAATTTACCTGAGGCATTGGTGCCTTCATCTTCACAGGATCCATATGAATATGAATACCGCGACCATTACATGAATCACACGTAGTTGAGAATGCTTCGATGAGTCCTTGTCCAACGCGCTTACGAGTCATCTGAACGAGACCGAGTGAGGTTACTTCAGCAACTTGGTGCTTGGTGCGATCGCGGCCAAGTGATTCAACAAGGCGACGCAGAACTGCATCACGGTTTGATTCAAGAACCATATCGATAAAGTCGATAACAACGATTCCACCTAAGTCGCGAAGACGAAGCTGGCGGGCAATTTCTTCAGCTGCTTCTAAGTTGTTCTTAGTAACAGTCTCTTCGAGGTTTCCACCCTTACCGATGAATTTACCGGTGTTGACGTCGATTACAACCATCGCCTCGGTGCGATCGATAACCAGTGATCCACCTGATGGCAGATAGACCTTGCGATCAAATGCCTTAGCGAGTTGTTCTTCGACTCGATAGTCAGCAAAGAGATCGCCCGAGTCTGCGTACTTTTCAATCTTTGAAACAAGTTCAGGTGCGATTGAGCCAAGGTAGGAAGTGATTTCATCCCATGCCTCGTTACCTTGAATGATGAGCTTTCGGAAATCTTCATTGAAGATATCGCGGATTACGCGCACAGCAAGATAGATCTGGCTCTGAGAGCAGAAGTGCTGGTGCGTGAAAGTTTGGATTATCAGATTTCTGATAGATATCTTCCCATTGCGCTTTCAGCCTTTCGACATCTGCGGTGAGCTCTACTTCAGAAACTCCTTCAGCAGCTGTGCGAACAATGACACCAGCCGTTTCTGGAATGAGATTTTTTAATATTGCCTTGAGGCGTGTGCGCTCTGTTTCAGGAAGTCTCTTTGAGATTCCGCTCATTCCGCCACCTGGAACATAGACAACGTAACGTCCTGGTAATGAAATCTGGCTTGTTAAACGTGCACCCTTTTGTCCGATTGGATCTTTAGTTACTTGAACTAGAACCGGTTGACCAGTCTTTAAGACCATTTCAATTTTGCGTGGTTCAGATTCAGAGATACCTGCAGCATCCCAATTAACTTCACCTGCATAGAGAACAGCGTTACGACCCTTACCAATATCAACGAATGCTGCTTCCATAGACGGAAGTACATTTTGGACGCGACCGAGATACACGTTTCCAACGTATGAAACGTTAGCGTTACGGTTTACATAGTGCTCGACCATGACATTATCTTCAATAACAGCAATCTGAATACGGTCACCAATCTGGCGAACAACCATCTCGCGATCTACGTTCTCGCGGCGAGCTAGAAATTCCCCATCAGTAATGATTGTTCCGCGGCGACGATATGGCTCGCGGTATTCGCGTGATTCGCTGCGTCCACGATCGCGATCGCGACGATTGCGAGTTCCGCGTTCAGACTTTTCGCGAACTGGTCGCTCAGACTTTTCGCGAACTTCCCGGACTTTAACAACTGTGACAACGCCATCTTCATCAATGACTTCACCTGGTGTGACACCTTCGCCTGTTGCGCGGCGACGGCGACGGCGACGATGAGTTGTGCCTTCTGCTGAATCCTCAGTTGATTCATCTGATTCATCATTAGTGCCCTCTTCGTTCTCAACACCATCTACTTGCGGCTTGCGGCGACCGCGTCCACCTCGACGGCGACGGCGGTTACGACCACCACGTGAATCAGAATCTTCGGAGTCAGCATCCGCTGCAGCTTGTGCATCAGCGCTGACTTTCTCAGCTACAGCCTTCTTAGCGCGCTTTGGCGCAACTACATCTACTGGCGCAGCTTGGAACATGGGAACAGGAATCGCAGCAGCTTTCTTACGCGACTTAGGAGCATCTTCTGCTTCTGTTGGGATTGAATCAACCTGCGCAGCAGTTTCTTTGCTCAGTGATTTCTTACTTAATTTCTTTACCGCACGTTTGCGCGGTGATTTTGGCTCAATAGCCATGGCACCAAATCCTTTAGCGCGTATTGGCTAGATTGTTCTAGTAATACGCATTCTCGTGGCCCAAGGTGTTAAATCTTGAGCAATTCTCGTTTTCTACTTCTCGTAGTCCGCCGCAGGCGCGATAAGGATCGCTGGCCGCGCTGAACTGTTGACCTAAGTATGGCAGATAAATATGGTGAAAACCTATTTTGAGCGTGATTTAACTGCGGTGACTTGCATGAACATTCTGTAAAAGGCCGAAACCAATGAGGTTGGCGAACATGCTCGAACCACCGTAGGAAAGGAATGGGAGTGGGACTCCAGTCATCGGCATCAGCCCCAGAGTCATACCGACATTTTCAAATATTTGAAATGCAAACCAAGCAATTACTCCCGTGCAGACCAGAGTTCCGTAGGGATCCGTCGATCGTCGGGCGATACCAAATGCTCGCATCAAGATGGTGAGCAGTAACAAGATGATGACACCACTACCGAGGAATCCGGTCTCTTCGCCAGCAACGGTAAAGATAAAGTCAGTCTGTTGTTCGGGAACAAAGCGACCATTAGTTTGAGGTCCGTTAAATAAGCCCGTTCCAATAAGTCCACCAGAGCCCACTGTGATGCGAGCTTGGCGCAATTGATATCCCGCACCTTTCGCATCGGCATTGGGATCAACAAATGATTGCAGACGTTTAACTTGGTAATCACTGATGACGCCGGCTTTTGTTGCAACAAAACCGCCAATGACTGCCAGCAATATCAGCCCCACCACCCATCGAGTCGGTGCGCCAGAGACTGCCAGGATTGTCACGACCGATGCGCTAATAATAAATACTGTTCCCATATCGGGCTGCAAGAGAATAAGAAGTATCGGCAGCGCTGCAACAGCAAGTGCCTTTAATACATCTTGATTACTTGGTGCATCCGAGTTATGTGTTCGCTCTGAAAGCAACATAGAAATACCAATGATGATTGAGATCTTTGCAATTTCAGCTGGCTGGATTTGAAATCCGGCGGGTAAGCGAATCCATGCTTTGGCGCCATTGATATCGCTACCTACACCAGGAATAAGAACGAAAATTAGGCCGAGCACACCAAAGCCCCAAATAAATGGGGTGTAAGCACGAAGTAATCGATAATCAATGATTGTCGTTCCCCAAGCTAGCGTTAATCCAATAACAATATTGATGACATGTCGTTTGAGGTAGTACTGCGGATCAAGACCATTTGCCGAATACCAATCCCGAGTCGCTGCATAAACCAGAAGAGTGCCAAAGATAAGTAAGGTTGCAACGGCTGCAGTAAGTATCGGATCAAAGCCAGAGAAGTATGAGCGATCGCGGGTCCTGCGGTAAGACCTGCGATTGAGGAATGTACTCATGGCTTGGTAGCTACTTTCTGTGCAATCACTTTAGCTTTACCTGGATTTAAAATTGAAGCTGCTGGTTTTGTTGCTGGTGAAATACGGGGCAATTTCGACGGCGGTTTTCCTTCAGGAAATAACGCTAACTCTGGTTTAACTGTATTTCCTTGAACTCCAAAGAGTGTTGCATAAATCTGTCTGACGCCGGCTCCCGATGTGCTCGCACCGAATCCACCTTGGCTCACCATCATTACGACTGCATAGCGTGGATTCTTAGCTGGTGCGAATGATGCATACCACGCAGTATCTGCTTTCTGAGTTCCGTTGGGGTTACGTCCAAAAACTTGAGCCGTTCCAGTCTTACCTGCTGTGGCTATTGGAAAACCTGCAAAGACTCCGGCCGATGTTCCCGAAGTTGTCACTTCATGAAGTGCATCATGGAGAAATGCGAGTGTCTCTGCATCGGCGCTAATTTCACCTAACTTCTTAGGCTCAAACTTTTGTATGACAGATCCATCTGTTGCAACGATTGCTTTTGCCACTGTTGGCTGCCAGAGAGTTCCACCGTTTGCAATTGCTGCATACATCTGTGCCAATTTGATGGGAGTCACAACGGTATCGCCTTGTCCGATTGAGAAGTTAACCGCATCTCCTGCACGGACTTTATCTCCATCTAAACAGTTCTCATGAGCCAGTTGGAGCAAGAAAGCAGTTTGTTGTGCCTTGGTTGCTCTCTCTTTGTAGTTACAGTAAAAATCCTTATTCTGCTGATACCAATTTTGCTTCCACTGTCGATTTGCTAACCGTCCTGCAGATTCCGAAGGAAGATCCACACCAGTCTTCTCCCCCATACGAAAGCCCTTAGCGGCGTTAAAGAAGTAATCATGTGGGTTTGAATCTGGTCGCAACCCGCCATCTCGTACCCATTCATCATAAGCAATTTGATACCAAATTGTGTCGCACGATACTGCGATCGCTTTCTTTAAGGAGATTGTTCCTTGGGCTTTACTCTCGAAGTTTTGGAATGCTCGATTACCTACTTGTACTTCAGCTGGACATTTATAATTTGCATTCAGGCTATACCCCGCAGCTTTTGCAGCAATGACCGATACCGCTTTGAAAGTTGATCCCGGTGCATACAATCCCTGAAGTGCTCGGTTTAAAGCCGGCACACCAGTGGTCTGGCTATACAGTGCATCTGCTTCCGCAACGGTGAGGCCACGTTCAAATGCATTGGGATCATAAGTCGGATAAGAAGCCAGTGCTAAGACTTGACCGTTTCGCACATCAAGAACAACGGCTGCACCGCCATCGGCGCGGTGCCCCAAAGATCGTGCCCGCTTAACTGCATCAGCAAGTGCTTTCTCGGTTGCTGCCTGCAGGCGAACATCAAGACTTGTAACCAGGTGGCTTCCTGAAATGGGTTTTGTATTCTGACTCGTACTTGTTACAGCTTCTTTACGATCGACGATAAAAGTTTTGATGCCAGGTGTTCCTCGCAACACATTATCGTATTTGATTTCAAGTCCAGCTTTACCAATGCTCTCTGAGCGAAAATATGAACGCCCATTAGCGCCTGATAAATCTGAGTCGGTAAGCGGTCCCACATAACCAAGTACATGGCCGCCATTAACACCGAGAATTTCTGGATAATTTCTTAAAGCAACAGGAGTAGCTGAAATTCCAGGATATCGATCAGAGCGTTCGACTATGCGAAGAGCTAGTTGTGGATCTGCAGATTTAGTAATTGGAATTGGTTGAAAACGTGAACCAGTCCAACATCCAGATTTCTGGCCTTTGGGAAGCTCGCCACATAAGCGAGTGCGCTGCCAAACATCGGCAAAGTTCAAGCCGAGCAAAGTTACTAAATCTTGAATTACTGCAGCGCCCTTGTCAGGTAATTTATCGATCTTGGTGCGGTCCACAGTTACCGCAAGGCCTACCTTATTCAGCGCTAATGGAACACCTGAAGAATCAACGATAAATCCTCTATTTGCAGGAGTAACAACATCACGACTTTGAATACTGAGCGCTGCATCTCGATATTTGGGTCCGGCCGCAACTTGAAGATAGAACAATCTTCCGAAGAGCGCGACCATGAGAGAAGCAATAAAGATTTGAATGACGAGAAGATTTAATCTGGAACGTTGATTCATAGCAGTGATCTAGTCCCGAAAATATTTGAATGCGTGAAAGAAACCACTTTTAAAATAAGTGGGGAGATGATTGCAGTCCAGAAGGCAGATCCCGCAAGGGTAAATAAGACGTTGCGAATACTTCCGACTTGTTGACCAAGCAGGAGCCCCAAGATGAGAAAGATGAATTGACTTGCAACTACTCCGATTGTAGTTATGAATACGATGTTAATTGGATTTGCACGAATATTGTCATCACCATAACCAAGGAAGGCAACTGTGTAACCAGCAAGGATCATGATTAAAGTCCAGTGGCCCATTGGTCCGGGAGACGTTTGTGAAAGATCCATCATCAGTCCTGCACCAAAACCTGTGAGCGCTCCAATTTCAGGTGTGCTCAGTGTTGCCCAAATAAGAGTGAAGATTAATATGAGTGAAAACCCGCCCAGTGGCAATCGCATCTGCGTAACAAAAGCTTCTTGGATGAGATAAACGATGAAGAAGATTGGAAAGGAGATTAAGAATCTACGGAGTGACATGGTTACTTCGTTGCAGAAGGTGAAGGCGATGCAGCATCCGGCGTTGCATAAACCGTCACAGTTGGCATCGGAGTTGGGCGTGGCTTTGGTGGAACAAGTGAATCTCGAGGGTCAGAATTTGGATTAGAGATAACTACTGCAACTACTCCAAGAGTGGAAAAATTCGCATAGAACTTAACATCAGCGGTTTGGGTTACCGCACCCGGAGAATTATCAACTGCCGTCACTTCACCTATCGGCGCACCTGGCACAAATGGTCGTCCATTCTGACTTCCTCGGGCAAGTAGTGCATCGCCTACTTTCACAGTTGTGGTGTTATCAAGTAACTGCAGAACACCTTTTCGCGTGCCTTGACCGCTAAGAATTCCAATTTGTTGTGTGCCGGCGATTCTTGCGCCAATTCGGAAAGTTGGATCTGAAGCTAACTGAACGAGTGCGCTATTTGTGTATGCAAACTTCACAACGCCAACTAAACCGTAGCCTGAAAGAACTGTCATATTGGTATGCACACCCGATGTCGTTCCGGCATCGATAGTGATTGTTTGCGAAAAGGATGTGCTTGACCCTTGAGAAATAACTTTGGCGTTGACGACTTTATATCCACCATTGCCCGCTAAATCTAAGACTTTCTTCAATTGAGTCAGTTGTGCGTCAGCGCTCTTGCGATTTAGCAACGTGGTCTTTAACTTTTCATTATCTGCTTTCAGCTTCTCAATTTGATTACGCGTCCGACCAAGGTGAGTGACATCTGAGAGAAAATTACGAAGCGGAGAAATTGCCCACGATCCAACTTTCTGGACTGGTGTCAGAGCAGTCTGTGTTCCATTGCGAAGCCCATCGATAACAGCTACTCCGCGCAGATCTAGGGTAATAAGTAAGAGCGAGGTAACAATTAGAACAATGATGAGTAAGCGACCGCGGTTGTCGCCGCCGTAGCGCACTTGTGATTACCTATCGACGAGGCTCGGAGATCAAAACCTTTTCAAGGGCTTCAAACTCTTCAATACATTTTCCAGATCCCTCTACAACTGCATCGAGTGGACGATCTGCAATGTGAATTGGCATGCCTGTCTCTTTACGAAGTCGCTCATCCAGACCCTTAAGAAGAGCTCCTCCACCTGTGAGAACGATTCCGCGATCCATGAGATCGGAAGAGAGTTCTGGTGGACACTTATCAAGAGTTGCTTTAACTGCGTTAATGATCTGGTTTACCGGTTCTTCAAGTGCCTTACGGATTTCAGCTGCTGTTACAACGATTGTCTTTGGCAGACCAGTTGCAAGATCGCGTCCACGGATTTCTGCATCATTCTCACCTTGTAGCGGATAAGCAGAACCAATAGCCATCTTGATTTCTTCAGCTGTGCGCTCACCCAGAAGGAGTGAATATTCGCGCTTAGTCCAGTTAATAATCGATTGATCGAGTTCATCGCCACCAATACGAATTGATAGCGCGGTAACAATTCCACCAAGTGAAATGACTGCAACTTCAGTGGTTCCGCCACCAATATCTACAACCATATTTCCTGTTGGTTCATGGATAGGAAGTCCTGCACCAATAGCTGCTGCCATTGGTTCTTCAATGATGTAGACCTTACGTGCACCAGCTGCATAGCCAGCATCTTTTACTGCGCGCTGCTCGACACCAGTAATACCTGATGGAACGCACACGACGATACGAGGCTTTGCAAGATAACTGCGGCGGTGCACTTTCTGAATAAAGTAACGGAGCATGCGCTCGGTTGTGTCGAAGTCTGCAATAACTCCATCTTTGAGTGGACGAATTGCCACAATATTGCCTGGTGTACGACCAATCATCTTCTTTGCTTCGAGACCTACTGCAAGAATTCCGCCAGTATCTTGGTTGATTGCAACTACTGAAGGCTCGTTCAACACAATGCCACGTCCGCGAACATAGACGAGAGTGTTCGCAGTTCCTAGGTCAACCGCCATATCGCGGCCAATGAATGACATTCTGTTAGACATTTATTTCCCCTCAAAGAAAATTGCTATCTCACGTGATGCAGATTCGGGTGAATCTGATCCATGAACAATATTTTGTACAACTTTTGTGCCTTGGTCGCGAGCAAGATCACCGCGAATAGTTCCGGGCGCTGCAACTGTTGGATCTGTTACTCCGGCGAGGGAACGAAATCCTTCAATCACGCGATTACCTTCAGCAACAAGTGCCACGATTGGACCTGACATCATGAACTCAACGAGCGGTTCAAAAAATGGTTTTCCTTGGTGTTCTGCGTAATGCTTTTCAAGTAGTGCGCGGTCTGCCTGCAACATACGAAGTGCAGAAATTTTGTAACCTTTTGCTTCGATACGAGCAATAACTTCGCCGACTAATCCACGTGCAACGCCATCTGGCTTGACCAGGACAAGTGTCTTTTCTGTGCTCACGGGTGCAGTCTATTAGGCGTTGGGCGTACGTGAAGCCATGAGGGCTGCTCGGGCAGCCTCACCCTTGCGCCCCACGATGATGGCGGCAATCCAGAGTCCTGCGAAAATTACACCCACGATGGCCATTGAGGGGACGACAACGGCGTAAGCAATCATCAAGAATTGAAGAATCGAACCAAGGATCCAACCTGTGCGCTTTTTGAGAAGACCTGGGGTGAGAAGAAGGAGTAGGGCGATGATGGCGCCGGCGATGATTGTTGAAGGTTCGTGATTATCTTTTGCAAGCAGCATTGCAAATCCCATGACAAAGAATTCCATAACCAGAACTGCCGAACCAAGAACGCGCATTACTTCTCTTCCTTCGCAAACTTCTTACGGATATAGGTGCGAGCTTCTCCAACGCTCACAACCGATCCGGTGACGAGAATACCAATTGTATCTTCACTTAATGGGCGAACGGAATCTGTTATGGCTCGTTCTAGCGCTTCAGCAAGGGTGGCACTGGTGAAGACTCGATCTATTCCAAAGATTTCGATTGCAATCTTCTCAAGTTTTGCCACATCCATTGCTCGCGCAGAAGAGTTAGTAGTCACGATGATTGAATCCATCACTTGCTCGAGCTCGAGCAATATCCCAGCTACATCCTTATCGCCCATCGGTGCAAAGACGCCGATGACGTCATCGAAAGTAAATTCGCTCTGAAGAGTCTCAGTTATTGCAGCAGCACCATGAGGGTTATGGGCAGCATCGAGAATAATCGTTGGATCGCGATGCACTATCTCGCATCGCCCCGGAGATGTGACATGTGCAAAACCAGCACGCACTGCTTCGATATCTAAATCTTGATCGCCAAAGAACGCTTCAACCGCCACAAGGGCAGCTGCGGCATTAGAAGCTTGATGTTTGCCATGTAACGGGAGAAAGATATCTTCGTATCTTTCTTTGATTCCTTGGATAGTAAGCAGTTGGCCCCCGACAGCGAGTGAGCGGCTGAGCACTGAATACTCAATGCCTTCGCGAGCAACATCTGCACCCACTGTTGCTGCGCGCTTCAAAAACTCTTTTGCCACTTCTGGCTCTTGTTGAGCAAGGACAATAAATCCATTTTCCTTGATAATTCCCGCTTTTGTTTGAGCAATTTCGGTAAGCGTCTCCCCCAGATACTCGGTGTGATCAAGTCCTACTGGCATTAATACAGAGACATCAGCATCAATCACATTCGTTGCATCCCACTCGCCGCCCATTCCAACTTCGATAACTCCCACATCGATGGGGTGTTCGGCAAAAGCTGCAAACGCCAGCGCAGTAATTGCTTCAAAGAATGAGATGGGGTGTTCAAACTTGGTATCCATTAAATCGAGGTATGCGGAAATATCGTTGAAGGAGAAAATCAGTGACTTTGCATCAATTGCCTCGCCGTTGATTGAAATTCTCTCTAAGTAACTTTCGAGATGAGGGCTTGTAAATCGGCCAGTGCGAAGACCCATTTCAAAGAGAAGTGAGTCAATCATGCGCGAAGTTGTGGTTTTCCCATTGGTGCCACCCACATGAATTGTTGGGTAGGTAAGTTGCGGTGAACCCAAGATATCAACCAATGCTGCAATGCGTTCGAGAGTTGGCTCTATGCGAGTTTCTGGCCAACGAGCAAGGAGTGCTTGCTCAATTGCATCAACACGAGCTTGATCTTCAGGTGAAATATTTATCATTATTTAAGCGCTGCAAGCTGAGCGGTAATACGTTCAATATCGGCTGATGTTACAGCCATGCGCTCTTTAATTTCTGCGACAACGTTTTCAGGCGCCTTTGCCATAAAGCCTTCATTGCTTAACTTCACTTCTGCAGTCTTCATATCTTTCTGAGCAGTGACAAGGTCCTTCTCTAGGCGAGCACGTTCTGCCACGACATCAACAGTTCCCGAAAGATCGAGCTCAACTTTCATGGAGCCAATCTCAACTGATGCACTTGGTGTGAATTCTTTTAACTCTAACTTCAGCAAGAATGCCATTGCGCTGGCATAGGCGGTTACATCACTGGGTGCGATAAAACGCCCAGGAATCTTCTGACTTGGCTTGACGCCTTGGTCATTACGGAATCTGCGAACTTCGGTGACAATCTTTTGAAGTTCGCCAATAAGTGATTCAGATTTCTTATCGAGATGATTCTTTTGGGCTTCTGGCCACTGTGCAGTTACCAAAGTTTCTTGGCCTGTGAAAGTTATCCATAACTCTTCTGTAATAAATGGCATTACTGGGTGCAATAAGCGAAAGAGCGAATCTAAGACGTGACCTAGCACCCGCTGGGATGCAGCAGCGCTACCTGATGCGAAGCTCTCTTTAGAGAGTTCGAGATACCAGTCGCAGAGGTCATCCCAAGCAAAGTGATAAATAACTTCACAGGCACGGGCAAATTCATATCCCTCAAGAAGTGATGTGTATTCGGCTGTTGTCTCACTCAAGCGAGAAAGTATCCACTTATCAATTGCTGACAAGGAATCAGTTGCTGGCATGGGCCCATCAACTGTTGCACCGTTCATCATGGCAAAGCGCGTTGCATTCCAGAGCTTTGTCGCAAAGTTACGTGAGCCAGCAATCCAATCTTCAGCAAGTGCTTGATCTTTACCTGGGTTTGATCCGCGAGCTAATGTGAAGCGCAGAGCATCGGCACCATACTTATCAATAAACTCAAGCGGATCTACAACGTTTCCGCGAGATTTAGACATCTTCTTACCAAATTGATCTCGTACAAGTCCGTGCAGAACGATTGTATGAAAGGGAGCAACGCCATCCATAGCGAAGAGTCCGAACATCATCATGCGCGCGACCCAGAAGAATAAGATGTCATAACCAGTTACGAGCACGCTGGTTGGGTAGAACTTCTTTACATCTGCTGTGTTACTCGGCCACCCCAATGTTGAAAATGGCCAGAGAGCAGATGAGAACCAGGTATCGAGTACGTCGGGATCTTGCGTGTATCCAGCAGGTGCACTTTCACCAGGACCGGCAACAACGACTTCATCATTGGGTCCATACCAAACAGGAATGCGATGTCCCCACCACAATTGTCGAGAGATACACCAATCGTTTAGGTTATCTACCCAATCAAAATAACGAGGTGCAAGTTCTGCCGGTTCAATCTTTACTCGACCATCGCGAACGGCATCACCTGCCGCCTTTGCCAATTTTTCAACTTTCACAAACCACTGCTTCGACAGTCGTGGTTCGACAGTTGTATCGCAACGTGAACAATGTCCAACTGCGTGAATGTAAGGACGTTTCTCAGCAACAACGCGACCGAGTTCTTTCAACTTTGCAACTACAGCAATACGAGCTTCAAAGCGATCAAGTCCATCAAATTCAGTGCCAGTTCCTGCCATCACGCCATGTTCATTCATAATCACGACAAATGGAATGTTATGGCGCATAGCCATTTCGAAGTCATTGGGATCGTGAGCGGCAGTGACCTTTACTGCGCCCGTTCCGAAATCTGGGTCAACTAGTTCATCGGCGATGATTGGAATCATGCGGTTTACAAGTGGAAGTAATACTTCGGTACCGATCATGTGCTTATAACGTGGGTCATCAGGGTGCACTGCAACTGCGCCATCGCCCATCATGGTCTCGGCACGTGTGGTTGCAACAACGATGCTTTGCTCACCATCACCATATCGAACGGATACAAACTCGCCAGCATCATCTTGATGCTCGACTTCAATATCTGAAAGCGCTGTTAAACAACGAGGGCACCAGTTGATGATGCGCTCTGCGCGATAGATGAGCCCTTGGTCAAAGAGTTTCTTAAATATTGTTAACACTGCTTGTGAAAGATTTTCGTCCATCGTGAATGCTTCGCGAGACCAATCGACAGAGTCACCCAGGCGCTTCATCTGTCCAAGAATTTGGCCGCCAGATTCAGCTTTCCATTCCCAGACTTTCTTCACAAACTCTTCGCGACCTAAGTCGTGGCGAGAAAGTCCTTGGGTTGCTAACTGTTTCTCGACAACGTTCTGTGTTGCAATTCCTGCGTGATCCATGCCGGGAAGCCAGAGCGCTTCAAAACCTTGCATACGTTTCATTCGGGTTAGGCAATCTTGCAGTGTTTGATCCAGTGCGTGACCGATATGCAAATTACCCGTCACATTGGGTGGCGGGATAACAATGGTGAATGGTTCCTTAGATGAGTTTGCATCTGCTGTGAAGTAACCAGCATCTAGCCATTTCTTGTAGAGAGGGCCTTCGATTTCACTCGGCGCAAATGCCGGTGCTAGTTCGCGCTTATCGGAGGACATAGCGCGCAGTCTAGTTTAACTTTAAGCGCTTTTCTCCTCTGCGTTCTTCTCGCGGCGAGAAGCGCGCTTTGGAATATCACCTGTTCGTTGCGCCAGTGTTGGAGGCGCATTATCAGTGATGCAAGCCTTTTCGATAGTGACCTTTGCAATATCTGTTCGGCTTGGAATGTCATACATGACCCCAAGAAGTACTGTCTCCATAATTGCGCGAAGTCCACGGGCACCTGTGCCGCGTACGAGCGCTAAATCAGCAACAGCTTCGAGAGCCTCGTGAGAAAATTCAAGTTCTACATCATCGAGATCAAATAGCTTCTGGTACTGCTTTACCAGTGCATTCTTTGGCTCGGTAAGAATTTGCATCAGCGCTGGCTTATCAAGATTCTCAACGCTTGTAAGTACTGGAAGGCGACCAATGAATTCAGGAATCATTCCAAACTTCAGTAAATCTTCTGGCATAACGTCAGCAAAGATATCTCTGCGATTCTTCTCTTCGGCAGTTTGAAGTTCTGCGCCAAAGCCAACTCCGGCTGATCCACCGCGTGCCTCAATAATCTTTTCGAGACCAGCGAATGCACCACCAACAATAAAGAGAACATTTGTTGTATCAATCTGAATAAATTCTTGATGCGGGTGCTTACGTCCACCTTGTGGTGGAACGGATGCAACTGTTCCTTCAAGAATCTTGAGCAGAGCTTGCTGAACGCCTTCACCTGAAACATCGCGAGTAATTGATGGGTTCTCAGATTTACGAGCGACTTTATCAATTTCATCGATGTAGATGATTCCAGTCTCTGCCTTCTTCACATCGTAATCTGCAGCCTGCAAAAGCTTAAGGAGAATATTTTCAACATCCTCACCGACGTAGCCTGCTTCGGTAAGCGCTGTTGCATCTGCGATGGCAAATGGAACATTGAGCATGCGTGCCAGAGTTTGCGCCATCAGAGTCTTACCGCAACCAGTTGGTCCAAGAAGCAAAATGTTTGACTTTGCTAGTTCGATTCCATCTTCATTACGTGAGTCACCAGATTGAACACGCTTGTAGTGGTTATAGACAGCAACTGATAAGGATTTCTTTGCGCGGTCTTGGCCAATGACATATTGATCAAGGAATTCAAAGATTGCCTGTGGCTTAGGAAGTTCACTTAAACCAAGAGAGGATGCTTCAGAGAGCTCTTCAACGATGATCTCATTACAGAGTTCGATGCATTCGTCACAGATATAAACACCAGGACCTGCAATAAGTTTCTTAACCTGCTTCTGAGTCTTTCCGCAGAAAGAACATTTCAAGAGGTCGTTAGCTTCGCCAATGCGTGTGGACATGGGATAAGAATACTTTTTCGGCGCGAATTATGAGGGTTAAATCAAGCCTGACTTTGTTCGCCTATAGATGAATACGGCGGACGAGATGACTTCATCTCTTTCACGCCGGGCACTAAGAGAACAACTGCGCAGACGATGAGATGAAAAACTGCTACGCCAATAAGGAGCGGACGCTCTCCAAAAAGATTTACTAACGGACCTGCTAACGCCATTCCAAGTGGCATTAATCCCAGAGAGCCCATGTAATCAATACTGAAAACTCTTCCTTGATACTCGGCTGGAACTTCGCGCTGGACCTGAGTTGCCCAGAATGCTTCCCATGGGCCGACTGAGAATCCTGCTGCAAAGTATGCGATGAAGATGATTGATTTAGAAGAAGGAAATGCCAGAACAAGTGGCGCGAGAATAAATAGCCCCCACACAACAACAGAAACAAGTCCAGGATTTTTCACTTTGGACTTGATACAGATAACTGCTGAGATAGCGCCTCCTGCGCTGAAGAGAGCGGCCGAGGTTGCAAAGACTGATGCGGTTCCAAAGTCTCGCTTTGTGATTACTGGAAGAAGTACATCCTCAACTCCAATAACAAGCATGAGTTGAACTGAGGCCATCAAGATCATCGCTGCAATCCACTTGTAATACCAAACTACGCGCAAACCTTCGCGCATCTCCTCAACAAATTGATTCTTTTTATCTGGATTGGCAACGACGGGACCTTCGTCAATTCTGATTAAGAGCGCCGCACCCAACAAGAAGAAGAATGACGTTGCAATATATGTTGCATGTGTTCCTAGTGAGACAACAATGACGCCAGCAATTCCAGGCCCCGCAATCGTTGATCCTTTGAGCGCTATTCCGCGGAGAACGTTTCCTGAGGGAAGTAAGTGATCAGGCAGAATGCTCGGAATGATTGCTCCCGCTGCTGGACCGCCGAAGGCATCGCTGATCCCCATAAGAATAACAATCGCACCGAGAATGATCATTGAGATATTTTCAGGGTTAATAAAGATGACAACGCTTCCCATAATTGCTCTAAAGCCATCTGAAAGAATCAGGATTGTTTTTCTCGGAAGTCGATCTACCCAAACTCCACCGATAGGAGCCATCACTACACCTGATAAAACACGCGCTGCCAAGATAAGTCCTAGCGTTGTTGCACTTCCGCCGGCATCTAAAACTGTGACAGCTAAGGCGATGGGAAAGGCTGACATTGCAACGGTTGTCAGGATTCCTGAAATCATGAGATTTCGGTATGCCGGAAAAGAAAGAAGAGCGCCCGGTTCGAAATATTTCTTCAACATTTTCGAGCCAGACGCTCCCTTAGTAAAAATTACGCGACAGGTTTTGCCTTACGTGATGCCATAACCTTATCGATGATTCCGTACTCAACTGCTTCTGCAGCTGTAAGAATCTTGTCGCGCTCAATATCTTTCTCGATTTCTTCAACAGTCTTGTTGGAGTGCTTTGCAAGCATGGTCTCGAGCAATCCGCGCATACGCATGATTTCGCGTGCTTGGATTTCGATATCCGATGCCTGTCCCCCACCTTCAGAAGAAGGTTGGTGAATCAAGATGCGTGAATGCTCAAGGCCGTAACGCTTGCCCTTTGTTCCACCCGCAAGAATGATTGCTGCAGCAGATGCTGCTTGTCCAAGACAGATAGTTGTGATGTCTGGGCGAACAAATTGCATCGTGTCATAAATTGCAGTCAGCGCAGTAAATGAACCACCAGGTGAGTTGATGTAGATCGAGATATCGCGATCTGGATCCATGGATTCAAGTGTAAGTAGCTGAGCCATTACATCGTTCGCTACGGTGTCATCAATTGCCTGACCTAGGAAGATAATGCGCTCTTCGAATAGCTTTGTATATGGGTCTAAGCGCTTAAAGCCGTATGCGGTCTTCTCTTCGATTGTAGGAAGAACGTAGCGGTTTGTAATTTCCTGAATGTTTTTCATTACTTCTTACCTCCCGCGATTTGGCCTTCATTTGAAGCGATGTGATCAATAAATCCGTAAGCAAGTGCATCCTTAGCATTGAACCAATTATCACGATCTGAATCTGCGATGATTTTTTCAAGTGGCTGACCGGTGTGCTTGGCGTTGAGTTCAGACATGGTCAACTTTGTGATTGCCATCTGTTCTGCCTGAATACGAATATCTGTTGCAGTTCCACCAATGCCACCAAGTGGTTGGTGCATCAAGATGCGTGCGTTAGGAGTTGCATAACGCTTTCCAGGTGCGCCAGCTGTTAACAAGAATTGACCCATAGAAGCGGCCATTCCCATTGCAACTGTTGCAACATCGTTCTTGATGTAATGCATGGTGTCGTAGACCGCCATACCTGCAGTGACTGATCCACCAGGTGAGTTGATGTAAAGATAGATATCTTTTTCAGGATCCTCTGCAGCAAGTAACAACATCTGCGCACAGATTGCATTTGCCATCTCGTCACGGACTTCACCAGCTAGAAAGATGATGCGCTCACGGAGTAAGCGGCTATAAATTTGATCGCCGAGTCCAAATGGTTCTGAACCGACTGAGCGGGCAACAGTTGTGTTGTCCTGTGGGTTAATAAAATCCACGTTTCATCCTTCCAATAACTCTTACCTAATTGACTGAACTTTCATGACCAAGTTTTTGGCCCTGCATTGACCTTAACAATCGCAGCAGGAAAATGCTTCCCAAATAGATGAGATAGCCCCTAAAAAGGTGCGATGTTCGCTTACGGCTAAAGAATTATTCAGAAACCGGAGCAGTTGGAGCGGCCGCCGCTGGGCGAAGTTCCTCAAGTTCAATTGTCTTTCCAGATTTATCGACGACTGAAACGCGACCAAGAACTGTTGCAAGTGCCTTAGCACGAGTAACTTCTGCAACTACTTGGCCAATCTGCCCAGCTTTCTGAAGTTCCTGTGCGAATTGTTCTGGACCCATGCCATAGCGCTGTGACGTACGAATCAAGTACTCAGTAAGTTCGATTTCAGATACCTGAACATCTTCAGTCTTCACGATTGCATCAAGTAGGAAGTCAGATTTAATGGATGAACGAACTTGGCCATCTACTTCAGCGCGATGTTCAGCATCTTCCATACGACCTTCACCTTCAAGGTGATGATTTACTTCATCTAAAACAATCTCATCAGGAACTGGAATATCAAGATCAGCCAATAACTTCTCAAGGAGTAAGTCGCGAGCTTGTGCGCCTTGTTCCATCTTCTTTAGGCGACCGAGGCGCTCTGCAAAGTCAGCTTTGAGTTCATCGAGGGTGTCGAATTCAGATGCAAGCTTTGCAAATGAATCATCTGCAGTTGGAAGTTCGCGCTCTTTAACAGCCTTCACGACAATCTCAACATCGCCCTTTTCGTCATCTTTCTGACCGACTAATTGGGTTGTAAAAGTCTTTGTATCTCCAGCAGCCATTCCCACGAG
>RFSY01000071.1 GCA_009923805.1 Actinomycetota bacterium
TGGCGGACAAGATGTATTCGTTCACTACTCAGCAATCCAAGGAAACGGTTACAAGTCCCTTGAAGAGGGTCAGTCAGTGTCATTCGAGGTTGTCCAGGGTCCTAAGGGTCCTCAGGCAGATGCAGTGAACGCTAACTAAATTCACTTATAAATAAGGCCCGCCCGAGAAATCGGCGGGTCTTATTTTTTTATCTATTTTTTGCCACACTACTTTTTCGGTAGCGGCGGAATTTCGCCAACTTTTAATTTCAGTGCTGCAACAGCTTTTGCTGGAGATAAATCTTTCCCATTCTTCCACGCATCTAAATATTTCCACGGCAAAACTTCACCGCGACGCACCCACCATGTATCAGCTGGTGTTGGCCACGAAATTCCAAAGTGAAGATGAGGAGATGTTCCGCGTGCACTTCCCGTTGCACCTACGGATCCAAGTATTTGTCCTGCTTGAACTACTAAACCTGGTTGGATGCTCACAGGAATAGATCGCAGATGTGAACCGTAGTAGCGAACGCCATCTTCACCAATAATGGAAACGGATAGACCGCCCCGGGTGATTCCTAGATTAGGTGGGCTCTTCCAAGTATCTACACGATTAACTTCATCGACAACACCGTTAATCGGTGCAACGAATTTACAGCCTGCTTTAGCCAAGATATCCGTCGCGGCATAGTCGTGATGGGCACGGGCGTAATCAACTTTGCAATCTGCAACAGGGAAAATATAAACCGGGGCAGCTTGAGCACTTGGTATCGCACCCAATAAAAAAGTGAGCACACAACATAGGCTGAAGCCTAACTAAGGGCAGGTTAATTCTTCAGTGCGGCACGGTCGAGTTTGGCTGTGACTAACATGTGAGGAACAGTCAACGCCCAGATGGTCACCAACGTTAGCCAGAGAAATGAATCACTCAGATTATCTTTTGAGATTCCGCCGAGAATAAGAACGAAAATTAAGGTTCCAGCAAGGGCTGGTAAGCCCGGAATCACAGCGCTCATAAAAGCTCTACGAGCTTTCTGTACTTCATAAGCTGCCCGTGATTTTGGTAAGAGCGATGTGAGTCTTGCCGTATGTCGCATGGCGTGCCAACAGCCAAAGTAAACGGCAAATGCAACAAGCGGCGGTGCAACAGAAGCTAAGGCGGCAAGGAGTGCGATATCTAAGGCATCACGATATCTCTTACGTAGAAGCAAAACGGAAAGTCCTACTGCAGCGATAAGAGCAACGGCAATTTGAATCTCAGATGTGTAGCCATGATGCCAATTAACGAGATGGGAATTGACCTTTGTCAGGGCTTCGGTGCTTCTGCTATTTACCAGCGGAATTACAACCGGCACAAGACCGCCAGCAGATGCATATGCCCAGACAGGAATCGGATTACCATCGCGATTTCTCATACGATCTAGCTCTGCGATAAAAGCACTATCGCCAATACCAAAGTGTGTCGCGCTCATTATGACTACAGCGATAAATCCCCAGACATTCCATTGCAAGATAGCCCAAATAGCAGCCAGCGCAATGGCCACATATATCGTCACAAAGAGAGCCATCTTCACTGGGTTGGATTTAGGCAGCGTCACCAAGTGATCCAGTGCTCCATGAGGAATTCCTATTGCCAGTGCAAGTGCGGCAAGTGCTACCTGCCAATTAAGAGAATTGCTTCCAAACCATGATGAGAAGAGCAGAGAAAGCACAATGGTAATTGCGACACAGATATTGGAAAAGGTTCGCACGCTGGCGAAGACTCTCAACTTAGCTGTGTCCATAAACCTCACAGTAGCAATTTTGTTGCCTATCTATGCAAAAATGTGGGCATGAAACATTGGTCATATATGGGAATGCTGATTTTTACCCTATGTGGCTCAGGCTGGTTAGAAATAGTTCTTAAGACAGGTGTACTTCGTCGTATCAAGCGAGCGGCCCTGAGCATCCTGCCCATCAGCATCCTCTTTCTTATCTGGGATGCATATGCAATTTCAAAAGGTCACTGGTTCTTCGATCGCGAGCAGATACTTGGAATCTATGGCCCATTTAGTATTCCGCTGGAAGAATACTTTTTCTTCATTGTTGTTCCTCTTGCTGCAATCCTCACCATTGAAGGCGTCACAACAGTAAAACCTCATTGGCGTAAAGGTGAGTTCGGCGAATGATTTACTCAGATATCGCTATCGCAGCATTTAGCATCTCAGTCATGGTTGATCTCTTTCTCTTTAAGAACTCCATGCTCACTCGCGCCGCATTCTGGACTTCTTACGCAATCATTCTTCCTTTTCAATTACTCACTAATTGGTGGCTCACTGCGCGCAATATCGTGATGTACAACCCTGATGCCATTATTGGGGTCCGCATTTGTGCGGCACCTATCGAAGATCTGCTCTTCGGTTTCGCACTTGTGTTAAGCGTGATGGGAATGTGGGAATTCTGGGGCCGTAGAGGAATGCAACGCCATTAGATGACCCCTTAAGATTGTCTACGACGAGGCGGTAGCTCAGTTGGTTAGAGCCCCGAACTCATAATTCGGTCGTCGTCGGTTCGAGCCCGACCCGCCTCACGAATCCTTTATAAATTTGTTACGGACGACCCATCTCTACAAAAGCACGGTCAAAGAGCTCAGCAAAGGCTAAGGATTGCGCGTGTGGCATCAGCCAACCGTCTTCTCCACGAATTCGCCGTGACATCGCATCAGCCATGAGTTGGTAGGGATCGCACGCAGCGAAGTGTTCGGTAGTTACTGTGCCATCGATTTCGATTTCAAGAGCACTTGGCTTGTTATGCGAATTAAAGGCATCGTTTCCAATCATGGAGACTCGGCCCTTTGTGCCAATAACATCGAAGTACAAAGTGCCAGTTGTATTCATTGAGGTAAGTGCTTCGGCGTGGGCGCCACCAATATCAAATGAGGTTGTAACAGTTTCATCGCTGCCCTTTGGATGCCACTTCACTTGAGTCTTGAGATTTGTGATCGGTGCAAAATCCATCAACCAAATGGGTGCTGCAACAGAGTAAGGACCAAGGTCATAGAGTCCCCCGCCGCCTAATTCATAGACTGTGCGGATATTGTCCTCATCTAGTCCGTCGTAGGTAAATGCGCTGCGAATATTCTTAACTTCGCCAATAATTCCAGAGTCAACAATTTCTTTAAAGCGCAGAGTGCGTGGATGCCAACGATTCCAGCTAGCTTCCATAAAAATCAGCCCAGTCTCATCTGCAACTGCAATCGCTTCTTGTAACTGTGCAAGATTCATTGCTGCAGGCTTTTCACAGAGAACATGTTTGCCAGCACGCATTGCCTTAATTGACCACTCGATGTGTAGCGAATTAGGTAGCGAGATATAGATAGCTTCAACTTTTGGATCAGCTAAGAGTTCGTCGTAATCTGTATAAACCAAACCAGATGGCGATAATGATTTGCCGCGAGCAGCATCTTTAGAGCCAACTGCATAAATTTCACCGTATTGTGAATTAAGTAGCGCTGGATAGAGCGCTAACTTTGCAATATATCCAGCCCCAATAAATCCCCAGCGCACTTTTTCCATAGCGGTGAGAGTACTTGCTTCCTAAATAAAGACCAATTGGCCCTTCACGCTGGATGTATACTTTCCCATTCATCCCTTAGTCACCTTGAATTAACCGAATTAGGACACCCTTAGACTGTGAAAGATTCTTCAACAAACTATCAAGATCGAGAGCTCACTTGGCTCGATTTCGATACTCGCGTTCTGGAACTTTCCGAAGACCCTACAGTCCCTCTTCTGGAACGAGTTCGGTTTCTAGCGATCTTCTCATCGAATCTTGATGAATTCTTTATGGTTCGCGTGGCATCTCTAAAATCAAAAATCGAACGTGGAGTCACAACCGCGAATAGCGCCGGTTACACCCCAAAAGAACTCTTAAAAATTGTTCTGCAGCGGACAGATGAATTGGTAAATATTCAGGCTGAGCGCTTTAGGGATGTCATCATTCCTGAGCTTCGGACTCACGGTATTGAATTCCTGAAAATTGCAGAACTGAGCGACTCTGAGCGTGATCATCTGAAAGATTATTACAACAGAAGAGTCTTCCCTGTTTTAACTCCACTGGTGGTGGATCCTTCGCACCCATTTCCTTATATCTCTGGACTCTCACTCAATATCGGTGTGAATATCGAATCAAGTGATGATCAAGATATTAGCTTCGCTCGCGTTAAGGTGCCCTCAAATCTCCCGCGCTTTATCCGCACATCTGACACATCCAGCTTTAGATTTGTCCTAATTGATGAACTTATTGCCGAACACCTCGATGAGCTCTTTCCTGGCGTGACTCTCAAAGACCATTTCTTCTTCCGAGTCACAAGAAATCAAGATCTTGATCTCGATGAAGATGAGACCGATGACATCCTGGAAACGATGGAGAAAGAACTTACTCGTCGTCGCTTTGGTCCGCCGGTGCGCCTTGAAGTAGATAAAGTCATTAACCCGCAAGTTCTCAATGAACTCATGGATGAACTTCAAATTGAACCACTTGATGTTCTCAAATACGACTCACCACTTGATTTACGCAGCCTAAATCAGATCGCCGATCTAGATCTACCTAATTTGAAATTCAAGCCATTTAGAAGTGAGACAGCGCCAGAACTTCGAGATGTGGATCCCGCGTCAACAGATTCCTACTTTGCAGCGATTCGTAAAGGTGAAATTCTGCTTCATCACCCGTATCAATCCTTTACGACCTCAGTCGTTAAATTCTTAGAAAGCGCCGCTCAAGATCCGCAGGTTTTAGCTATCAAGCAGACTCTCTATAGAACATCCGGTGACTCACCAATTGTTGAAGCACTGATTGAAGCAGCCGAGGCAGGCAAGCAAGTTCTTGCTGTCATTGAAATTCGTGCTCGCTTTGATGAGATGGCAAATGTTCGTTGGGCGAGAAAACTTGAAGAAGTTGGCGTCCATGTTGTTTATGGTCTTATGGGCCTTAAGACGCATGCGAAGTTATCTCTTGTCGTGCGCGAAGAAGGCGACACTCTGCGCCGGTACTGCCACGTTGGAACTGGAAATTACAATCCAAAAACTGCGCGCTTCTACGACGATTTGGGAATTTTGAGTGCTGACCCTGTGCTTGGCGATGATCTCTCACGTTTATTTAACGAGCTCTCTGGTTACTCTACTAAGCATGAGTACACCCGATTACTTGTTGCTCCCCACAGTCTGCGCAAGAGCCTCATTGCAAAAATTAAGCGAGAAACGCGCCATCATCTTGATGGAAAACCATCCTGGATCAGACTCAAACTCAATTCATTATTGGATGAAGAAATCATTGACGCGCTCTATGAAGCAGCAGATGCCGGCGTGAAGGTGGAAATAGTTGTGCGCGGAATTTGTTCAATTCGTCTAAATACTCAAGCACGCCGGGAAAATATTAAGGTCCGTTCAATTCTGGGCCGCTTCTTGGAGCACTCACGT
>RFSY01000072.1 GCA_009923805.1 Actinomycetota bacterium
GTCCAAAATTTCAAGAGTGTTGGCTCGATAATGCGTAATTCCTAACTCTTTAAGAAGTGGTTCGATGACAGCGGTGAATCCACCAGAAACAACTGCCACGCTATGACCTAATTTCTGCAAAGTTTGAATCAAGGTACGCGCACCCGGTGTGAGAACAATTTGGTTACGAACTTCAGCGATAACACTCTCTGGCAATCCAGCGAGAAGTGCCACACGTGCTTGAAGACTTTGACTGAAATCAAGTTCTCCTCGCATGGCGCCAGCTGTAATCTCCTTAACTTGATCTTCCACACCAGCTTTTGCAGCAAGAAGTTCAATGACTTCTTGCTGAATCAGGGTCGAGTCCACATCCATAACTACTAATTTCTTCGCCCATCGCATCAGCCCGCCTTTGGAGACAGCAATGTCGATGGCATTCTCAGCCGTTGTTGCGGCCAAGCCTTGTCGAATTCCGGCCACGTCGACTCCTGAGATAATAAATTCAATAGCAGTGACTGGGTAACTTGCAGTTCGTTGAATGCGCTCAATATTTCCACCGCAACGCGAAATCTCTTGCGCAATCGCGGCGATAGAAGTTGGGGCCAGTGGATTGCCGAGCGCAACAACATGGACCAAACCACTCTTTGCTGCTATCGATGAATCTCCCTGCGATTGAAATGATGTCGCAATATCAACTCCGAGATTAGCAGCACAATCATTGAGATCTGCATCTATGGCATCGCCATGATCGGGGTTGAGTGCAATCAGGACTGTTAATATCAATCTTTCGCGAATTACGACCTGTTCTATATCTAAGACCGTGATCGAGAAAGGCGCTAGGGTCTCAAAGAGGGCCTGGGTAATTCCTGGAGAGTCGATTCCAGAGACGAGAATGAGACCTGTGTATTGGCTCTTTTCATCGCTCATATGAGGCAGGTTATCGCGAATCACGTGTACTTCGCTGACAATTTACGAGTGATTCGTATAAGAACGCTATATCTTTTGTCACCTATGGGTAGTGATCGTGTTTTAGAACTTCGAGATGTCTCTGTCCGTCGCGGACAGAGGGTAATTCTGGGACCTCTCAATTTTGCAATTGCACCGGGGGAGCGCTGGGTTGTATTAGGCCCTAACGGCGCAGGTAAATCGACCTTACTTCAAATTTTAGCGACACGCATCTTCCCAACAACGGGAACAGTGCACATACTTGAAAAAGAGATGGGCAAAGTTGATCTCTGGGATTTACGAACGCGTATTGGAATTTGCGGAGCCTTGGTCTCTGAAGATATTCCATATGGCGAGAAAGTTCGCGATGTAGTTCTCACAGCTGCATATGCCATTTTGGGTCGTTGGAATGAAGCGTATGACTTGTGGGATGAATCTAGAGCTGTAGCACTTCTGACAACATTCGGAGTGCGCGATCTTGCAGATCGTATATATGGAACTCTCAGTGAAGGAGAACGCAAGCGAGTGCAGATATCAAGGGCGTTGATGGCAGACCCTGAACTATTGCTTCTTGATGAACCTGCAGCAGGGCTAGATCTCGGAGGCCGTGAAGATTTGTTAAAGCGCTTCTCAATTTTCGCATCTGATCCAACAGCGCCTGCATCAATCTTGGTCACTCATCATATTGAAGAGATTCCTTCGGGCACAACCCATGCACTGATTCTTAAAGAAGGACTGATTGCTGTGTCGGGACCGATCAACGAAGTTATTACCTCTGAACATATGTCGTTCATCTTTGAAATTCCCATGGAAGTGAGCCACGATGGATCGCGCTTTTTCGCCCGCGCACGATAGTTGGGCGCCGATACTCAACCCGCTTACTGAAGAGGTTAAAAGTATTTTTACAACGATATCTGGGCAAGAGATAGCACCTGATAAATCAGAAATCTTTGAAGCTTTGCGGATGAATCTTGCTGATGTCAGATGCGTGATTGTTGGACAAGATCCTTATCCAACAGCCGGACACGCTCACGGATTGGCTTTCTCGGTGCGAGGAAATGTAAAGCGGGTGCCTCCATCACTGAAAAATATTTTCACAGAACTTGAAAGTGATATGGGTATAGCAATCCCACCTAGCGGTGATTTGTCGCCATGGAGAGATCACGGCGTCCTTCTCCTTAACCGAGTACTGACAACGCAGGTAGGGGCAAGCAATGTTCATTCAGGTATTGGTTGGGAGGCAATCACCGAGCATATTTGCAAAGAAGTCGGTTCAAGGGGAGTTCCTGCAATTTTATGGGGAACGAAAGCTCAGGAACTCGATTCGCTTTTTCCATTCCATGTTTCTTCTGTGCATCCGAGTCCACTCAGTGCCTATAGAGGTTTCTTCGGAAGTAAACCTTTCTCTCGAGTGAATTCATACCTTGAAGAATTGGGGCGAACACCGATTGATTGGTCGCTCAGATAAAAAAAGACCCGCACCTTTCGATGCGGGTCTTTTTACTATTTCTGAAGGACTATCCAACCCACGCATTGATAGGCGAAGTTAAGAAGTAGACCATAAACAGCCCTGATACAAGAAGCAGCAGAGGATGTACATCCTTGCGACGTCCTTGGATCACGCGGATTACGACGTGTGTAACAAATCCAGCACCAATACCGACTGAGATGTTGTAAGTAAATGGCATCATGATGATTGTTAAGAATGCGGGAATTGCGATTCCGTAGTCATCCCAATCGATTGATTTGATCTGAGTCATCATCAAGAAACCGACGATAACCAGAGCCGGTGTAGCAGCCTCATAAGGAATGATTGCCACAAGTGGAGCAAGGAATGTAGTGAGCAAGAAACAGATTCCGGTGACTACTGAAGCAAGCCCGGTACGAGCACCTTCGCCGACACCAGCAGCAGATTCGATGTAGCTGGTATTGGATGAGATCGAACCAGCTCCACCTGCCATTGCAGCAATTGAGTCAACAAGAAGAATGCGATCGTTATTCGGAATATTGCCATTCTTATCAATCAGATTAGCCTCGTGCCCGATTGCTGTGACAGTTCCAACTGTGTCGAAGAAGTCAGAGAGCAACAAGGTGAAGACAAGAAGAATCATGGTGATCAACGGGATGCGATCGAGTGAGCCAAAGAGATTGAAATGACCGAAGAGTGAGAAGTCAGGTGTTGCTACGACTGCATCAGGTACGGCTGGAACGTTAAGTCCCCAACCCTTTGGATTAACTTTTCCGGTAGCACCATCAAAGTTAGGACCGATCTTAAATGCGCTCTCAATCGCTACAGCGGCGACAGTTGCAACGGTGATTCCAATAAGAATCGCACCCTTTACCTTCTTCACCATCAAAGCGATAGTTAGGAAAAGTCCAAGTGCGAAGACGATGATTGGCCATCCAACAAGAGTTCCGCCATCACCGAGTGTTACAGGTACTGGACCTGAACCGGTACGACGGACAAAGCCAGCATCGACTAATCCGATGAGAGCGATGAAGAGGCCAATGCCGACTGAGATTGCAACTTTAAGTTGCGCTGGAACTGCTTTGAAGACCGCTGTTCTAAATCCGGTGAGCACAAGAATCGTGATGATGATGCCTTCAAGAACGACGAGGCCCATTGCATCTGCCCATGTCATGCGAGAAGCGATTCCAACCGCTACGAAGGTATTGAGTCCAAGACCGGTTGCAAGTGCGAGCGGATAATTTCCAACTACGCCCATAAGAATTGTCAGGACACCTGCCATGAGCGCTGTCATTGCAGCTACAAGGGCGAGGTTAGGAGCATCTCCGCCACCTAAGAACTTGCCATCAGCATCTTTTGCAAGACCGATGATCAATGGGTTAAGAGCGACGATATATGCCATCGTAAAGAATGTAACGAGACCGCCTCGGACTTCGCGTCCTACGGTGGATCCTCGCTCAGATATTTTGAAATAACTATCGAGCATGACGTACCTTCCTAATTTTGTTAACGGGGGTGATTGCGACCCCGTGTGAAGTGACGGCTCACAGACCGAGGGAAGATAGCGAAAGGTTAGTAGAAGGTGTTCAGTACTTGGCGGTCAGGCGCGCTAACACGCCGAGGGAAATGGCGACAGATTGACCGATTAGCAGCGCAAATAGGGCTGTTCCGATACCAACTGTGCCTCCCAAGAACCATCCGATTATCAGGACGACTACCTCGATACCTAGGCGGACCCGTCCTACCCGTACCCCAGTTTTGTTATGAATTCCCGTCATGGCGCCATCACGCGGACCTGGCCCAAGCCCGCATGTGATGTACAGGGCGGAACCGATTCCCACCATAGCTATTCCAATAAAATCAAAGAGCACGCCGCTAAAGAAATTCTCCTGGAGCGGGAAAACCTTGGTACCAATCTCAATAAAGCTTGCTATCAAAACAATATTTGCAATGGTTCCGAAGCCCGGCTTTTCTTTGAGAGGAATCCAGATCAATAACACAAAGGTACTAATTGCAAATGTTGCCCATCCAATGCTCAATCCGGTTTTGATTGTGATTCCTTGAGCAAAGACTGTCCAGGGCGCATTGCCAACGTTGCCTTGGATGAGAAGCGAATCTCCCAGACCAAAAATTGCGAGGCCGAAGAAGAGAATTGCGGACCGTGTAATTCCTAAATCCCAACGATGGTTGCCAGTCCAGGGAGTCCGAGGGACTGTTTTATGGGGTTTGAAAAGCTCAAAGATTGTTCGCAGATTCACCTGCGGAGTCTATAGTTAAACAATGTTCGCGGGGGTTGGCACACTAATCAATATTGCAACCATTTTAGTGGGATCCTCGCTCGGAATTATTCTCGGTTCGCGAATCAACAAGAAATCCTCAAATTTAATCACGGATATTTTGGGTCTCATAACAATGTTGGCGGCTACTTCAGCGCTCATTCCTTTGTGGTCGAAGGAGTTTAGAGATGCGCTTCCAAATGGTGCTCCACTTCTCGTTATCTTGGCCGCGATGCTACTTGGTGGTCTCATCGGTTCTGCGCTCAAGCTCGAGAAACGTTTGAACTCTTTTGGCGATGCTCTGCGAAAGAAATTCCGTGCATCGAGTGAGAGTAAATTTGTTGAAGGATTTGTCTCAGCATCTCTACTCTTCGTTATCGGTCCGCTTGCAATCTTGGGAAGCATCAGCGATGGCATGTCTACCGGGATAGATCAGCTCCTTTTGAAATCTGCGCTCGACTTCTTCGCTGGAATGGCATTCGCTTCGACTTTGGGTTGGGGAGTTGCTGCCTCGGCAATCCCTGTGGCCATCTATCAAGGTGGATGGACGGTGATTGGATTCTTCTTAGGAAATGTCCTCAGTCAATATCAAATTGATGCCATGACTATTTGTGGTGGTCTTTTGCTTGTCGGAATCGCATTGCGACTACTTGATATAAAAAAGATACCGGTAGCAAATTTGCTACC
>RFSY01000073.1 GCA_009923805.1 Actinomycetota bacterium
AGGAATTAAAACCTTCCAACCGAACTTCATAAATTGGTCATAACGAAGACGAGGTAGCGTTGCGCGAAGCCACATAAAGATAAAGAAGAAGGCGATAACTTTGATAAAGAACCAGATCAGTGTGAACCAACCACCCAACCAGGATTCAGTAAATCCAAGGCCTGGAAGTGCGTGGTAGCCACCTAAGAAGAGAGTTGTTGCTAGCGCTGAAACTGCGATGATATTTACATATTCAGCTAAGAAGAAGAGTGCGAATTTGAGAGAAGAATATTCAGTGTGGAATCCACCAACGAGTTCGCCTTCAGCTTCAGCTAAATCGAATGGGGCACGGTTAGTCTCGCCAACCATTGAAATTACATAGATAACAAATGATGGGAATAGAACGACTGCATTCCAAATATGTTGATGTTGTGATGCGACGATATCTGAAGTCGACATTGAGCCGGCGTAGATGAAGACGGCAACAAGTGAGAGTCCCATCGCAACTTCATAAGAAATTACTTGCGCACTTGAGCGAAGTCCACCAAGGAGTGGGTAGGTAGAACCTGAAGACCAACCGGCAAGTACAACACCATAAACACCAATTGATGTAACAGCCAGAATGTAGAGAACGCCCACAGGAAGATCAGTTAATTGCAGCGCAGTCTTATGGCCAAAGAGATTTACAACCCCAGTCATTGGGATAACCGCAAAAGCCATAAAGCACATCGATGTGGCAATGATTGGCGCAATGATGAAAACAATCTTGTCTGCAGCTGCCGGAATGATGTCTTCTTTAAGCGCAAGTTTGACGCCATCGGCGAGTGATTGAAGAAGGCCAAATTTACCTACGCGGTTAGGCCCTGTTCGTAACTGCATCTTTGCAAGAACGCGACGTTCGGTCCAAACAGCCATCAGTGTGCAAATAACACAGATAATAAATACAAGTAAACCTTTTACGGCGATGAGCCAGCCAGGATCTGCACCCAGAAGTTCTGCAGTTGTCATGCCTTCACCACCGTAACTACATCGCCATGTACTGCATCAAGTGAAACAAGTGTTTGTGAGGCAAAAGAATTACGTGGCAGCCAGACTGCATCGTCATGAATATCTTCAACAAGTACAGGAATTGTGATTGACCCATGAACATTTGAAACTCGAACTTGCGCACCTGATTCAACACCAATTGCTTGCGCGCGCTTTGGAGAAATCACTGCAACTGTTGGGCGGCGTGTTCCAGCCAAATTATCTTCACCCTTTTGCAAAGTTCCCATATCAAGCAGACGGCGCCATGAAGTCAGTAGCGCATCGTCGCCGCTGACTGATTGAGCAGCTCCGGCTGTAACTGGTGTGAGTTGAAGGCGAGCTCCATCCCACTTACCAAGTTGGTTAAATTCGCGAGCAGCGGCTGTAACGGTGCCGAGCATGATGGATTCACCCAGTGCATCTGCAATCATCGAAAGAATGCGAACATCGCTGCGGTTCTGTGACTCTTCAACAGCTTCATCGAATGCGCGTGCCCGACCTTCCCAGTTAAGGAAACTTCCACTCTTTTCGGTAATTGCAGCAACTGGCAGAACAACATCTGCAACTGCAGTAATTGAGCTAGGTGCAATTTCAAGTGAGACAACAAATGATTTCTTTAGCGCATCAAGAGTTTTTGCACTTGCCTGCAAATCGTGAGCATCAACGCCGCCGATAACAACTGCATCTAGTTCTTTGGCACCAAGTGCATCAATGATCTGAGATGTTGTGCGACCCACCTGAGTTGGCAATGAATCAACGCCCCATGCTGCTGCAATATCTACACGAGCTGCAGCATCAGCAACTGGGCGACCTCCTGGAAGAAGATTTCCCAGTGCGCCTGCTTCTAGTGCACTTCGCTCTCCTGCACGGCGTGGAATATAGGCAATCTTGGCCCCAGTCTTTGCAGCAAGGGCAGCAACTGCTGAGAACAATCCTTGTGATTCAGATGCGCGTTCGCCAACGAGAATAATTGATTTAGATGTGAGTGAAAGTGAAGCAACTGCTGCAGCTTCGGAACCTGGTGCAACCTTGATGAAATCTGCTTTGAGTTTATCCATCGCAATCGATTGCTTTGTGGCAACTGCAGAAACTTTCAGACCGCGCTTTTTAAAGTTCTTATTTAAACGCAAGAAGACAATAGGTGACTCTTCTTCTGGCTCAAAAGCAATGAGTGCAACGTGATCTGCAGTATCAATATCGCGATATGTTGTTGAGGATCCAACTACGTGGGATGCCAAGAAATCACGCTCTTCATCAGATGTAACGCGTGCCCGGTAATCGATATCGTTTGTGCCAAGTGCAATGCGAGCAAACTTTGAATAACCGTAGGCATCTTCAGTCGTAACGCGACCGCCAGTAATTACTGCAGCGCGCTTGCCCTTCAGGCCAGCAGCTGCTGCTGCAAGTGCTTCCGGCCAAGAAGCTTGAACGAGTTCACCTTCTGAGTTACGAACAAGTGGGTGAGTTAAGCGGTCAACTGCTGTGACATATTTAAATGCCCAGCGACCCTTATCGCAGTTCCACTCTTCATTTACTGATGCGTCATCTCCTGCAAGGCGACGAAGTGTTTTGCCGCGACGAACATCGGTGCGCATATCGCAACCTGATGCGCAGTGTTCGCAGGCAGATGGAGTTGAAATTAAATCAAATGGACGGGCACGGAATCGGTAGGAAGCTCCGGTGAGAGCACCTACTGGGCAGATCTGAACTGTGTTACCCGAGAAGTAAGATTTAAATGGATCATTTTCATAGATTCCAACTTGCTGCAAAGCACCACGTTCATTGAGGGTGATAAATGGATCAGATGCAATCTGCTCAGAGAAACGTGTGCAACGAGCACAGAGAACGCAACGTTCGCGATCGAGTAAAACTGAAGATGAAATACTGATTGGCTTTTCAAAGGTGCGCTTATATCCATCTAGGCGTGCATCTGGGCGGCCATTGCTCATAGCCTGATTCTGCAATGGGCACTCGCCACCTTTATCGCAGACAGGACAATCAAGTGGATGGTTGCCAAGCAAAAGTTCCATCACACCTTTCTGTGCTTTATCTGCAACAGGAGATGTCAGTTGAGTCTTCACAATCATGTTTGGCTCTACTGGAATTGTGCAAGAAGCTTGTGGCTTTGGAAATGCGCGACCGTTGATTTCGACATCAACCAGACATTGGCGACATGCTCCTACTGGATCAAGCAGTGGGTGATCACAGAAACGGGGAATCTGAATTCCTAATTTTTCTGCCGCACGAATAATAAGAGTTCCCTTGGGAACGCTAACTTCGAAGCCATCAATCACAACAGTGATGAGATCAACTGCGACTGCTGAATCTTGAGTCGTAGTCATTAATTCACCGCTCCTGTGAAGAGAGTGGATTTCACTGGATCAAATGGGCACGCTCCATTTGTTAAGTGTGCGATGTATTCGTCGCGGAAATATTTAATAGAAGAAGTAATTGGGCTTGTAGCGCCATCACCGAGTGCGCAGAAAGAACGTCCCATGATGTTGTCGCAGAGATCGAGCAACTTCTCGAGGTCGGCTTCAGTACCAGTGCCGTTCTCTAAGTCGCGCAGAATCTGAACAAGCCACCAAGTGCCTTCACGACATGGTGTGCACTTACCGCATGATTCGTGCTTATAGAACTCGGTCCAACGAAGTACTGCACGAACAACGCATGTTGTTTCATCAAAAATTTGCAGCGCTTTTGTTCCAAGCATCGAGCCCGCAGCTGCCACACCTTCGTAATCAAGAGGTGTATCAAGGTGAGCATCAGTAAAGAGTGGAGTAGATGATCCGCCTGGAGTCCAGAACTTGAGTGTGTGTCCAGTGCGAACTCCGCCAGCAAGGTCAAGAATTTCACGAAGAGTAATTCCAAGTGGCGCTTCAAATTGTCCTGGATTATTTACATGCCCCGAGAGTGAGTACAGGGTTGCACCCTTTGACTTCTCTGTACCCATTGATTGATACCACTCTGCGCCATTGTTGATGATTGCAGGAACAGATGAGATTGATTCAACGTTATTGACCACGGTTGGGCGTGCATATAAACCTGCGATAGCTGGAAATGGTGGACGCAGACGAGGCTGTCCGCGGAAACCTTCGAGTGAATCAAGAAGTGCGGTCTCTTCACCGCAAATATATGCACCAGCGCCAATATGAAGTGTTACATCAATTCCATTACCGAGATGGCCAGCCTTATATGCATCAGCAATTGCAGCGTTAACGCGGCGAACCACATGGGTTACTTCTCCGCGAATATAAATGAATGCGTGCTTTGCGCGAATTGCATGGCAAGCAATGATGCAGCCTTCAATAAGCACGTGTGGGTTAGCCATAAGTAACGGAGTATCTTTACAAGTTCCTGGTTCAGATTCATCTGCATTAACAACTAAGTAATGATCTTTATCGTCGCCTTGTGGGATAAATCCCCACTTCATTCCAGTTGGGAATCCAGCGCCGCCGCGGCCGCGAAGACCTGAATCTTTAACAAGTTGAATGACTGCATCCGGATCCATGGCAAGTGCTTTTTTCGAAGCTGTGTAACCACCATGGCGTGTGTACGCCTCGATAGTAAATGAATCTTTCTCATCCCAATGTGCTGATAGGACAGGCTTTAACTTCGACATTACTTACCTTCCTTTGAAAGTTTTAGTCCAAGAAGTGTTGGTTCACCGGCTTGAACTCCTTCACGTGCCAGGCCGTCATCAAGGCCGGCAAGTACTGCTGAAGCTTGCTTGTATGTAACAAGACGATTTGGGCCGCGAGTTGGTGCTGGAGGATTTCCTGCACGTGCACCATCTACAAGTGCTTTTGCAGATTCAACAGTCTGGTTGTCGTAAAACTCCCAGTTCGCCATAACCACAGGTGCATAATCGCAAGCTGCATTGCACTCGATATGTTCGAGTGAAACTTTTCCATCGGCTGTAACGCCATCATTTTCAATATCAAGATGATCTTTGAGGGCAGAGAAGATTGCGTCTCCGCCCATTACTGCGCACAGAGTATTTGTGCATACACCCACGTGGTACTCGCCTACTGGCTTGCGCTTGTATTGAGTATAAAACGTTGCTACAGCAGATACTTCTGCAGTTTCAATATTTAGAATTTCTGAAATCTTTTCAATTCCTTCATTTGTGACATAACCAGAAATTGATTGCACGTAATGAAGTAGCGGCATGATTGCAGAGC
>RFSY01000074.1 GCA_009923805.1 Actinomycetota bacterium
CACCGTCTCGAACATATTCAGCAAGTACTGCATCAAGCATTAATCGGCCTGACGCTCGAGCGTTGACCAAATATGTGCTTGCAACTCTTGTCCTTCAGCTGCCATGTCATAAGCAAAGAAAAGTTCGCCTGCAACTAGTCCGTATAAACGCACACCTGCTGTAACAATCTTTGCAGTAGGCGCTGAATACCCTTGATCCATAACGAGTTGAATCTTTGGACCATCAAATTGTCCAACCCACCCTTCAGAGATTCCAGTGTTATGTGAGATAACAACTTCAAGAACATTGTTCTCTTTTACTCTCCAGAAACCTGCCTCTGATCCTGCTGGGCGAATAATTTCTCCATCGGCATCAATAATCCATGAACGTGAGTAATAGTTAAGAAATGGTCGCCCATCATGATTAAAGACAACTTCATGGGCGTACTCAAAAGTTTCAATCGTTGGATATTCACCGCGACCTTTACCGCGCCATGTTCCAACCATCCAGGCAAGTGGATTGAGGTCAGGGTGTAGACCTTCTGGAATTGTGAAGGCCATTAGAGCCTGCCTCTCTTATACGTACGTGAATCGCGTGCTTGTGAATCTCTGCGTCCTTTGACGCCATAAATAATGAGTCCCACGCCAACTACCAATGAGACAAGCCCAAGTACGAGGGTTGTTAGGAACTCCACGGGGTAAGAGTAACTCTTAAAACTTCTTAACAGTCCACATGATCGCAATGCAAGCGATGCAGACTATAAATACTTGGCCAAGGAACTTCACTTTTATGCCTCCACAATGATTTGTTGTGAAGCAGCCACGCCCTCGACCATTAACTGTGCATCCACCGGCGTTGTTCTTTTAACAATAGCTAACGCAATCGGCCCAAGTTCGTGATGACGAGCAACGGTGCCAAGAAATCCCACCTGCACTTCGCCATTCATCACTGGTGTCCCTGTTGGTGGCATCACAACTGCGTGACCATCAAGGTGCAACATGACAAGACGACGTGGAGGTTTTCCTAAGTTATAAATCTTTGCAACTGTTTCTTGCCCACGATAACAACCCTTATCCATATGTACTGAGCTATGTAAGACACCTAGTTCATTGGGGATTGATTTAAAATCGGTATCGAATCCCAGACGAGGACGGCCTGCGGCAACGCGTTCCGCATCAAGTGCCCATGTTCCAACTTCCATGGCAGTTGAAGCAAAAGTTTTCTTCATCTCTGCAAGCTCTACGCGTGGAACAAGAGCGAATGGTCCACCCAGTTCAGTTGGAGCACCCGGTGCGCGAAGCACAGCAAATTCAGATGAGGCATCGCGAACTTCAACCTTTAACATAAATCGCATCTTGTTGAGGTAAGTAATGAGTGGCTCGATAAATTGAGGATCAAGAACTAGATAAGTAGCAGCGCCATCATCAACTAGATTAAATTGATACTCCACGTGACCTTGCGGATCAAGAATCATTGCCGATGTCCAAAGACCGGCACCGAAATCAGTTAAGTGCTGTGTGGTTAAGTCATGCAACCACTTCAGGCGATCATCACCGGTAATTGCAATGATTGATAAGTGCGAAAGATCTGCCCAGGCTTTTCCTTCAAGCAGTGCACGCTGTTCTTTATTGGGTTCACCAAAATGCCAGATAGCGCCCTTATCGGGGCCTTCTTCAACATAGACAGCGGTCATAGAAGTAAGTCTACGAGCGCTTAGGAATAACTGCTATTTAACGCAGGCAGCACATGTGCCATAGACGGCAAAGTGCGTGACATCGGTCTTAAAGCCGTAATCATCTGAGAGGTTCTGAACAAAGTTTGCTGCAACATCGATGGGAGCATCACCAACAGATCCGCATGTGCCACAGACAAGGTGTAAATGTGTGAGCTCTTCAGCTGCGTGATATGTGGCACCACCATGGCCAAGGTGTGTATGTTGAACAAGGCCAACGTTTTCTAGCGTCTCAAGATTTCGATACACAGTAGATAAGTTTATTCCTGGGTGTGTCAGGCGAACTTTCTCTGCAACCTCTTCAGGAGTTGCATGGCCAAGTGCGCGAACAGCACCGAGAACGAGTTCGCGCTGAGGTGTCAGGCGCAAACCTTTTTCGTGTAGTTCATGTTTTTCAGCCATGGAAGAAAGTCTACTTTCTCAAATACAAATTAGATATGGATAACAAGATCAGTTGGAGTGCCTTGAGCTGCAACAACGCTCTGTTCTACGCGAGCACCTGGTGCCTGAACTACAAGAGTCCAAGTGCCAGGTGCCGCGAAGAAACGGAACTGCCCTTCGAGGTTTGTTGGAACCTCAGCGGTGAATTCACCAGTGGAATCAAGGAGACGAACATGACCATTTGTAACAGCAACACCGTTCGGCACTGAATCGTAAACACCATCTTTTAGGACGACGCCTTGGATAACAGTCTGTGTTGCTAGGTCAATGCCATCTAGTGATGGACCACCGGGAGTTGCACCGCATGTACGCATAATTAATATTTGATTTCCTTTCAAGAATTCAAATTGATTAGGCTAGAGCCCCAACAGCAACTGGAACGCCGACGAGTGAACCGTATTCAGTCCATGATCCGTCGTAATTCTTTACATTGTTCACGCCAAGAAGCTCGTGAAGAACGAACCATGAGAATGCAGAGCGCTCACCGATACGGCAATATGCGATTGTATCTTTTGCAAGATCAACACCAGCGCCTTGGTAGATATCTTTGAGTTCAACATCTGATTTAAATGTTCCATCTTCATTTGCAGCTTTTGACCAAGGAATATTCTTCGCTGTTGGAATATGTCCCTTAATCTGTCCACCTTCTTGTGGAAGGTGAGCAGGTGCTGCAAGCTCGCCAGAAAATTCTGCAGGTGAGCGAACATCCACGATGTTCTTCGTTCCGATAGCTGCAATAACTTCGTCGCGGAATGCGCGGATTGAGTTATCGCGCTCCTTTGCAACATAGCGAGTAGCAGTACGTGTTGGAACCTCAGCTACGAATGGACGAGCATCGAGCTCCCAGCGCTTGCGGCCACCATCGAGAAGGCGAACATCTGCGTGACCGTAGACCTTGAAGTACCAGAATGCGTAGGTAGCAAACCAGTTGTTATTACCTCCGTAGAGGACGACTGTTGTGTCGTTAGCAATTCCATTCTTTGAAAGAAGTGCTTCGAACTTCTCTTTTGAAACCAGGTCGCGAATCAAGCCATCTTGTAGATCTTCGCGCCAGTGGAATGTAATTGCGTTTTCGATATGGCCTTGTGCATACAAGGTTGTGTCCTCATCAACTTCGATGATTGCAACTTTTGGATCATTGCGCTACCCAATCTGCGGTAACGAGTGATGTTTCACGTGACATGTATTTTCTCCTTATTTCGAGGTAAAACGGATGATTAATAGATACATCTCGCAGCCAAGGCAGTAGTTAAATGCGGCGTTGAGAAAAGCTGCAGCGAGAGCAAACCCGACTGCGATTGTGAAGACAGCATCTGCACCGGTGAAGGCGCCGATTGCTGCAACTAGTGCGAATGCAAATCCAACAGCTTGTGCGAATTTTGGTGGTCGCACATCTTCTGTTGGGGCCACTTTGTTAAGACGAGGTTTAATCAAGTTCTTAAAGAGCAATCCATATGGAGTGAACTGTGGGCCGCGGGTTGCACCAATCAAAAACACGAGCCCTTGCGCAACAAGTACCCACACATTGTGAGTCACAAGTGCTGTTGCAAGAACAACGGCTGTGATGGTTGCAGAAAAACGTGGTCCACGTGCATCGATATAGATCTTCTGCACTTCTTTGTTTTCTAGAACTTCTGACATTTTTATTCCTAATCTTTGGTCGGGTAATTAATTCGGCAAAAAAGAATTAGTTACAACGACACAAAGAACCAGCTAGGCGGCCGTAATCAAGTACACGGCGCTTAGTAAATAAGCTGGTTGTTATAGCGAACATAGGTAGAAGAATAGGCAAGCAGAGCAAAGAAGACTAATTGCGAGTTATTCGCGAAAACTAGCGAATATTTGCCAGCGCAGCCAAGACTTGCTCTCGCTTAGGAGTGCCAGCAGCGCGGCCAACTTCAATGCCTTGGGCATTAATAAAGAGCGTTGTTGGGGTCGAACGGATATCTAATTCACGCACTAGCTCAAGGTGGGATTCAGCATCGATATGAATGTGCTTCACATCGTTCATGGCAATGACCATCTGCGAAAGCAGAGAATGTGTAGCTCGACATGGGGCACAGAATGCTGATGAGAATTGCACCATCGTGGCTCGTGATCCCAGTGCTTCACCTAACGTCGCCTCTGTCATGCGATGCCCCGGTACTGCCTTATTGGAGCGAATAGCACCTTGTCTGCGCTTCCACCAGAAGCCATATGCCGATGTAAGGAGCAGCACAATCGCGAGTGGAAGATACGTTTTCACCAGAGTATTCTCACACAATGGCCAAGGTGTTGCTACTGACAAATTCGCACGGAGCAAGCGCAGAAGTTCTGCCTGCTCTTGGCTTGTTGCAACACACTTGCAAAGTGATGCCGCTTGAAGCATCAGTTCTTGTTGATACACCTGTTATGGATGTTGTTTTTATTGATGCTCGTCGTGATTTTCCAACAGCGAAATCATTGACACGACTTCTCTCAACAACTGGCGTGGGCGCACCAATCATTGCAATTACTACTGAAGGTGGCCTCTCAGCATTTACTGCAGATTGGGGATTTGACGATGTCATCCTTGATACAGCAGGTCCTGCAGAAGTTGATGCACGTATTCGTATCGCAGTTGGCGCACACGCAGCCCACCTAGAAGCATCTGATCCAACATCTTCTGAAATTCGCCAAGGTGATGTTGTTATCGATGAACACACTTACACCGCAAAGATAAAAGGCACCTCTCTTGATTTAACATTTAAAGAGTTTGAACTTCTGAAATACCTTGCGCAACATCCTGGCCGTGTATTTACTCGAGCACAGTTGCTGCAAGAGATCTGGGGCTATGACTACTTCGGTGGTACTCGCACAGTAGATGTTCATATCCGTCGCCTTCGCTCAAAGCTCGGTCCAGAATTTGAATCCATCATTGGCACAGTACGCAACGTGGGTTACCGCTTCACCGTTCAAAACGGTGGCAAGGAAACAGCAATTTCAGAACTCGTTTAACGA
>RFSY01000075.1 GCA_009923805.1 Actinomycetota bacterium
GATTTAAGTATCTCTGAAGCAATCTCAATTCCGCTTACTTTCATCTTGCTGGCATTTGTCTTTGGAGCACTCGCTGCTTCTGCAATGCCGCTAGTAGTAGGTGTCGCTGCGATTCTTGGCGCATTCTTTATCTTGTATCTCATTTCACTATTCACAACGGTCAGCATCTACGCACTCAACCTCACAACAGGCATGGGCCTCGGACTTGGAATTGATTATGCACTTCTCATCGTTAATCGTTTCCGTGAAGAGTTACACCACGGGAAAAACGTAGAAGATTCAATCATTACAACTCTGAAAACTGCTGGCAAGACTGTCTTCTATTCTGGATTGACAGTCTTTGTCACTTTGCTTTCACTTACCTTCTTCCCGCTGCCATTCCTGAAATCATTTGGATATGCCGGAGTTTCAGTTGTTTCACTTGCAGTGATTGGCGCTCTCTTTGGCTTACCACCAATTCTTGCCCTCGTAGGATCTAAAGTTGATAAGGGTGTGATTCGTAAATCTGCGATAACTCCAAAAGAAGATGGTCGTTGGGCAAAAACTGCGCGAATGGTTATGAGGCGCCCAGTTGCCGTTGTTCTTCTTGCCTTGATTATTCTGGGGCTTTTTGCTGCACCACTTAAAAATATTTCATTCTCGCAAGGTGATTCACGAATGCTTCCTGCAAGTAATCCAGCTGCGATTGCAACTGCTGTGCAAGCAGCACGATTCAACAGGAACACCAGTGGAGATCATCATCATGAATGGTGCTGGAAAAGATTCTGAGATTGCCGCTTATGCCGCAGAAGTTGCAAAGGTGGATGGGATTGCAGCAGTCACTCCTGCGCAAACAATCGGCCAAGATGTTCGCTTGGTCGCTTATGAATCAATGCTTCCACGAACACCTGAAGCGCAAAAAATGATTCATGACATCAGAGATATTTCATCACCGGCTGGAACACTTGTTGGTGGTGTTGCGGCTGACTACACAGATTCACAAGATGGCATTTCTTCAACGCTGCCATGGGCGCTGGCTTGGATTGGCATAAGCGTTCTTATCTTGATCTTTGTTTTTACCGGTTCAATCATCTTGCCGATTAAGGCAGTTCTCCTTAACTTCTTATCACTAGCAGCGACCATGGGCGTCCTTACATGGGTATTCATCGACGGACATTTGCAATGGCTCGTTGGTTCATTCACGCTTACGGGTTCACTTGATACATCAATTGTCATTTTAATTTCAGTTGTCGTCTTTGGTCTATCAATGGACTACGAACTCTTCTTGCTCTCACGTATTCGTGAGGAACATATGGCAGGAAAGTCGAATATCGAATCTGTTGCCACTGGCTTACAGCGCTCTGCACGAATCATTACTGCAGCCGCCGTACTACTTGCAGTTGTCTTCGCCGCATTTATCACTAGTGGTGTTACATCAATTAAATCAATGGGATTTGGTGTGGCACTTGCTGTTATTTTGGATGCGACAATCGTTCGAGCCCTTTTAGTTCCCGCACTCATGCGTCTCTTCGGAGAACGTAACTGGTGGGCACCTAAGTGGATGCAGCGATTTACGATTACCCACTAGTTACCTTTACCCTTGGGGCATGGATCTCATCGCTTCCCTGCAATGCCCTGATCAGCCTGGAATCGTTCACGCGATGACCACCGCTGTCTTGAGCTGCGGCGGAAATATCATTGAGAATCAGCAATTCACTGACACCACAACTAATACCTTTGTGATGCGCACCCGCTTTGAAACTTCTCAGGGCTTAGATGCTGCCAAGAAGAGTTTGCATGACGGCCTTGGAAAATTCTCCCCGTCGCTACATATTCGCCCAACGCAAGAGAAGCCTCGTGCACTGGTTCTTGTCACCAAAGAGAGTCACTGCCTTCGCGATTTAATGTATCTGCTTGAACTCGGCGAACTTCCTATTGAAATTCCATTAGTGATTTCTAACCGCGAAGACCTGAAATCACTAGTCGAATCACACGGAATTCCATTCTTGTATCTTCCGGTAGCTTCAGGAAGCAAGGCAGAACAAGAGAAGGTGATGCTTGCCAAGATTGCCGAATTAAAGATTGATTTCGTAGTTCTTGCTCGTTATATGCAGATCCTTTCCAAAGATTTCTGCGCAGCTATGCCAGGCAAAATTATTAATATCCACCATTCATTCTTGCCAGGATTTAAGGGCGCAAAGCCGTATCACCAAGCTCACGATCGTGGTGTGAAAATCATCGGCGCCACCGCTCACTTTGTCACAGCGGATTTAGATGAAGGCCCAATCATTGAACAAGATGTTGCACATGTAACCCACACAGCAACTCCTGAAGAGATGATTGCGCGGGGCCGTGATATCGAACGTCGCGTTCTTGCTCGCGCAGTAAAACTCTTTGCAGAAGATCGAATCTTTATCGTCGGCCATCGCACTGTAGTTTTCTCATAATGGAGTTCGCTAAATGCTAGGTGGAATCAATAACGCACTCTTCTTTCAAAGCCTTGCTGGGTACTTCGTTGTGGCACTCATTCTTATCCCGATTTTGATATGGGCATTTCCAACCAGTAAGAAGGTTAAAGACGAGCGCAAAATGATTCGCCAGATGCGTAAGGAAATAAAGGCGATTAAGAAAAAGTAATACTTTTTTTCTGGTGTCCCCGGCGGGAGTTGAACCTGCGACCTACCGCTTAGGAGGCGGTTGCTCTATCCACTGAGCTACGGGGACGTGGGCACCATCACGTATCGAAGATGCTTGGCAAAGGTTATCGGTAGGGATAGCCTTCCCTGAACGTACTTATTCGAAGTACGTGTAAGAAATTATGAGAGGCCACCCATGAAAGCGCTCGTTATCGGCGCAGGCGGAGTTGGCAGTGCAATCGCAAATATCGCATCACGTAGACCATTTATTACTTCCATGGTCATTGCAGATCGCACTCTGCCACGAGCCCAAGCAGCCGTAACAAAGGTAAATGACCCACGATTTTCTGCACAAGAGGTAGATGCCTCTGATGTGAACGATATTCGCGCTCTCATTCGTAAAGCAGCTCCCGATATTGTCGTGAACGCGGTAGATCCGCGTTTTGTCATGCCAATCTTTCTTGCTACATGGATATGGCGATGTCGCTATCAATTGCGCATCCAACTAATCCAACACATAAACCAGGAATTAAATTAGGCGATGAACAATTTGCTCGCGAAAAGGCGTGGAGTGATAAAGGTATCTATGCAGTAGTAGGTATGGGAATCGAACCAGGAATGAGTGATGTCTTTGCGAAATATGCACAAGATGAACTTTTCTCTCGTATTGATTACTTGGCAGTGATGGATGGTTCTAATCTGACAGTTGATGGCTATGACTTTGCGCCATCGTTTTCAATCTGGACAACTATCGAAGAGTGCCTTAATCCACCACTAATTTATAAAGAAGGACGCGGTTGGTATACAACCGAACCATTTAGCGAACTCGAAACTTTTGACTTTCCTGATGGCATCGGCCCAGTTGAGTGCGTCAACGTTGAACATGAAGAAGTTGTCTTGATTCCGATGAAAGTAAAGGCTAAAGAAGTGCGCTTTAAATATGGCCTTGGTGCTCAATTTATTGAGACTCTGAAAACTATTCATATTCTAGGAATGGATAAGAAAGAGAAAGTAAAAGTGGGAAGCGTTGAAGTTTCACCGCGTGATTTACTTGCATCAATCTTGCCCGACCCAGCAACTATCGGTGATCGTATGCACGGCAAAACCTGTGCTGGAACTCTCGTAAGAGGTTTAGATAAATCTGGAAAACCAAAAGCTGTCTATCTCTATAACGTTGTTGATAATGAATGGTCGATGAAAAATTACGGTAATCAAGCAGTTGTCTGGCAGACAGCAATTAATCCACTGATTGCTATGGAACTCATCGCCGCAGATATATGGAAACCAGCAGGAATCTCTGGTCCTGAATGGTTCCCAGCACAACCTTTCCTTGATTTAATTAAGGAGTACGGATCTTCTTGGCATATCCGCGAAGAAGATACGAAGGGGATTGTTATTTAACATGGCGCAATGGGCTCTTGTAACAGGTGCAACTGCAGGTATCGGCGAAAGCTTCACCCGCTTACTTGCATCTAAGGGATACAACATCGCACTTGTCGCCCGCGATGAAGCCAGGCTTCACGAGCGTGCAGCCGGGCTGAGAGAAAAATATTCAGTGCAAACTTTCGTCCTACCGGCAGATCTCTCAACAAAAAAGGGAGTTAAGTCAGTTGAGGAATATATTGAAAGTTATGAGATAGAAGTACTCATTAACAACGCTGGCTTTGGAATCAATAAGGCATTCACAGCCAGTGATTTAGATGCTGAGCAAGACTTGCTTAATGTTCTAGTGCGAACACCTATGCGATTGATGCATGTGATTTTGCCTGGAATGAAGAAGCGTAAATCTGGAACTGTTATCAATGTTTCATCGGTTGCCGGTTTTATTGCAGGTGGCACATATAGTGCAGCAAAGTCTTATCTGACAGTTCTCTCTGAATCCCTCAATACCGAATTAAAATCAACGGGAGTAAAGGTCTCATCGCTTTGCCCTGGATTTACCAGGACAGAATTTCATCAGCGTGGTCGAATGAAGATGAATGGTCTGCCAAACTTTATGTGGCTCAATGCCGATAAGTTGGTTGCTAAGTCGTGGAGTGATGCTCAGGCTAATAAACCTGTAAGCATCCCGGGTTGGCAGTACAAATTACTTGTGGCAATTATTTCAATTGCTCCAAGAAGCTTTGTACGCCAAATCGGAATGAATGTACGTAAGAAGCAGCGTTAGTTAATTAACGACTACGGCGGCTATTGCCACCGCGATATCCGCCACTGCTACCACAGAGCGTGATCCGCCCTGTGAGCTTTTGCGCTCAACGATTGGTGGAATATATGGAACTCCTGTTGGCTCTTGTGCACCGGTTAGGACCATAAGTTTTTCATCCAATGGACGAACATCATGGAACTTAGGTGTCACACCTGCGCGTGAGAGCAGACCAGATACTGCACGTGAATTCTTTGACGATGACAAGGTAACAACTGTTCCTGATTCGCCGGCGCGAGCTGTGCGACCCGAACGGTGCA
>RFSY01000076.1 GCA_009923805.1 Actinomycetota bacterium
GCGCCACGAGGCTTTGCATTACCGGCCATTTTTATTTTCCATCTCTAGAAATCGACCAACGTGGCCCTTGTGCAGTGTCTTCAATAGTAATTCCAAGTGCTGCAAGCCCATCACGAATTTGATCGGATGCCGCAAAATCTTTACGTTCACGCGCAGCGGTGCGCTGGGCAAGAGCTAATTGAATAACACCATCGAGTGCTGAAGTTAAATCTTCACCTGCCGCACCCGTTGCAAATGCAGGATCAAATGGGTCGCAACCAAGTACTTCTAGCGCTCCACGAATCTCATTGGCAGATGCGGCAATGACTGCGGTATCTCCTGCTGTTATCGCACTATTTCCCGCACGAAGTGCTTCATTGGTACAGCTAAATCATCATTCATCGCATCAGTAAATACCTGGCTAATTGTTGGCATGGGTTGTGACCCCAGAATTTCGACAGAACGAGTTAAGAATCCTTCGATGCGGCGAAATGCTGTTGCAGATTCAGCAAGTGCTTCGTGTGAAAACTCGAGCATCGAGCGATAGTGAGCAGAACCTAAATACCAACGTAGCTCAATTCCGCGAACACTCCTAAGCAGTTCATGCACCTGCAATGAATTGCCTAATGATTTCGACATCTTTTCTCCAGATGCTGTTACCCACGCGTTATGCATCCAGCGCTGAGCAAATGAATACCCAGCAGCTTCTGATTGCGCGATCTCGTTCTCGTGATGAGGAAAAATTAAATCTAGACCGCCACCATGAATATCAAAAGCTTCACCCAAATATTGATGCGCCATCGCCGAACATTCGAGGTGCCAACCAGGTCGTCCTGGCCCCCACGGTGTTGGCCATGATGGATCTCCTGGCTTTGCACCTTTCCACAGAGCAAAATCACGAGGATCTTTTTTATACGTTTCATCCGCATCAGCAGCTGGCAGCAGATCATCTAACTTCTGACGTGAAAGCGTTAAGTAAGAAGAAAGTTTGCGCACCTCTAAATACACATCGCCATTGCCAGGAGCGTATGCCGCACCTTTTTCAATTAGTTTCTGCATCAGTTCAATCATCTGCGTGATGTGGCCTGTGGCCCGTGGCTCATATGTAGGTGGCAAAACATTTAAAGAGGCGTATGCATCAGAAAATGCTCGCTCGTATTTCATAGCAACAGCCCACCAAGGCGCCTCTTCATGGACTGCCTTATGCAAAATCTTGTCATCAATATCAGTGACATTACGAATGAAAGTAACGTTATAGCCGCTCTTCGTTAACCAGCGGCGCAAGATATCGAAGTTCACACCAGAGCGAACATGGCCTATATGTGGAGGTGCTTGAACAGTTGCACCGCAGAGATAAATCCCGACTTCGCCTTTTTGTAGCGGAGTAAAAGGGGAGGTTGTTCGCGTTAGCGTGTCATATAAAGCTAGCGAACTCATTAGGCAATTCTACTTTAACTATGCAGACTTAATAACAAGTGCTGATGCGATGGCAGCGATGCCTTTGCCTTCACCCGTCAGGCCCATGCCATCGGTAGTTGTAGCAAGAATTGCAACTTCTACCCCACCAAGAGCTGCAGATAGCGTTGAAATCGCTTCCACACGACGAGCACCAATGCGAGGGCGATTTCCAATTATCTGCACTGAAATATGCGAGATGGAATATCCGCTCTTCGAAATTATTGCAAACGTTTCTTTCAAAAGTGTGACACCTGATGCTCCAGCATATTCAGGACGTGATGTTCCAAAGTTACTGCCGAGATCACCAAGACCTGTCGCTGCAAAGAGCGCATCACAGATTGCATGAGCTGCGACATCGCCATCAGAGTGGCCTTCTACGCCCACTTCATCAGGCCAGTGCAAACCAGCAAGCCATAACTCGCGACCGGTAGCAAATGCATGTGCATCGACACCCACACCGGTGCTGAAACTGTGTGCACCGCCAAGATATGCCAACGCAATAGCTAAATCAGAGGGCGTAGTAATTTTTAGTGCTCGCTCTTCACCATCAATGATGCGTACTTTGTGACCAGCTTTTGCAACGAGTGCTGCATCATCAGTTGCATCGCCAGCACCTGAATGTGCCTCTTGCAAAACTTTTAGTGTGAAACCTTGTGGCGTTTGCACGCGACGCAATTGTGAGCGATCTGGTGTTGCGGTCGCATAGCCTTCTTTATCAACAACAGTCATGGTATCGATTTGGTTGAGTCCTGGAATCACTGCAACATCACCGCACTTGAGCGCAGCCACTACACGCGCTGCTAATTCGCGAGTTGCCAGTGGACGTGCTGCATCATGTACTAAAACAAATTCTGCACCGTTAATTGCAGCAAGCCCTGCGCGAACACTTCCTGAACGAGTTGCTCCACCTGTAACAACGGTGATGCCATCACCAACGAGAGTGCGTATTTGATCTTCAAAACCAGCGGGAACTGTGACAACAATCTGGTCTGCAACGGAAGAGATCGCAGAGATGGCATGTTCAAGGAGTGTGCGATCACCAAGTTGGATGAGCGCTTTAGGAATTGAGGCACCGAAACGTTCGCCGCTACCTGCAGCAGCGATGATTGCGGCGATCATAGATTTAAGGAACTAATTAAGAAGCGAGAACCTCGTCAAGGAGAGTTGCAGCCTTCTCTTCATCTGTGCGCTCAGCGAGTGCGAGCTCAGATACGAGAATCTGCTTCGCCTTGGCGAGCATGCGCTTTTCACCAGCAGAGAGTCCACGATCGAGATCGCGACGATAGAGATCGCGAACAACTTCTGCGACCTTAATAACATCTCCTGATGCAAGCTTTTCGAGGTTTGCCTTGTAACGACGTGACCAGTTTGTTGGCTCTTCGGTATATGGCTGACGAAGAACGTTAAATACGCGGTCAAGACCAGCTGAATCAACGACATCGCGGACACCGACGAGATCTACGTTTTCTGCAGGAACGCGAACAGTGAGATCGCCTTGCGCAACCTTCAAAACTAGGTAGGTCTTCTCTTCGCCCTTAATTACTCGAGTTTCAATTGCCTCGATAAGAGCTGCTCCGTGGTGGGGATAAACAACGGTTTCGCCGACCTTGAATGTCATGTATTGCCCTTCGTTAGAGGATCAATTCTACCAGCCATCACAGACATAGAAAACCCCTGGCTGATGGCCTAAAGCAGCGTTAAATATGAGTAATTTGACATGAGATAATTCGAGCATGCGCCGTCCACATATTAAGAATTTTTCTGTTGCAATTACAACTGCGGCACTCGCACTTTCACTCACTGCATGCAGTGGTGCTGGCCCCAATGCTGCAACACGTCTGATTAAGCAAGTAACAGATGGCGTGGATATTGTTGTTAATCAGGATGGCAGCAACGTTGCAATCTCTAATTTTCTACTTGTAGCAACCGAAGATGGTTCTGCAGTAGTAGTTGGAACCATTGTGAATCGTTCACAAGAGGCTGATGAACTACTCAGTATCTCTGCAGCAAATGTGCCAGCAACTATGACGGGTGAACTTAACTTGCTTCAAGATAAGCCAATTCGATTTGAAGGTGATATTGCCACTTCAAAGGCCGTCTTTGATTCAGTAGGTGCGCGTGCCGGAAATAACGTTGCTGTAGTGCTTACCTTTGCTCGTGCGGGTGTCGTCAAGCTCAACGCAATCATCCGCGACAAGCGCGATGCTTACGCCGGCGTTACTAAGTAACTTACTTCTTACCCTGATTTGCTACAGCCGTAATTGCATCAGCAGCGGCTGCTGGATCTAAGTACTCTCCACCATTTTTCACTGGCTTCATATCAGCACCGAGTTCATAGAGCAGCGGAATTCCTGTAGGGATGTTAAGTCCAGCAATATCAGCATCGCTAATGCCATCTAAGTGCTTCACAAGTGCACGTAATGAATTGCCGTGGGCAGTTACCAGAACAGTTTTACCAGTTTTGAGATCTGGCACGATTGACTGGCTCCAATACGGAATCATGCGATCTACAACATCTTTCAGGCACTCTGTCATGGGAAGTTCGCTGCCAAGATCTGCATAACGTGCATCGGCATCTTGCGAGAATTCTGAACCTTTTTCAATTGCAGGAGGAGGAGTGTCATAACTGCGGCGCCACAACATAAATTGTTCTTCACCATATTCAGCAAGAGTTTGCGCCTTGTCCTTACCTTGCAGCGCACCGTAATGACGTTCATTAAGTCGCCATGAGCGCTGCACTGGAATCCAATGACGGTCACACGCATCAAGTGCTAGCTGTGATGTGTGAATTGCGCGGCGTAAAAGGGAGGTGTGCACAACATCAGGCAAGAGTCCGCGTTCTGCTAATAACTTTCCACCACGTGCAGCTTCTGCTTCACCTTTTGTTGAAAGTCTGACATCGACCCAACCGGTAAAGAGATTAAGCGCATTCCATTCGGATTCGCCATGGCGCAAAAGGATGAGCTTGAAATTAGACATGTGCTTATCTTCTCATGAGAAAAGTGAATTATTAAATGAGATGGGTAAATGCCTCAAGATTGGCAAGTGATTCACCGCGACTTACCCGCCATGCCCATTCTCGGCGGATTGCATCTGCAAATCCAAGTTCTAGCAGTGGATTAAATGAGGAGTCTGAATACTGAAGAACAGAACCAATAACGCGATCAATTTCTTTTGCATTTACCGCATCCAGTGGCAAGCGCCCCACCAGATAGATATCGCCCAGTTCGTTAATCGCAAAGGCAATTCCATACATCGCCGCATTTTTTGCCATGCACCATTTATGAACGGCATCTTCATGAGTATCTGGTTTGCGGATAACAAAAGCGTTAATGCTCAGAGAGTGATCGCCAATGACCAGTGCACAATGAGTTTGCAGCTTCGCTTCACCCGGCAAGGTGACCATAAAGGTCTTGGCATCTTTGCGTTCGAAATCTAGATCATGTGACTCGAGAAAATCCTCAATTACTGCAGCAGGATCGAGCGCCATTTATCCGATGTGCTTCTGTGCTTCACGGCGAGCAGATAGAACTCGGTCGTAAAT
>RFSY01000077.1 GCA_009923805.1 Actinomycetota bacterium
ATGGCAAAAGAGATGAATATGCCTGACTCAGTTGTGATTGCAGATGACATTCGAGTAAATGGAAATACATCTGCTGCGTCAATCCCACTTGCGATGGATGTGTTGTTGAAGAAACACCCAGAACTTCACGGCAAGTTAGCCCTTCTGATTGGGTATGGCGCAGGTCTCGTTTATGCGGGCCAAGTTGTGAAATTACCGCCTAAACCGTAAATTTTTTACAAATATCCACCCATTTACTGGGAAGTAAGCCCTCTTTTCATAGACAATTACTCACCTGTCCCCACTAGTAAAGTTAAATAGCAAAGGAAAAATAATGGCGCTTTCACAAGCAGATGTACTTGCAGGAATCAAAGAGATTGTTGAAGAAGTAGCGGGTATCCCAGCTGCATCAATCGAACTCGGTAAGAACTTCACAGATGATCTAGAAGTTGACTCACTCAGCATGGTTGAAGTTGTTGTTGCATGCGAAGAGCGCTTCGGAGTGAAGATTCCTGATGAGAAGGTAACTGAGCTTGCAACAGTGGGCGACGCAGTTAACTTCATCGTTAACGCTGCTGCGTAATTAAGCAGATCTAGTTAGATAAATCTTGGTATGTCACAACGTCGTGTAGTAGTCACCGGTCTTGGGGCGACAACGCCTCTCGGCGGTGATGTTGATTCCACGTGGAAGGCTCTTCTTGCCGGCCAAAGTGGAGTCAGGCTCCTGACCGAAGATTGGCGTGAACTTCTTCCCGTGCACTTTGCTGCGCGCGTTGCGATGGAACCAGCAGATCAGATGGAGCGCGTTGAAATGCGCCGCCTTGATCGCTCAGAACAATTTGCACTCATCGCATCTCGCGAAGCGTGGAAAGATGCAGGCTCACCGGATGACATTGATAAGGAACGGCTTGGAGTTGTCGTTGCTTCAGGTATCGGTGGCGTAATCACCTTGCTTGATCAATTTGTAAACTTAAATGAAAAAGGCGCACGTGGGGTTAGCCCACACACAGTGCCGATGTTGATGCCTAATGGACCTGCTGCAAATGTTGGACTCGAACTACAAGCAAAAGCTGGTGTGCACACACCAGTAAGTGCATGCGCATCCGGTGCTGAGGCAATCGGTTACGCATACGAAATGATTAAGAATAATCGCGCGGACATCATCGTCACCGGTGGCGTTGAAGCTGCAATTCATCAATTACCTATGGCCGGCTTTGCTGCAATGAAGGCGCTATCTACTCGCAATGATGCACCAGCTCGTGCATCTCGTCCGTATGACGTAGACCGTGATGGATTTGTACTGGGTGAAGGCGGCGGAATTCTTGTCATTGAAGAGTATGAACATGCAAAGGCGCGCGGTGCAAAGATTTACTGTGAAATCGGCGGTCAAGGCTTAACTTCCGACGGTTATCACATCGCAGCACCAGATCCGGAAGGCAGCGGAGTACAGCGTGCTATTAAGTTCGCACTTGCTAACTCTGGCTTATCAACAAAAGATATTGTTCATCTGAACGCGCATGCCACATCTACTCCTGCAGGCGATGTTGCAGAAGCAAATGCCCTTCGTAAAGCACTTGGTAAAGATGCTGACCATGTTGCAGTGTCGGCAACGAAATCGATGACTGGTCATTTACTTGGTGGCGCTGGTGCAATCGAATCTGTATTTATTGTGAAAGCTCTACAAGATCGCCTCGCTCCCCCAACAATTAATATTGAAAACTTAGACCCAGCTGTGACAGTCGATGTTGTTCGCGACACACCACGCCAACTTCCTGCGGGCGATATCGCAGCGCTCAATGATTCTTTCGGTTTCGGCGGTCACAACGTAGTACTTGCATTCAAATCGCTCTAATCTAGAACCATGACAGCGCCGGTCAATCCCCTTGATCCTGAAGTTCGCATCGCCACACTGGTCGATGACTCAAAATATGAATTACTTCTGCCGCGTACTGATTGCGGAATGGTTGCAGCAACAGGACAAGCAAAAGGAAATAAAGTTGTCATCTTTGCATCCGATCCCACTATTAAAGGTGGCGCATTGGGTATTGAAGGTTCACAAGTAATCGTCCAGGCATATCGCGCTGCAATGGGTGCGCAAGTTCCGGTAGTTGGCATCTGGCATTCAGGTGGTGCTCGCTTAAGTGATGGAGTTGCATCACTTAACGCATTCGGTGAAGTCTTCCAATCAATGGTCACAGCCAGTGGTCGCATTCCGCAGTTATCACTTGTACTTGGACCAACAGCAGGAGGCGGTGCATATGGGCCCGCACTTACCGACGTTGTTGTTTTAGCGCCCGAAGGCCGCATCTTTGTAACAGGACCTGATGTCGTTAAATCTGTCACCGGAGATATCGTTGATATGGCACTTCTTGGTGGACCCGAGGCGCACAGTAAGAACTCGGGTGTTGCACACGTTATTGCACCTTCCGAAGAAGTTGCATTCAAGGAAATTGCAGATTTGATTTCGCTCTTTTCAAATCAAGGCTTAATGTCTGCAACTGTTGAAGATATTCCACTGGCGCATCTGGTTCCAGATTCGGCTAAGCGTGTGTATGAAGTGCATCCACTGGTTGATGCGATTCTAGATAAGGATTCCGAGAAGCTAGAACTGCTTGATATGTGGGCTGAGAATATGACAACAGTTCTGGGTCGCTTTGGTGGCCGCACAGTCGGGGTGATCGCAAATAATCCGCAACATATCGGCGGAGTCCTAGATTCGGCAGCCGGAGAGAAAGCCGCTCGCTTTGTTCGCACATGCGATGCTTTCGGAATTCCACTCATTGTCATTGCAGATGTCACTGGCTTCTTACCGGGCATCGGCCAAGAGTGGGAAGGCGCCGTGCGACGTGGCGCAAAGTTATTGCACGCATTTGCTGAAGCGGTTGTTCCTCGAGTCACCGTAATTACCCGCAAAGCATTTGGCGGAGCATTTGTTGCGATGAACTCAAAATCACTCGGTGCAACAAGAGTATTTGCTTGGCCACAAGCTGAAGTTTCAGTGATGGGAGCTGTAGCCGCTGTACGCGTTCTGCATAGGCGCTTACTTGCAGATTTGCCTGCTGATCAACGTGCGGATATGGAACTTGAATTAGCGGCAGAACACGAAAGAGTTTCAGGCGGTGTTGCACGCGCAATCGAGATTGGTGCTGTGGATGAAATGATTGAACCTAATAAGACACGTAGTGCTATCGCAAAAGTTCTTGCTGCTGCTGAATACCAGCGTGGATCACACGGCAATATTCCGCTGTAATTTACTTAACTGAGAAAGTTACAGAAACTGTCGACGTCACAGTCTTTTCAATACTGGAAGTGTCATATGCGCCAGTATCTTGCGTCATAGTTGAATCAGGAGTCGTTACCTGGAATACACCGGACTTAACAGATTGCACGGAACCCACTTTGCCGCCGACAGCCTTAGTAATTGCCTCGGCGCGGATCTTCGCATCTTTCATCGCTTCTTCAAGTAGCTGCGGGCGTAAGGTGGGAAGAGTAGATAGGTAGTACTGAGGACCATAATTATTAACAGTTACCCCAGCCTGCAAAATCGATCCAATACCTTGCGACAACTTAGAAATCAGTTGAACATCTTTTGAGCGGACGACTACATCTCGAGAAGCGCGATAATTAAGAATCTTGCCTGTGTTGTTGCCATTTACATACTGCTCATTTGCATAGGTAGAAACTGAGCCAAGCGTTAGTGCATCCGCTGGAATTCCGCCATCGGTCAGGTACTTGCTCACTGAAACAACATCGTTTCCAACCTTAGTCACAGCCTCGGCAACTGTTGGACGCGTCAGTGAAACATTGAGTGTCCACACCACATTATCTGCAGTTGCTGAAGTTTTAGCCGATCCAGTCACTGTGATTCCATTTGCATTGCGTGCTGCAAACCCCGCTCCAACTTTTACTAATCCTCCACCCAAAGCAACTGCGAGAATAAGTGCAATTACTATATAAAGAATTGATTTACGACGTTCTACAGAAGTCATTGGCGCTTGCGTTGTCATGACGTAATCATATCGCGATTGTTATATCGCCCTCAGTCGTTGTACTTCCTGCAAGTCAACGCCTCTCATTGGTTCGAGCGCGTCATCCCATTGCTTACCGAGTGCTGCCTCTAATTTCTCACGAACTTCTAAATCATCAAAACTTTGTAGCGATTTTTGAATCACATTTTCAGAGATAAGGATGGAGCCGCTGCCATCGACCTGTGCGCGATGAATTCCGAGTTCTGGAGTAAATCTAAAGTACTCGCCACCATCGCTACTTAGCTCTTGTACTTCAAAACGCAAGTAATGCCAATTCTTCAGTGCAGTTGCCACTGCCGCAGCGGTTCCTGCGGGTGCACGGAATTCGATTGTCATGCGCAACGTACCTGCAGCAAGTGGTTGATCGCGCCATGTGTAATTGTGAACAGCACCAAGTAAGCCATTAAGGCCCCACTCGATATGTTGGCGCAGCGCAGATGGAGCCGAGTGAATAGTTATCAATCCGGCAAAGCTTTTATGTTGCATGAAGTACTCCTACCAAGGCGCCTTGTGCGACCTTCCCCGATCCACAAATGCTTACTCTTTGGTAGTTGAGTACCTTATTTATACGCCTTTCCGCTGACTTTGTGAATCCCCGCCTGTTTTTGAGCGTGATCTGCGCACATGAGGAATAGGAATACGGGTGCGTAACATGTACGCTTTTCCTTAGTCGGACGCTTTATCAGTACCCGTTGTTAGATTTACTTCTTTACTCGGTATGGCTGTAGCAAGACGAAGACTGGAGCTCGAGGAATTCTCGAACTCCTAAACATATCGAAGGAATAGTAAAAAATATGGCAACAGGTACAGTTAAGTGGTTCAACTCTGAAAAGGGTT
>RFSY01000078.1 GCA_009923805.1 Actinomycetota bacterium
GAAGTGCACGCGGAAGGGACGAGTTCCACCATCAGAGACCACATGCGCTGCAAGTTCTCCGCGAGGTGATTCAACTGCGGCATAGACCTGACCTGCTGGAACTCTAAATCCTTCTGTAACTAACTTAAAGTGGTGAATCAGTGATTCCATAGAAGAGCCCATGATTTCGCGGATGTGATCAAGTGAGTTTCCGAGTCCATCTGCACCCAGCACTAATTGCGCAGGCCAGGCAATTTTCTTATCGGCAACCATGACAGGTTGTCCCTCTAACTTATCGAGCTTATCGATAGCTTGTTCGATGATACGAAGTGATTGCTCGAGCTCTGCCATGCGAACTAAGAATCTTCCATATACATCTGCAGTATCTGCAGTAATGACATCAAATTCATAATTTTCATATCCGCAATATGGCTGCATCTTGCGAAGATCCCAAGGCAGACCAGTAGAACGAAGTACTGGACCGGTAATTCCTAGCGTTGTGCACCCTGCTAAATCAAGATAACCAATTCCTTCAGTGCGCTTCATCCAAATGGTGTTACCAATAAGAAGCTTTGCATTATCTTCAAAGTTTTTACGAAGTGTTTTGACAACTTCACGGAGTTTGACAGTCATGCCTGCTGGAAGATCTTGGGAAACTCCACCTGGGCGCACATAGGCCATATTCATGCGAAGGCCAGTGATTTCTTCGAAGGTATCAAGAACAATTTCGCGATCGCGGAAGGCAAAGAACATAGGGCCCATAGCGCCGAGTTCGAGTGCCCCGGTACCAAGTGCGACCATGTGAGAGGAAATGCGGTTGAGCTCCATCATCAGAACGCGAATGACAGATGCGCGCTCTGGAATATCTTGAGTAATGCCGAGCAACTTTTCTACAGCAAGACAGTATGCAGTCTCATTAAAAATTGGCGCCAAGTAATCCATGCGTGTCACAAAGGTGACTGCTTGAGTCCAGTTACGGAACTCGATGTTCTTCTCGATTCCGGTGTGCAGGTAACCAATACCGGTGCGAACTTCAGTAACTGTTTCGCCTTCAAGTTCAAGAACTAAGCGAAGTACTCCGTGAGTTGATGGGTGTTGTGGTCCCATATTGACGATGATGCGCTCTTCTTTTGATTCACCGATTTCTGAAACAAGTGAATCCCAATCGCCACCGGTGACTGAGAAGACAGTTCCTTCAGTGGTTTCGCGTGAAGATGCGTATGGATCAAAGGTGGTTGTCATCGGTAGCTCCTGCGATCAGATGGTGCAGGTGTTGTTGCGCCTTTGTACTCCACTGCGATTCCACCCAATGGATAATCTTTGCGTTGCGGATGTCCATCCCAATCATCTGGCATCAAGATACGAGTCAGACCTGGGTGGCCATCGAAGATGATTCCAAACATGTCGAAGGTTTCGCGCTCGTGCCAATTATTTCCTGCCCATACTTCAACGACAGATGGAATGTGTGGATCAAGATCTGATGTTGCTACTTCCAAACGTATGCGCTGATTCTTTGTCAGCGAAAGTAATGGATAGAGAGCAACAAGTTCGGCGCCAGTGCGATCTGGGTAATTGACCCCTGAGACACCCAGGCACATTTCAAACTTTAATTTATCGCGCAAAATAAATGCGACTTCAAGTAAACGTGATTTCTTAATGTGCAAAGTGAGCTCGCCGCGATAAACAACTACGCGAGTAATTGCATCGGCGAAATCTGGGTATGCGCGCTCTAAATCATCAGCGACGTCATCAAAATAAGCGCCGTAAGGGCGCTCTGTGGAACCTGTCGCTGCCGCTGTACGAACAAGGCCGCCGTAACCTGAGGTATCTCCGGTGCCCGCGGCACCGAACATGCCTTTCTGATCTTCAGTCATTTACGCAAGCAACCCCTTTAGTTGGATAGTTGGCTTTGCGTTAAGCGCTGCAAGTTCAACTTCCTTAATCACTGCTTCGCGGTTTGCACCAAGCTTGGTATCGCTAATAAGAGTGTGTAGCTTGATGATTGCATCCATCAACTGTTCTGGACGTGGTGGGCAACCCGGTAAATAAATATCAACTGGAACAACGTGATCAACACCTTGCACGATTGCATAATTATTAAACATTCCACCTGATGATGCGCATGCGCCCATGGAGATGACCCATTTAGGTGCAGTCATTTGATCGTAAATCTGACGAAGAACTGGCGCCATCTTCTGTGAAACGCGGCCCGCAACAATCATGAGATCTGCTTGACGAGGAGATGCGGAAAAGCGTTCCATTCCGAAACGAGAAATGTCGTGTTTTGGCGCTGAACCAAGTGCCATCATCTCAATTGCACAACATGCAAGACCAAAAGTTGCCGGCCACACTGAACTCTTACGCATGTATCCAGCTAAACCTTCAACAGTTGAGAGCAGAATTCCGCTCGGTAATTTATCTTCTAAACCCATGGATTAATCCCATTCCAATCCGCCGCGACGCCACACATATGCATATGCAACAAAAACTGTTCCGATAAAGAGCGCCATTTCAACTAAACCAAATAGCCCCAACTTGTCGAAGGTAACTGCCCACGGATAGAGAAAAACAATTTCGATATCAAAGACGATGAATAACATCGCTGTGAGGAAGTATTTAACGGGAAAGCGACCACCTTGAAGTGCTTGCGGTGACGGTTCGATTCCGCATTCGTAGGCTTCTAACTTGGCGCGGTTGTAGCGTGCGGGCCCAGTTACTGATGCAATTCCAACGGAAAAAGCTGCAAAACCAAAGCCAATAGCGAAGATCACCAGGATCGGGATATACGGGTTTGCGCTCACATGCGAAATACTAAAGGTATCCACGAGCTCAAAAAACAATTACGGCTTGCTGGCTTTGTGAACTGCGACAACTCCGCCGGTCAGATTGGTCCACGTGACATCACGCCATCCCGCCCCTGAAATCTTGGCCGCGAGCGCCTCTTGATTGGGCCAGGCCCGGATTGATTCAGCTAGATAGATATAGGCATCGGGGTTTGAGGAGGTGACTTTGGCAATCGAAGGCAGGGCCCCCATCAAGTAATTGGTGTAGATCGTGCGAAATGGCGCGAAGGTAGGGCTGGAGAACTCGCAGACGACGAGATGGCCACCGGATTTGGTGACCCGAAGGAGCTCGGCCAGAGCCCGCTCAGTGTGCTGGGTATTTCGCAGGCCAAAGGAGATGGTGACAAGGTCGAATTGGCCATCTGCAAAAGGAAGGTTGAGAGCATCGGCCTTTGTGAAGGTCAGCTGGGGGCGGGATTTACGGCCCGCAGCAATCATTCCTTCACTGAAATCGGCAGCAATCACAGCGGCGCCTGCTGCTGCCAGCGGCTCGGAGCTTGCCCCGGTTCCAGCTGCCAAATCCAGGATCTTCATCCCGGGCTTAGGGGCGATGATTTTGGTGGTCGCTTTGCGCCAAGCCTTGGTCTGGCCCAGGCTGAGCAGGTCATTGACCAGGTCATAGCGCTTGGCCACGCCATCAAACATCGCCGCAACTTCCTCGGGATTTTTATCCATATTGGCGCGTGACATGCGCATATTCTCCCTGAAGGTAGGCTCTGCGCACAACTTGTAATGCTTTCGCAGAAAAGAGGACATACCTATGTCGATTCAATCCGGCTCACTACGCGCCACTGTCTTCCCTCGTAGCACCGTCCTTACTCAAGGACTCTTCGTTGTTGGCGGAATCGGTTTTATCGCACTTCTTGCTCAGATCTCGATTCCAGTTCCGGGTTCACCTGTTCCTGTCACAGGTCAAACTCTTGCAGTCCTCTTAATCGGAACAACCTATGGCGCTCGCCTTGGTTTCATTACCTTTGCTTCTTATTTACTGGCCGGAATTGCTGGAGCTCCTATTTTTGCTCACTCAGCAACATCTGCAAATCACGGAATTGCACGTGTAACTGGTGCAACAGGTGGTTACCTCGTTGGAATGCTCGTTGCATCATTGCTCCTTGGATATCTTGCAGATCGCAAAGCAGATCAGAAATTTAAGACTTCATTTCCAGCACTTCTACTCGGTGACGTTGTCATCTTCGCATTTGGTCTCACCTGGTTGCATGCATCTCTTGATATGACATGGGCGCAGACATTCAAAGCAGGTTTCACACCATTTATTCTCGGTGAAGCTTTGAAGATTGCCATCACTGCAACTTCATTGCCGCTTGTGTGGCGAAAGATTTCTCGCAGCCTTAATAGCTAATTTATGCCCAATCTAATTCCCGTCACCACATCTCGTATTGGTGAACATCTCCCTCTGCTTGATTTGCTGGGCAGCGACGCACCACTTTCATGGGTGCGCAATGGTGAAGGTCTTGTTGGGTGGGGAATCCACGCAACAACTACCGTCAGCGGAAGAGATCGCTTTGAACAAGCTCGTGAATGGTGGCATCGCCAATTAGAAACATTTGCAATCTCTGATTCCGTTCACGGAAGTGGCACAGGACCCGTGCTTTTCAGCTCTTTCTCCTTTGATCGCAATGAAGAGTCCGTCCTTGTCATTCCCAAAGTCATTGTTGGACAGAAAGGTTCGCAATCCTGGATTACCTGGATTGGCGATATCACGCAGCCACTTCTGCCAGAAAGAGCTGACAGCACCTCGCACGGCACCTTCACATTTACCGATGGCAGCATCACCACAGATGCGTGGAAAGAGCGCGTGGCACAAGCAATCACTCGCATTGAAAAAACTGGAGTCGA
>RFSY01000079.1 GCA_009923805.1 Actinomycetota bacterium
GATTCGAGCATGTCCGTAGATACCCCTGCCAAGGTGATCCCGAAGCCACGCGAGATAACTACGAAGCCACGCGTCTCTGATCAAATTTTTCGTGCTGTTGTTACTACTTTTTCATTTTCAGCTCTGCTTATCCTCTCGCTTATTGCAATCTTCCTCTTAATGAAGGGATTTGCAACGCTACGTTCGCAAGGCCTCGGATTTATCACTCACTTTGAATGGTCTGTGATGACCGATGACGCTGGCAAGGAGACTGCAAGTTTTGGTCTTCAGGCGATGCTTGTCGGAACTGTCGTTATTTCTTTTGTCGCTCTTATCATCGCAGTCCCACTTTCAGTACTCACAGCTCTCTTCTTAACTTTCTATGCACCACAGCAAATTAAGAAGTATCTGGTCACACTCGTTGATTTAATGGCGGCTTTTCCTTCAATCCTTTACGGACTTTGGGGATTCTTTGTATTGATGCCGATGGCTGAATATTGGGCAAAATTAATACATAAATGGCTTGGGTGGATTTATATATTCGATGTGCCATCACCTGTCTTTACACGATCACCATTTATTGCTGGAATTGTTCTTTCTGTAATGATTATTCCAATCATTACCTCTGTATCCCGTGAAGTCTTTTCTCAGACCCCACTAGATCGCATCCAAGCAGCATATGCACTGGGTGCATCAAAATGGGGAATGATTCGCGCAGTTGTTCTTCCTTTCGGCGCCGGTGGTGTAGTTGGTGGCTCGATGCTGGGTCTAGGGCGCGCCTTCGGTGAAACTGTTGCAGTCTTCTCAGTGCTCAATATTGTCTTTCGCACTAACTTCCAAATTCTCTTTACTCAAGGTGGAAATGTTGCATCGATGATTATCCAAAAGTGGGGCGAAGCAGGACCAACTGAAATTAGCGCCCTGATGGCTTCAGGATTAATTTTATTTATTCTCACACTCGGGGTTAATTTCCTTGCAAACCTTGTAGTCACAAAGACAGTGAAGTCAGGACGCTAACATGCCAACTACAACTGTGAAGCAAATGAGGCCATGGGCTGCAACGCCGAAAGACCGCGCCCTTACGGGGCTTTCGGTTCTTCTCTCTATTCTTACAACAGTTGCCATCGTCGCACTGACTCCGATGAAGGGCAAGCTTGCTTACTTCTTCCTCTTCTTCATTGCGTGGTTCATTATTGATTCACTCTTTGTCATCCAGAAGATGGGCGGAAAAGGTGCTCGCGATGCTATTGCTGCGAAGGTAACTCTCTTTGGTGCAGTTATTGTCTCAATGGTGGTTTTTTCAATTCTGTGGGCAACTCTTTCAAAAGGAATAAAGGGGCTAAATCTTCCATTCTTAACTGAAAATATGCGCAACGCTTCACTCTTTGATCCAATCGGCAAAGGTGGAATTCTTCATGCAATTGTTGGAACTCTGATGTTGATTGCTATCGCAATTATCATTTCAGTCCCAATGGGGATACTGACAGCGCTATATCTCACTGAGATCAAAGGAAGAGCAGCAGGACTTATTCAATTCTTGGTGCAAGCGATGTCAGGTGTGCCATCTGTCGTGGCTGGACTCTTTATCTATGCGGCAATTATTCTCAACACCCCACTTCGATCCTCAGCCTTGCTGGGCGGATTGGCTTTAACAATTTTGATGGTCCCAACAGTTACTCGAACAGCTCAAGAAGTTCTGAACCTGGTGCCGAGTGATTTGCGTGAAGCAGGACTTGCAATGGGTGCAACCCAATGGAAGACGGTGGCACTTGTAGTGGTGCCAGCTGCGCGCAGTGGTTTGATTACTGCGACAATTTTGGGAGTTGCTCGTATCGCCGGTGAAACTGCTCCACTGCTCTTCACAGTCGGTGTCTTTGACTCATACAATTTCAATCCCTTTAAAGGCGATCAAGGAACCATTCCAACTGTGGTGTGGAGAGGGCTCTTGGGTGGTACGCCAGAGTCAATTCAACGTGCCTGGTCTGCAATCTTGGTATTGCTTATCGTTGTACTCATCATGTTTGTCACTGCCCGAGCATTCGGATCAAAGCAGCCACAGAAGTAATGTGAATATCAGGAAATGAACCAAATAGGTCAATCAACTCAGAATGGAACTCAGATGAGCGAACAGAACAACACGAAACCTTCATCGCTTTCAGATGTAGCGGCTAAGCGTGCCGATGGCAAGGTCGCTGGCACAGCACCCCTTGGTACTGGTCTGGAAGCTCGCGGAGTTCATGCGTGGTTCGACAAGCACCATGCACTCTCTGATGTATCACTTGATTTCTCTGCAGGCACAGTAACTGCTCTGATTGGTCCATCCGGTTGTGGAAAATCAACATTCATTCGCACACTGAATCGCATGCACGAATTCATTCCGCATACTTCAATGGCTGGGGAAGTTTTACTTGATGGAAAAGATATTTATGAGCAAGGAATTGATGTAACAAAGATCCGTCTTCAAATCGGTATGGTTTTTCAGAAGCCAAATCCATTCCCATCAATGACAATTGGCGAGAACGTGCTCTCAGGTATCAAATTGGCTCAACTTAAGGTTGATAATCATGAAGATTTATTGGAAGAGTGCCTTACACGTGCAGGTCTATGGAGTGAAGTTAAAGATCGCCTCGGTGCACACGCGGGCGGGCTCTCGGGCGGCCAGCAACAGCGTCTCTGTATCGCTCGCGCACTTGCGGTAAAGCCGAAAGTCTTGCTCATGGATGAACCATGTTCAGCGCTAGATCCAGGTTCAACCTTGCGCATCGAAGAGACAATTTCTCAGCTCTCTAAATCAATGACCATCGTTATCGTGACTCACAATATGCAGCAGGCTGCCCGTGTATCTGATTACACAGCCTTCTTCCTTTCAGATGGTGGACCTGGACAGATGATTGAAGTGGGTCCCACCAATGAGATCTTCTCCCGCCCACGCGATGAACGGACCGAAAACTACGTCACCGGACGTTTCGGATAAGGATTTCAAGCCTTCACGTATCGTTAACCAACAGTTAACCATCTGATTGCCAGTTGTTTCGCTCACTCGTAGAGATTGCTCCTAACCAATGGGTTATACATCTACGAAAGGCAGAAAATGCGCGTTTCTTCACTAACAAAGGTAGCTCTTATTGCTACTGCAGCAGTGGTTGCTCTTGCACCTTCAGCTGTTGCTTACGATCTCACTTCAGCTGGCGCAACTTCAGTGTCAACATTCCTCGAGAAGTGCAAGACTAGCTATCAGACAGATACAAAGGACACACTTTCACATGCAGGTGGCGGTTCAGGTACTGGAAAGACTGCAATCAACGCAGGAACCAAAGACATGGCTTTCTCAGATTCAGCTAACACAGCTGCACCTGCAGGCGTCTTCCACATCCCAGCAGCAGTATGGCCAATCGGTATTGCTTACAACTTGAACAACTCAGCATCAAAGCCTCTTCAGTTGTCAGTGACAACACTTGCAAAGATTTTCTCAGGTCAAATCACACGTTGGAATGACCCAGCAATCGTTGCCGACACACAGCGCGTTCGCTCAATTCCTGTATACAAGGTTGAAGGCGGAAAGACTGTTCTTGATGCAAAGGGATCACCAGTAGTAAGCAAGTACCGTTCACTGACAGTTCCAATGACAATGCCTGATCAACCAATCACAGTTATCTACCGTGGTTCAACATCAGGTACAACAAATAACTTCACATCAGCACTTGCTGGTGCAGCACCAACAGTGTGGACAAAGGCCGGAAACGATTCATTCGTAACTTCTAACCCAACTGATATCTCAACTAAGGCTGGTTCATTCCAAGCTGGTACAGGTTCAGATGGTGTTGCCGCACTTGCAGCCCGCACTAAGTACTCAATCGCTTACATCGAAACAGGCTTCATTACAGCTAACCCAGCTCTCAAGGCTGCAGTTGTTATTAACAACGCTGGAAAGACTGTTTCACCAGATGTAACAGGTGCTCAGGCAATGTTCGCAGTTTCAAATCTTGATGCTGCAACAGGCCTCATCACATGGAACTACAAGACAACTGATGCAGATGCATACCCATTCACAGCGGGTACATATGCAATGGTTAAGTCAAACTACGGTAAGGCTGACCTTGCTGCAGCTGTTAAGCGCCAGGTTGAATACATGGCATTTAACTGCTCAACAAAGGTCACAACAGAAGGAATGATTCCAATTACTAAGACTTCAAACCTTGGTAAGGCAATTCTGTCTCTCACAGCAAAGATTGCATAACGCATCTAGCTAACCATTAATGGTAAGAGAGCCCGGGCCAGCAATGGTCCGGGCTCTTTGCTGTGTAGAGGGTTAATGAATTAAGCAGGGTGTGCCCGGCTGGAATCGAACCAGCGACCTACCGCTTAGAAGGCGGTTGCTCTATCCGACTGAGCTACGGGCACATGTGTGGTGCATCTTGCGATTGCGGAGTAAGTCTACCGAAGCATTGACGGGTAGAGTCTCGCCTTATGGCTGAGTTCATTTACACGATGAAGAAGGCGCGTAAAGCGCATGGTGAAAAGGTAATTCTCGACGACGTTACTTTGATGTTCTTGCCTGGTGCAAAGATCGGCGTTGTTGGCCCTAA
>RFSY01000080.1 GCA_009923805.1 Actinomycetota bacterium
ACTGAATCTCTTAACGCATCGGTTGCCACATCTATAGCACTCTATGCAGTTGATGAAGCTAGACGAAAAGGATAAGTAAGAGGTTTCTTAAGATGGCATTTGAAAGATTTATCGTTTGTGGTGATTCGTATTCTGAAGGTATGACTGATGAAATCATCGATGGTAAATATCGTGGGTGGGCCGATCGCGTTGCCGATGTCATGGCGCAATCTCATCCAAATTTCACCTATGTAAATTTGGCTGTGCGTGGCAAGTTATTAGGCCAAGTCGCTGAAGATCAAGTTCCAACTGCAATCTCTTTTGTTACAGGGCCAAATACCTTGGTCTCATTTCACGCGGGTGCAAATGATGCGTTGCGCCCGGGATACCAAGCATCTGTTGCAGTGCCGCTCTATCAAGAAGCAGTTCGCCGCTTAGCAAAATCTGGTGCGCAACTAATGCTCTTTACCGTTCTTGAGCGAACTGGCAATACAGGCAAGGGCGCAGAGATCTGGGAGAAACGTTTCTCTGAATTTAATAGAGGAGTCCGCGCAGTAGGTGCAGAAGTAGGCGCCATTGTCGTTGATGCCAACGAGGAAGATTTCTTAAGTGATCGCAGATTCTTAGCATTTGATCGCCTGCATTTAAATTCAATTGGTCATGACCGATGTGCACAAGCAGTTTTGGAACTTATTGGATTACCTTTTAATCCAGCATGGCGAACACCACTTCCACATGTAAAGAAAACACCATGGCTAGTTGAAAAAGCCATCACCGTTGCGTGGTTCTTCATCTTTGCATTGCCGTGGATATGGCGAAGAGTTCGTGGCAAATCATCAGGGGATGGAAGAAGCGCCAAATACCCACTTCCGGTCACGTGGCCAAGTAAGTAGGCAAGGATTTTTAGAATCTGGCGGTAAGTGCCATAATTACGCCCGCAGTACGCCTCCCTAGCTCAGTGGTAGAGCAGCTCACTTGTAATGAGCAGGTCATCCGTTCAATCCGGATGGGGGGCTCCAGTCCAACGCAGTTGCAGGAAGGAGTCGGTATGTCAGATAACTCATTCCCTCATGATTCATTCGATGATCTATTGGCGGCCAATGCTGAATATCAGAAGAGTTTTAAATATTCAGGGCTTACAGGATCTGCCGCACAAGGTTTAGCAATTGTTACCTGCATGGATTCGCGCATTAATCCGCTTTCAGTAGTGGGAATGAAATCAGGAGATGCCAAGATTCTTCGAAATGCAGGAGCTCGCGTAACAGAAGACGTACTTCGTACTTTAGTTCTTGCAACATATCTACTGAACGTCAATCGCATCCTGGTAATGCCACATACCGATTGCCGAATGGCACAAGGTGAAGAATCAGCGATTCATAAGTTAATCGATGAGCAATACGGGGTAAATACCTCAAGTCTTGAATTTAGAACTACGACAGATCAACTCGGGGCACTTGCAAGTGATATCAATCGTGTTCGTTCATACCCATTGCTTCGAGAAGGCGTTGTTGTAGCTGGAGCGATTTACGATGTTAAGTCCGGAAGTATTACTCCGTACGAAGGTTAGTCCGTCGCATTGGCATTCGGGTCTGCGGGTAGCTCAAATCTTCAAGAAATTCTCGCATCAGCAATTGCGCAATTGCAGGTTTCTCCTTAATCAACTGATGTGATGTTCCGGGAATAATTGCTAATTGACCCAGCGGAATATTTTCAAAGAGCTCAATGGTGTGTGAATGAGCGATGACATCGTCATCGCCCGCCATAACAAGTACAGGGCATTGGATTTTCGCCAAATCACTCGATGTCAGATTTGGCTCTGATCGCCAAATTTTCATCATGCGAGTAATCTTTTCAACCAATGTATGTGGCGCATCGGGTGAGGTGCGTTCGTACTCTTCCTGATCTTCAGGTGAAACCAGGCCATCAAAATCAGGTAGCGGCAATGTTCCGTTGTGGTGAAAGTTCGCACCTAGCGTGATGATTGATTTGACTAGCTCTGGGCGCCGAAGAGCAACCATGAGAGCAATAATTCCACCATCGCTATAGCCGATGAGATGTGCGGGGCCCTTAACAATATTTTCTAGGTAGGAAATCGCTTCATTAGTTTGATAATCAAAGTGCAAGCTACCTTCACGGTCACCGCTAAAACCATGTGCGGTTCGGTCATATGCAAAAGGATGGAAGTCATCTTCAATGGCGGGTAATACTTGTGAATCCCAATGAGATGTCTGACTTAAGCCGCCATGGAGCATGACAACTGCTTCACCATTATTTTCCCATTCGTAGCAGTAGAGCTGATGACCTGCGACGTTGAGATACTGCGCCATCTCTTAGAACGAATCCATAATGTGACGATTACCGCGATCAAAAGTTAAGTAGTTCCAAGTCCAGTCAGCAATTGTTCCGACTTTGTTGCGACCACCCAAGAGGTAGAAAAGGTGGAGCCAGAGCCAAGCAAACCAAGCAAGGGCGCCCGCCATCTTAAATCCGCGAAATTCAACGACAGCTTTGTGACGACCAATTGTTGCCATCGCACCCTTATCAAAGTATTTAAACGGCTCTAATTTTTCGCCCTTAGCTTTACGTAAAATTTGCTTGGCGACCCATTTACCTTGTTGCAATGCAACAGGTGCAACCATTGGTAAGAAACGGCCATCAGCACCTAACGTGCCGTTGATATCCCCAATGGCCCAGATATTTGGGTAGTTTTTTACTTCTAAGTTCTCATCGGTATCAATGCGTGTGCCAGCAATTGGAAGATTGAGATTGCCTGCAGTTGGCTCACCTTTAACGCCAGCTGCCCAAATGACAACTTCAGCAGGAATTGGAGTACCTTCTTTAAGAAAAATTTGTCGAGATTTAATTTCCCGTACTGCAGTATTTGTGCGAACAATAACTCCGAGTTTATGAAGATCACTTTCAGCACGAGCAGAAAGGCGTTCGCTAAACATCGGCAAAATGCGTGGCCCAGCTTCAATGAGATACACATCGATATGTTCAGCTGCGTGGGCTAAATCGTTCATAAGCGGACCGCGCTTAAGTTCAGCTAGAGCGCCTGCCATCTCAACTCCTGTTGGTCCACCGCCAACTACGGCAATTGAAAATCTGGTTTCATCTTCGAATCTGCATAAATCTTCAAAACGGCGCAAAACTTCTGCGCGAATCGTCAGAGCTTCATGAACGCTCTTCATACCAAGGGTATGTTCGATAACTCCTGGCACACCAAAATCCGCTGTGACAGAACCAAGTGCCACGATTAAATGATCAAATTCAAGGACTTCTGATGAATCAAGTTTGACTGATTTATTCTTGTGATCAACTGAAATGGGTGAACCCATGCGAAACTTCACATCACTCTTGCGCAACGCTCCACGCACTGGGTGAACCACGTGATCTGCTGCAAGTCCAGCAGTTGAAACTTGATAGAGAAGTGGCAAGAAAGTTTGGAAGTTGTGGCGGTCAACTAAGGTGACATCAGCTTTTCCAGAAAGGGCGCGAGCGGCACCTAAGCCGCCGAAGCCCGCGCCAAGGATGACTACACGCGGTCGAGTAGAAGTCGTCATGCGCTCAGTCTAGGCTCAGCCACATGGATATGCAGAATCAAGAACGGCTCTACCTCGTCACCGGTGCATCGGGATATGTCGGAGGGCGGTTGGTTCGAGATTTAGTAACCGAAGGCAAGAAAGTTCGCCTCTTTGTTCGCGACCCCAAGAAAATTCTTGACCAACCGTGGGCCACAAGTGTCGAGGTAGTTAAGGGAACAGCAACTAGTCGGGAAGATTTAGACCGAGCACTTGTTGGAGTTCACACCGCTTATTACTTGCTGCATTCCATCAATGTTGCAACCGATTTCGAAGATGTCGAAGCACAAATGGCAAAGGGTTTTGCTGAAGCATCAGAGGCTGCACATGTGAAACAAATTATTTACTTAGGCGGTATCGCCAATGATGAGAATCGCAGCCGGCACTTAACTTCCCGAATGAATACCGGTACTAATTTAGCCTCAACCTCAGTGCCTGTTCTCGAATTGCGTGCCGGCATCATTATTGGTTCTGGCTCTGCTTCCTTTGAGATGTTGCGCCACTTAACGCATCGCTTGCCGATTATGACTACTCCTAAGTGGGTCTCAAATCGAACTCAACCAATTGCAATTCGAGATGTTCTCTACTACTTGCGCAATGCAGCTAATTTGAAGAGCCCCGTTAACCGCATCTGCGATATCGGTGGCCCAGAAGTAATCTCATACGCAATCATGATGCAAAAATTCGCGCAGATCTCGGGGCTTCGCAAGCGACTCATTATTCAAGTTCCAGTTTTGACTCCAAAACTTTCAAGTTTATGGATTGGTTTTGTGACACCAGTGCCTACCTCACTTGCGCGACCGCTCGTTGAATCACTTATTAGTGAAGTCGTTGCAGATCCTCGCAAGAGTATTGATGATCTGATTCCAATACCGGCAGAGGGACTTCTGACTGTCGCTCAGGCAATTCAATTAGCGCTCAATCGCACAGCAGAGAACCATGTTGATACACGATGGTCTGATGCTGCATACCCAACAGCGCCATG
>RFSY01000009.1 GCA_009923805.1 Actinomycetota bacterium
TCACCTGGCATGACAAAATGCAGACGTTCACGTGCTTGTGACTTAATGTAATCGGGATCTTGCCAGAGCAACAATTCCTTACGAGCTGAATCAAGTGCTGAATGGTCGCTCTTGAGTTGCGATTGCAAAGCGCTAATTTGCGCACGTTGCACAAAGTAATTCTTAATCGGAGGAGCTAAGAAAAGTGCCAACATAAAGAAGATTGCACCTAGTGCCAGCGCCCGCCCAGATCGTGGATTGCGATTGAAGTTCAGATTTCGCGAACTCGAACTTCTCTTTCGCTTTCCAGAGGTGGGTCTAAGCGCCATAACTTTTTAGCCCTTAAAGCGTGGGAATGCTTGGCGGCCTGCATAGATAGCGCCGTCAGCAAGTTCTTCTTCGATGCGAAGAAGTTGGTTGTATTTAGCAACGCGCTCTGTGCGAGATGGTGCACCTGTCTTAATCTGTCCGCAATTAGTTGCAACAGCTAAATCAGCAATTGTTGTGTCCTCTGTTTCACCTGAACGGTGAGACATCATGCTGCGGTAGTTGGCGCGGTGTGCAAGATCAACAGCATCGAGAGTCTCTGTCAGAGTTCCAATCTGGTTAACCTTCACAAGAAGGGCGTTTGCTGTATCAGTTTCAATTCCCTTTGCTAGACGCACTGGGTTTGTCACAAATAAGTCATCTCCAACAATTTGAATCTTTGAGCCAAGGGAGGCAGTCATTGACTTCCAGCCAGCCCAATCCTCTTCATTGAGTGGATCTTCAATAGAAACGATTGGGTATGCGCTAACGAGTTCTGCGTAATAAGCAATCATTTCATCAGATGAACGCAGTGAACCTTCAAACTTATATTTGCCGTTGTCATGGAACTCTGTCGCTGCAACGTCCATAGCTAGTGCAATATCTTTGCCGGGCTTAAAGCCTGCAGCTGAGATTGCTTCGATGATCAAATCCAGTGCAGCGCGATTGCTATCGAGGTTAGGTGCAAATCCACCTTCATCGCCGACAGATGTTGCCAGTCCGCGCTTTTTTAGAACTGCCTTAAGTGCGTGATAAATCTCAGCTCCCCAGCGAAGTGATTCGCGGAAAGTTTCTGCACCAATGGGAGCAATCATAAATTCTTGAATATCAACGTTCGTATCAGCATGCGCACCACCATTGAGAATATTCATCATAGGTACTGGCAGCACGTGCGCATTAGGTCCACCGAGATAACGGAAGAGTGAGAGATCTGAAGATTCAGCAGTTGCCTTAGCTACTGCAAGTGAAACACCAAGAATCGCGTTTGCACCAAGGCGTGACTTATTAGGTGTGCCATCGAGTGCGATCATCTCGCCATCGATAGTGCGCTGATCTTGTGAATCGTAACCTTCGATAGCTGGTGCAATTTCGTCATTAACAAAAGCAATTGCTTTAAGCACGCCCTTACCGAGGTAGCGGTTCTTATCTCCATCGCGTAATTCAGATGCTTCAAAGGCTCCAGTTGATGCACCGCTTGGAACTGCAGCGCGTGCTTGTGTGCCATCTTCGAGTTGAACTTCAACTTCAACAGTTGGATTTCCGCGCGAATCTAGAATCTCACGAGCGCCGATTGCTTCGATAATTGCCATGTGATGTCTCCTGTAAAAAAACTTGGATAGAGCGCTCGACGCTGAGGGCAGGTGCTAATCCTATCGCGACCTTAGTAGTGCTTATTAAGCCTTTGAATCCTCGTGCAGAAGTATCTCGGCAATCATTGCTCGCGCCTTTGCCCGCAAGGCGTTCTCTGGATCTATCCCATTCTCATGCGCCCAGGCAATAACTGAGGCAAGTGCTTCACCGACAGAATCCTCGGTTGCTTTCTCGCTAGATGAATAGGTTTCTAACTTTAAGTTAACGTTATATTTTTCGGCGCGATAAAGAATTTTTGCAACGAGGGGAAGTGCCGGCTGAGACATTGCAATTCCATCAGTTGCCGATGTGCGTCCCTTTTCTCGTGCCTTAATTGCTTCCCAGTTTTCAATGATTTCATCAGTGCCACTGACTTCGAGATTCTCAAACACGTGTGGGTGGCGGCTAATTAACTTATCTGCAATAGCACCTGCGACATCTTCAATGGTAAACGGATCAGTTGGATGATCTTGTGCAATACGAGAATGGAAATACACCTGCAGAAGTACATCACCCAGTTCTTCTCGCATCCCGGCTCGATCATCAGTTTCGATGGCATCGATAAATTCATATGACTCTTCAAGCAAATACTTAATAAGTGATTGATGAGTTTGCTCAGCATCCCAGGCACACCCACCTGGTGAGCGAAGACGGTCCATGACCTCAACAAGGCGCTGAAGTTGTGACTGCTCCATCTGTTTTACTTAATTAAAATCTTATTTGGCGGGAACAACTGCTGAACCAGCAGAATCCGCAGATACGAGATCACCCTTTGCATCATCCCAAACGCCATAGCGAGGGTTAACAGAAATCTTTAACTCCATAGCTTTCTTCTGCACTAGTTCACCGATTTTTGTTTGAACATCTGCTTCGGCAACACCCGAGAGTTGAAGTGCGCCACCTAGCTTATTTGAGATAACTGTTGCACGGATATAACGGTCAAAGTTTGAAGGCGCAATCTGTGCTGCGACCAGGTTTTTGGCGATATTAACTTCTCCACCAATTTGCTCGAAAATTCCTGTTCGAGTCTTCTCTATCTCTGTTGGCGATACATCAATCTTGAGCTCTTTTGCGATTTCATCAAAGACTGTCGTAATAATAGAGAATCGAAGTTGACCGCGATTAAGCAGAGCTCCTGTCTGAAGTTGCATCTGAGTTATATCAACTTTTGTGCGCTCTGCGAGAAGTTCATCAATAGTCTTCTGTGCTTGCACCTGTGAAATTGTGACTTTACCGATTGTTGCCGCAGTATCAGCTTTGCCACATCCTGTGAGTACTAAGGCAGATGCAACAGCTAGGACGGTAAGAATCTTTTTCACGAGGAGCTCGCTTTCGTTAATTCATCGAGGGACTTAGCAGCCCATTCCAGAAGAGAAGTATCCCCTATTACCGCCGAGCCTTGTGCAGTGGGAGTCCAGGCTGCTGCTCGCGGAATGGTAATCATCACGGTATTTGTTGCCGATTTATAGAGCGAACCTGGGAAAAGTCTGGCCAATCTCAACTGTTTTGATTCTGGCAGAGCAAGCGGAGAAATCCGCAGGAATTTTCCGGCGGCAACTACTTCTCGGATGGCCAGTGATTTAGCAAATGCTCGCAATTGTGCAACCTTCAACAGTGAAAGCGCCTCTTTTGGAAGTTCTCCAAATCGATCAACTAACTCTTCCCGGATAGATTCAACATCAGCTGCATCTCGAACATCTGCAAGTCTGCGATAGAGATCAAGGCGCAATCGTTCACCCGGCACATAATTTTCGGAAAGATGAGCATTAATTGGTAACTCAACTTTGCATTCGTGGTTCTTCTCTTCAGTCTCGATAAATCCAGTCTTGTAATCATTCACAGCTTCACCGACCATGCGCATATATAAATCAAAGCCCACATCTGCGATATGTCCTGATTGTTCACCACCAAGCAAATTTCCTGCCCCACGAATTTCAAGGTCTTTTAAGGCAACGCGCATTCCGGAACCCAATTCGGTATTACTTGCAATCGTCTTTAAGCGATCTATTGCAACTTCTGATAGCGGTTGATCTTGCGGATACAGGAAATAAGCGTAAGCACGTTCGCGTCCGCGTCCTACACGACCACGGAGTTGATGTAATTGTGAGAGCCCAAAGTTTTCCGCGCGTTCCACAATAAGGGTGTTGGCATTGGCAATATCAAGTCCACTCTCAACAATTGTTGTGCAGACCAAAATATCGAAATCGCGATTCCAGAAAGCCAGAATGACATCTTCTAATTGCCCTTCACTCATCTGACCATGTGCGATGCGGATGCGCGCTTCTGGGACAAGTTCTTGCAATTTTGAAGCTGCACGATCAATGGATTCAACTCTGTTATGAATATAGAAAATCTGTCCATCGCGCAGTAGTTCGCGGTGAATTGCCGCTTTTATTTGTGCATCTTCTGCTGGTCCCACATAAGTAAGAATCGGATGTCGCTCTTCAGGTGGTGTAGTAATCGTGGACATTTCACGAATACCGGTAACAGCCATCTCAAGTGTGCGCGGAATAGGCGTTGCCGACATCGCAAGTACGTCGACAGTAGTGCGCATCTTCTTGAGTGATTCCTTCTGCTCGACACCAAAGCGCTGTTCCTCATCGACAATAACTAGCCCTAAATCTTTGAACTGCACATCGCTAGAGAGAATTCTGTGGGTACCTACAACTACATCGACAGCTCCTGAGGCGAGCTGGCCCAATATCTCTTTGCTCTCTTTTGCCGTATTAAATCTCGATAATCCAGCTACCTGGATAGGAAAGCCTGAATATCTTTCTGCAAATGTCTTCGTATGCTGCTGAACAAGCAGAGTCGTTGGAACAAGAACAGCTACTTGCTTTCCATCTTGCACCGCTTTAAAAGCTGCGCGAATAGCGATCTCTGTTTTTCCATAACCAACATCGCCGCAAATAATTCTATCCATCGGGTATGGGCGCTCCATATCGCGCTTGACATCTTCAATAGTAGAAAGTTGGTCTGGTGTTTCAATGTAAGAAAAGGCATCTTCTAACTCTCGCTGCCATGGTGTATCTGGTGAGAAGGCAAAACCAGGTGCACTTGTTCGAGCGGCATATAAGCGGATCAGCTCACCTGCGATTTGTTTAACAGCTTTTCTGGCACGTCCCTTGGCCTTCTGCCATTCACCACTTCCGATACGGTGCACGGTTGGAGTTTCGCCACCCACATATTTACTTACTTGTTCCAAAGTATCTGTTGGAACAAATACTCGATCTCCAGGTTGACCGCGCTTTGCAGGTGCATATTCAATAATGAGATATTCGCGAGTTACATCAGCCACAGTGCGCTGAATGAGTTCCACATAGCGACCGATGCCATGTTGTTCATGCACAACAAAATCTCCGGTTCGAAGTTCTAGCGGATCAATGGCTTGCTTGCGCTTTGATGGCATTCGCACGCCATCTTTTGTACTGGTCTTACTTCCCGATAAATCGCGTTCAGTAACAAAGAGAATCTCAGCGTGGTCACTTTTAAAACCATAACTCAAAGAAGATTGAGTAACATGAATTGATCCCTTGGTTGGCTGCGCTGTAAGCGTTGTGACCATCTGCACCGGCAGGTCTGCGCCACGAAAAATTCCGGCATATCTCTCGGCCATTCCATGTCCTGAGGTAGAAAAGACAACTGTGTAGTGAGCTTCTAGGCCGCTGGCTAGTAGTTCGCAGAGTGATTCAACGTTTCCGCGCATTGGATCGATAGGTGAGATATCTAAGAAAGTTGCCTCTTTATCTAAATCACTACCGAAAGTATTGAAAGAGTGAATTGGTAGATCCAGCTGGGTAATCTCTGCGCGGAGCTCTTTCCAATTCAGATACGTTATTTTTTCCACTGGCAACGGCGCTGCTGCTCCAACGGCAGCATTGGACCAAGAAGCGGCGAGGAATTCTTCATTAGTCTCGATTAAATCTGCGGTGCGTGAGCGAATTCGTTCTTCATCAAGAAATACCACTTCCGTGCCGTCAGGCATACGTTCAAAGATTGTTTCGAAATCATCAGTAAGCAAAGGAATAAGAGATTCCATCCCATCAACGATGGTGCCTTGTGCAATCTTGTCGAGAATTTCAAGTGCAGATGGATATTTCTCTTTCAGTAAGTCGGCGCGTTCACGAATCTCTTCCGTAAGTAATAATTCGCGACAAGGCAAAATGGAAATAACGCCAATGACAGGTTCGGTAGTTCTTTGATCGGCGACTTCAAAGTATGAAATATCTTCTATCTCATCTCCGAAGAAATCTATTCGCACAGGGTGCATGGCAAGGGGTAAGAAGAGGTCAACGATTCCACCGCGAACTGCAAACTCTCCACGTTTTTCAACTAAGTCCGTGCGCGTGAATGAGAGTGAAGTTAAATGAGTAATTAAATCGGTCAGCGAAATTTCATCTCCGATTTGCAGAGTCCTCATGGGGCTCTTCGCAAGGGATGCTATGAATCGGTGAATTGCTGCGCGAATTGGTGCAACAACAATTGGGTTTGTATCGTCACCGGTGAGTGAATATAAAGTTGAAATACGTTTTGCCACAGTGTCACTTCGTGGGCTTAGACGTTCGTGCGGAAGTGTTTCCCATGCTGGAAATTCATAGACGCTAGGATGAAGATTTAAAAGATCATCAGTGAGATCTTCAGCAGCGCGACTAGAACTTGTGATGACAAGAATTGGATTTTTGCGCGCTTTCATTGCAAGCAGGAATGGGTAGCTCGATTGGGCTGCCACAATTTTGGAAGAATCGTGCAGCGCCGATGAAACTTCCAGATCACTGCTTAATGCAGCGAGAAGTCCTTTCATCAGCTTTTCCTCCAAACGACTAGTGGCCCCGCTTCAAAATGAAGGGGGGCTTACAAATAACAGTCTATCGACCTCTATATATATGTGAGAATTCTCCAGTGACGGAGAAGCCATCTACCAATAGCGCCAAGGCAAAGAGCCTTGTGGCAACCGATGATGCGACCCTTCGTAGTGATGTACGCAGACTCGGTGATCTTTTAGGTGAATCACTCATTCGCCAAGAAGGTCCGCAATTATTGGCCCTCGTTGAAAGTGTCCGTAAGGAAGTTCGCGAAGGCGGCGGCATTGAAATTCTTGAGAAACTTTCAGTAGAAGAATCTATTCAGCTGGTACGTGCCTTTAGTACCTACTTCAATCTTGCAAACGTTGCAGAACAAGTCCACCGTTCGCGAGTATTGGCAGATGTTCGCATCGAAGGTGGATCCTGGCTTTCACGCGCCATCGATAAAATTGAAGATGCAGTAAAGAATCCCATCGCTGGTCATGAAATTAAACACGATGATCTAGTGAGATGGATTACCGAACTTGATGTTCGCCCAGTATTTACTGCACACCCAACCGAAGCAGCGCGTCGTTCTGTCTTAAGTAAATTGGGTGAAATTGCCGCGCTTCTTGATACCCCAAAATCGGTAACACAAGATGAACGTCTGGCAGAAACTGTAGATCTCCTGTGGCAGACAGATGAATTGCGCTTAGAACGTCCTCAACCACTTGATGAAGCGATGAACGCTCTGTATTACCTAGATGACCTTGCAAGCAACACTGTTCCTGAAGTACTCAATGACTTTGCTCGTGAACTCAAGCGTTTAAATATCGAACTTCCTGTAACTGCGCGTCCGCTAACTTTTGGAACATGGATAGGCGGTGACCGTGACGGTAACCCGAATATCACTCCAGAAATCACCGAAGCAGCTGTTGTTCTTCAAGTGGGTCACGCAATTCGCACAACTATCGCTGCAATGAACCGATTGCGTCAGATGCTCTCTGTTTCTACTCGCATTACGGGTGCCACCCCTGAACTCAGCGCATCAGTTGAGAAAGATGTAAAGAATATTCCAGAGTTTGAAGAACATTACTTGCGCCTCAATGTTCAAGAGCCTTACCGACTAAAAGCCACTGCAATTGTGCATCGCTTGGCATTCACTCGCGATCGCCATGCAGCTCGTGGCCCACATGTTCCTGGTCGCGACTACAAGAACACAGATGAGCTTCTGGCAGACCTCACTTTGATGCGTGATTCACTCTTTGCTCACCGCGGTGAATTATTAGCAACCGGGCTTCTCGAACGCACTATTCGCTCAGTTGCTGCATTTGGGCTGACTCATGCAACTCTAGATATTCGTGAACATTCCGATGCTCACCATAACGCTTTGCAGCAGATTCTTTCAGGTGTGTACATCGAGCTCTCGCACGAAGAGAAATTCCCAATTCTTATCAAAGAGTTAGCCTCCCCTGCAAAACTAGACACGTCAAAACTAGATGCAGCAGGAGCAAAGACATTTAATACATTCGTGGCCATCGATGATCTGATTGAACGCTTTGGTTCAGAAGTAATCGAGACCTACATCGTTTCTATGACCAAGGGCGCGGATGATTTAATCGCTGCTGCTGTTCTTGGAAAGCAAGCAGGGCTTATTGATATCGATAACAAAGTTGCAAAGATTGGTTTTGCTCCCCTTCTTGAAACAGTTGCTGAACTTCGCGCGGCTGGTGAGATTCTCGAGAAGTTACTTTCTGATCCCACCTATCGAAAACTCGTTGAACTTCGCGGCAATCTCCAAGAAGTCATGCTCGGATATTCAGATTCAAATAAAGATGCAGGTATCGCAACATCGCAATGGGAGATCCACCGCGCCCAGCGCAGCCTTCGCGATGTTGCCAAGAAACATGGTGTGAAGCTTCGACTATTCCACGGTCGCGGTGGTTCTGTTGGTCGCGGTGGCGGACCAACATATGAAGCACTCGTTGCACTTCCTTGGGGATCTGTTGATGGACGAATCAAGATGACCGAGCAAGGTGAAGTAATTTCAGATAAGTACGCGCTTCCATCACTTGCCCGCGAAAACGTTGAATTGACGTTAGCGGCATCCCTGGAAGCAACAATTCTTAATCGTGGTCCTCGTCAGAGTAAAGAAGCTCTACAAAAATGGAACGATTGCATGAATCAAATAAGTGATAACGCTTTTGCTGCTTATCGCTCATTAGTTGATCATCCTGACTTGCCTGCATATTTCTATGCATCTACTCCTGTTGAACAACTTGGAAATCTATTCCTTGGTTCGCGTCCATCACGTCGACCTGATGCAGCTGGCGGACTTGATTCACTGCGCGCAATTCCATGGGTATTTGGTTGGACTCAATCACGTCAGATTGTTCCTGGATGGTTTGGTGTTGGTTCGGGACTTAAAGCAGCGCGCGAAGCCGGCAAATCAGATGTACTCAAGCAGATGCTTGGCGAGTGGCACTTCTTCTCAACATTTATTAGCAACGTTGAGATGACGCTGGCAAAGACAGATCTCAAGACTGCAAAGCGTTATGTGGAAACACTTGTGCCTTCCGAACTCCATCACTTTTTTGAGACCATCACCGCTGAATTCGAACTCACTGTTCAAGAGATTCTGACGCTCACCGGCAAAACTTCTCTCCTGGGCGATCAAGCTGTCCTCGCCCGTACGCTTCAAATACGCGATACCTACCTTGAACCACTTCAGCTTCTGCAAGTAACTCTTTTGCATCGTGTTCGCGAGCAAGGTGAAAAAGCTGATCCAACACTTATCCGCGCTCTCTTGCTCACAATCAACGGTGTAGCTGCAGGCCTTCGCAACACCGGCTGAGCCAAATAATCCATGCGCATCGCGTGGGTTGTTAACCTGCATTTCACCAGAATTACAGAGAAAATCACTTTTTGATTAGGTGCTGCAATCCTAGATTTGGTGGCATGACACATAATGAATCATCAGCCTTCGCAGAAGTAAATCAAAAGGTCGCACAAGCAGGAGAAATTCTTGGCTTGAAGGCTGGCGTAGTGAAAGCTCTTAGTAGCTGCGAACGAGAAGTGGTGATCTCAATACCCCTTCGTCGTGGTGATGACGTAGACGTACTTACCGGTTATCGAGTTCAACACTCGAGCGCTCGTGGTCCACGCAAAGGGGGTATCCGTTTTCACCAAGATGTAGACCTTGATGATGTCCGCGCACTTGCATCTTTGATGACATGGAAGACGGCATTAATCGATGTTCCATTTGGTGGAGCAAAGGGTGGAGTTGCAGTTGATGCATCAAAGCTAACTTCAATAGAGAAGGAAGAGATTATCCGTCGCTGGACCCGTTCATTGGTACACGTACTTGGTCATCATCGTGATATTCCAGCTCCGGACATGGGAACAGATGCAAAGAGTATGGCTTGGTTGATGGATGAATTTCATAGACTGGAAGGCTTCCAACCTGCGTGTGTTACTGGAAAACCAGTGGAACTCTTTGGAGCCGCTGGTAGAGAAGAAGCAACTGGACGTGGAGTTGCGATGATTGCGGCAGCAACGTTGAAGGAGAACAAGGTAAAGGTCGAGGGTGCAACTGTTGCCATTCAAGGTTTTGGAAATGTGGGCAGATACGCAGCTCTTGTATGTCAGGAACTTGGAATGAAAGTCATTGCTATTTCAGATGTATCTGGTGGAATCGTCGATAAGAAGGGAATCGATATAAAGAGCATTTTCTCTCACAAGACGCTAGAAGATGTACAAGCAAATGAGCGAATTGGGGCTGCGGAAGTGCTGACTTTGGAGTGTGACATCCTGATTCCAGCTGCTCTCGGAGGTGTTATTAATGATTCAAATGCTTCCAATATCAATGCAAGATTTATCATCGAAGGTGCAAATCAGCCAATCACTATTGCCGCTGACCGTGAATTGCGTACGCAGGGTGTCTTGATTGTTCCTGATATTTTGGCAAATTCAGGTGGTGTTATGGGCTCCTACTTTGAATGGACTCAGAATATTCAAGAGTTTAGTTGGCCGTTGGAAAAGTTCAGACGCGAACTAGATACACGAATGGAGAGCGCTTTCATCAACGTGCACGCTGTCTCAAAGAAGCACTCTGTTGATCTAAGGACCGCGGCCTTCGTAGTTGCGGTGGGAAGAGTTGCTGAAGCATTTGAGTTGAGAGGCTCTTTGGTATAACTAGCTATTAAATTTGCTCTGAGTTAAATCAAGGCCTTTTTCGATTAAGAATTCAACACAATCTGCACCGCGATCAATAAATTCATCTAAATCTTTCTTCTCTTCTTTACTAAATTGCTTGAGCACAAAATCTGCCGGATCTTGTTGCCCCATGGGACGACCGATTCCCAGGCGCACACGGAAGTATTCGGCAGTGCCAAAAGATGATGTCAGTGATTTCAAACCATTGTGGCCATTATCGCCACCAGCAACTTTTGCACGTATTGCAGCATATGGAATATCTAGTTCGTCATGCAGAACAATAATATTTGTAGGTTCGACCGAATAAAAAGAGGCGAGAGCTTTAACTGGCCCACCAGTTTCATTCATATAACTCTTTGATTTGGCGAGAATAATTGAGGGAGCATCTGCTCCAACGCCTAATTTATAAGCAGCAATATCACAGCGAGATTTATGTGAAGTGAGTTTTACATTATGACGTTTAAGGAGATGATCAATGACCATCTGACCCACATTGTGACGGGTGGCAGCGTATTCATCGCCCGGATTACCGAGCCCCACTACCAACCACGTCATATGCGAAAGTCTAAGTGTTAAGCGTCCTTCTTCTCTGCATCTGCAGCAGGTGCCGCAGCAGCTGCATCTGCAGCAGGAGCAACAACAGCAACTTCTTCAACCACTGTCGAACGCTCAGACAAGTGAACGATGATTGTGTTCGCTGGGCTGACCAATGTAGTGCCCTCTGGGAGAACAACATCTGATGCGTAGCGAGAAGTTCCGGAAGCCATTCCTTCAATATCAACAACAAGGAACTTAGGAATAGAAGTTGCTTCTGCTTCAATTTCAATTGTGTTGTGCTGGTGCTCAAGGATTCCATCTGGATCGTGCTTTCCTTCAGTGTGAACAGGAACAGCAACAACAACCTTCTCACCGCGACGGACAAGTACGAGGTCGATATGCTCAAGAATCTGCTTGAGTGGGTGACGAACTACAGACTTAGGAAGTGTGAGCTCTGTCTTTCCATCAATATCAATATTAAGAAGAACGTTTGACTCTTTAAGTGCAACGCCAAGTTCGCGTGCTGGAAGAGTGATGTGAAGTGGATTTTCGCCGTGACCATAGATAACAGCTGGGACGAGTCCTGCAACGCGAGCACGACGTGAAGCACCTTTACCGAATTCGGTACGTGATGTTCCCTTGATTGATACTTCTGCCATTTTAAAACTCCCCTAATAATTTATGTTGCAGTGCTGTTATCGGTAACTTCTTTGTGAAGCGAAGTCCCAGCAGGAGTTGATACCTACACCGTCGATCACGGATAAATTTCACCCTCGCCGGAACGTGGTGAAGGTTAGCGTGACTTAGCTGTGTCCGTCAAAAAGGCTAGTTACTGAGCCATCTTCGAAGACTTCGCGGATTGCGCGGCCTAGAAGTGGGGCGATTGTGAGCACAGTCAGCTTATCGAAGCGCTTATCTTCCTCGATTGGAAGTGAGTTAGTGACCACGATTTCAACTGCGCGACATGCCTTGAGGCGTTCAACTGCTGGGCCCGAAAAGACTGCGTGGGTTGCAGCGACGATGACATCTTTTGCGCCACCTTCGAAGAGTGCATCTACTGCTTTAGTAATTGTTCCTGCAGTATCAATCATGTCATCGATAACAACGCATGTGCGGCCTGTGACATCACCGACGACGCGGCCAGTGACAGATTCATTTGGAATTAGTGGGTCACGAGTCTTGTGAATAAATGCGATTGGGCAACCACCGAGAAGTTCAGACCAACGTTCTGCAACTCGAACACGACCTGAGTCAGGAGAGACGATTGTCAGCATCGAACGATCGACTTTACTGCCGACATAATTTGCAAGCATCGGTAGTGCAAAGAGGTGATCTACTGGACCATCGAAGAATCCTTGAATCTGTGAAGTGTGAAGATCAACAACCATAAGTCGATCTGCGCCAGCTGTCTTATAAAGATCAGCCATCAATCGTGCTGAGATTGGTTCACGTCCACGGTGCTTCTTATCTTGACGTGCATATCCATAGAACGGTGCAACAACGGTGATGCGCTTTGCTGATGCGCGCTTGAGAGCATCCACCATAATCAACTGCTCCATGATTTGCTTATTTACTGGAGTCGCATGTGATTGCAGAACGAAGGCATCGCAACCGCGAACTGATTCTTCGAAGCGTACAAATATTTCACCATTAGCAAAGTCAAATGCTGATGTTGGAGTGATTGGAATACCAAGTTCTGTTGCGACTTCTTCTGCTAACTCTGGGAATCCGCGGCCTGAAAAGAGACGCAATCTTTTTTCTGAGGATAAACGGATCTCGCTCAAGGAGGTTAGCCTTTCTGCTCGTCACTACTGTGGCGCGAAGCCGCCTCAGCAGATTTAGTACCTGGGCGCTTACGCAGAACCCAACCTATTACATTTCTCTGCTTTGCTCTGCCAACGCCCATCGCGCCGGCAGGAACATCTTCTGTAATCACAGAACCGGCGGCGGTATATGCGCCATCTCCGATTGTGACGGGGGCGACTAACATCGAATCGCTGCCGATACGAACGTGATCACCGACGACGGTGTAATGCTTTTCTACACCGTCATAGTTAACAAAGATTGTCGCAGCGCCAATATTGCTGCCTTCGCCAATAACGGCATCTCCGACATAGGAAAGATGTGGAACTTTTGAACCTTCACCTAGAGTTGCATTCTTCATCTCAACGTATGCGCCAGCTTTAGAACCGGCAAGAAGTTTTGTTCCGGGGCGTAAGAATGTAAATGGTCCGACATTTGCACCTTCGCCAATAATCGCTTCAGTGCAATGAGATTCAAGAACGCGAGCGCTTTGGGCAACTGTGCAATCGTGCAAAGTTGTACGAGGGCCAATAACAGCGCCAGATGCCACAGTAGTTTTGCCAGTAATAGCTGTACCTGGCATCAAGATGACATCTTGTGCAACTTTCGCCGTTGAATCAACCCATGTACTCAATGGGTCCACGATAGTGACGCCAGCACGCATCAAATCTTCGTTAATACGATCTCTCAAAAGAGAGGCAGATTCAGCTAATTGCACGCGGTCATTGACTCCAAGAATTTCAATGAAATCCTCAATCAGAACTGGTGCAATCGTGCCACCTTCATTGCGCAGGATTTCAATGACATCAGTGAGGTATAGCTCGCCTTGTGAATTATCGTTCTTTAATTTACCGATAGCCCCGGCTAACTTCACCGCATCAAATGCATAGACACCTGAGTTAACTTCGTAAATCTCTTTCTGGACTTCATCTGCATCGCGTTCTTCAACGATACGAATCAGCGATTCATCATCACCGCGAATGATGCGGCCATAACCAGTTGGATCTGGGTGTTCGGCTGTCATGACAGATGCAGTAAATCCACCTGCGTGATGATGCTCGAGCAATTGCGAAAGCGAAGCACCTGTAAGCATTGGAGTGTCACCTGCAAGAATCAGAATTGTTCCTGTTGGTTTTAAACCATCGAGTGCTAACTGAGTTGCGTGTCCGGTCCCGCCGCGCTTTTCTTGAAAGACAGTCACTGCGTGTGGCGCAATTTCAGCAACATGTGCTTCTACTTTTTCACGCCCTGCGCCAACAACAATACGAAGGTGCTTTGGCGCTAATTCTTGAACTGCGTTGATTACATGGCCAACAAGTGTGCGACCTGAAATTGTGTGAAGAACCTTTGGCGTAGAAGACTTCATACGCGTTCCTTCTCCCGCAGCGAGAATCACTACGGTTTCAAGGCTCATGAGTGCAGTCTACTTGCTCCGCCACCAGGTATCGATCCTGGCTGGACCCTGGGCTTCAAAGGCCCATGTGCTAGCCACTACACAATGGCGGAACCTATATTCTCCCTTATATTCGGTAGTGCTCGCGACCACTAAACTCACTTCTTATGGAAGCCCGCGATGAAGTAGACCGCCTTATTGCGGCATGGAAGCGCGAACGTCCCGATTTAGACCTCGCTCCCCTTTCAGTTTTAAGCCGAATAACCCGCATTGCGCGACATTTAGATATTGCTCGCCGAGATGCATTCGGTGATCTTGAGAATTGGGGCTTCGATGTTTTAGCTGCACTGCGTCGCGCAGGTGCACCTCACCAACTTTCGCCAGGTCAATTAATGCAAGAGACGATGGTCACCAGTGGAACTATGACAAATCGCCTTGATCATCTTGAAGAGTTACAACTCATTACCCGCGAACCTGACCCAAATGATGGACGAGGCTCACTTGTAACTCTTACCCGATCAGGAATGCGCGCCGTTGATGCGGCGATGGAAGATTTGCTTGAGAATGAACGCAAGTTGCTAAAAGATATTTCGGCAAAGGAACGCGATCAGCTTGCAGATTTACTGAGTACTTTGGTTACTGAATTAGATTCAGAGTAAATTAAATAACTTTTGCTCCGTGAACTGGGCCATGGGCTCGCGCAACGCTTCCAACAACGCCGCTTGCAGTAAGTGCCACCGCTAAATCAAGTCCCGAATCTTCATCTGCAACCAAAAAAGCAACTGTGGGGCCCGAGCCTGAAACAATTGCGCCCAATGCACCGTAATCGCGGCCTACTTCAAGAACCAAACTCAGTGCAGGTCGCAATGAACACGCTGCGTTCTGCAAATCATTAGTGAGTGAATTCCCTACCGCTTCCGCATCCGCTGCTAAGAGCGATTGCATAAGTACATCAGAAACTTGTGGCGCTGCAATCTCACGTTCTGCGCGCATGCGATCACACTCTGTATAAACAGCTGGAGTTGATAAACCCACGCTAGAAAGTGCCAGCACCCAGTGGTAGGTGCCGCGAGATAAGGCCGCAGTAAGTTGATCTCCGCGACCTTGTCCGATCGCTGTACCACCAGAGATCATGAAAGGAACATCGCTACCAAGTTCTGAACCTAGTGCGTGCAACTCTTCTCGCGACATATCTAAGTTAAAGAGTGAGTCCATGGCAACAAGTGTTGCCGCAGCATCGGCGCTTCCTCCAGCCATTCCACCTGCAACGGGAATCGATTTTTTGACCTCAATATGAACATCAACCTCAAAATCAAACTTAGAACCTACAAGGAGCGCAGCTTTTACAGCCAAATTTTCGCCATCTTCGGGCACACCATGAGTGTGTTCTCCGGTAACGGTGATTGTCACTCCATTGCCTGCATGGGTCTTTGAAACCGTTACTTCATCGAAGATAGAGATAGCTTGGAAAACGGAGACTAAATTGTGAAAACCATCTGATTCGCGAGGGCCAACTGATAATTGCAAATTAACTTTTGCGGGTACACGCACAGTGACAGAATTGTTGACCACGTTAAAACTCTACCCCTGTTTTGCTATTGCGCAGAAGGAGTGAATATCCAGGGCTTCGCCACGAAGTGTTGGGTCAATACCCGCAGCAGCAAGATGTGCTTCAGCAGCGGCAGATCCGCCATACATAGAAGACAGTGCTGAACGGAGCATCTTGCGACGTTGCGCAAAAGCTAAATCAATAATCGCAAATACTTTTTTCCGAAGTTCTTCATCGCCAGGCGTCTGCCTGCGGGCAAAGGCAACTAACTTCGAATCTACATTCGGTTGTGGCCAAAAGATGGAACGTGAGACTGCGCCGGCGCTTGTGACATCAGCCCACCAGGCAGCTTTCACACTGGGGATTCCATATTCTTTTGAATTTGGTTTAGCTGCTAGGCGGTCTGCAACTTCTGCTTGCACCATAACTACTCCACTGCGCAGTGAGGGAAATATTTCAAGGAGGTGTAGAAATACTGGCACTGAGACGTTATATGGGAGATTTGCAATCAGGACGGTGGGTGCAACAGGAAGATTTTTAAGTGTTAGTGCATCCTGGTTAATCACTGTCAGTAAATGTGCTCGATCAGAATGACTAGCCGCAGTTATCGGAAGTTGATTGGCAAGCCGAGAGTCGATTTCAACTGCAATGACAGATTGCGCCTCTTCTAGCATGGCAAGAGTAAGTGAACCTAGCCCTGGACCAATTTCAAGTGCGATATCACTAGAGGTAAGCCCGGCAGTTCTGACAATCTTTCTGCAGACATTTGCATCATGAACAAAATTTTGCCCGAGTGATTTAGATGGCTTGAGATCGAGTGCGGCTGCTAACTCGCGTATTTCAGCGGCGCCCAGCAAACTCATGCGAATGTTCCGAAGATGCGCTCAGCGTTAACTGATAGCGCGGTGGCAAGTTTGGCAACATCTTCATCTCGCTCTGCAGCCATTGCGCGCACAATATTTGCAATTTGTGCCGGAGTATTAAGGGCTCCGCGATGAGGCATAGGAGCTAGGAAAGGGGAATCAGTTTCAACAAGCAGTTGGTCATGGGGAACAAGTTTTACCGCTTCGCGAAGCGCCGGAGCATTTTTAAAAGTCATCGTGCCTGCGAAAGAGAGTATGTAACCGCGGTCGATACAAGTCTTAGCCATCTCAACATCACCTGAAAAACAGTGAAAGACGGTTTTCTCTGGTGCCCCAACTTCAAGTAAGACTGACAAAACATCTTCATGAGAATCACGATCGTGAATGACAAGCGCTTTATTGGTGCGCTTTGCTAATTCAATATGCCATTTGAAAGATTCTTGTTGGCGAGCTCGCAATTCTGGCGGGGTGCGGAAGTAATCAAGTCCAGTCTCACCAATTGCGCGCACTCGTGGCTCTTGAGCAAGTTTTTCGATAATGGCCCAATCTGCTTCAAGGTCTGTGACGATGGGCGCTTCATTGGGATGCAACGCAACTGCTGCAAGTACGCGACCTGGAAAAGCATTAGCCAAATCAACGCACCACTGCGATTGTTCAGCCGAATATCCCACTTGAACAATGCGATCAACGTTTACTGATTTCGCGTCATCGAGCACTTTGCGAACAGCTTCAGAATCCGGTGCTTCATTGGTAACTATTTCAATATGCGCATGCGCATCTACAGTGGGAACTGGAAGGGGTTCTGGAAGCGGAGCTAACTCGCGTTCGATATCTCGATTGTGGCGATCAGCCATAGAAAATTACTCTTTAACTTCTAACCGAGGAAAGAGAACTGGTGTCTTTGTAATCGTTGCACCTTGTGGCAATTGACCCCATGTTGCCACCTTTGAAATCTCTTGCCTACCAATCGCACCAATTGCTGCATTTGCCCCGAGTGATTCCCACAATATCTCAGTAGTAGCAGGCATCACTGGGTGTAATAAAACTGCAAGTGCGCGTAAAGATTCAGCAGTGTTATAGAGAACAGCTTCCAACTCTGCTTGATTGGCAGGATCTTTCGCAAGAATCCAAGGTTCTTTCTCAGTAACAAAACCATTGACGCGTTTACAAAAATCCATCACAGCGTTAATTCCACCTTGGAAATCAAGTGCGAGCATTGCTGCGTCTGCCTTTTCGACAGTTGCTTGCAGTGCTTGTGCAAGGCCGGCATCCTGAGCAACTGCTGGCAATTTTCCACCGCAATATTTTTCAATCATCGCAGCAAGACGGGATGCCAGATTTCCAAAATCATTTGCAAGTTCAGATGTGTACCGCGCACTCATATCTTCCCAAGAGAAAGAGCCATCAGTACCAAAAGGAATAGCGCGCAGGAAGTAATAGCGAAATGCATCTACGCCAAAGTGGTCAGTGATATCAGAGGGTGCAATACCGGTGAGCTTTGATTTACTCATCTTTTCGCCACCAACAAGTAACCATCCGTGTGCGAATACTTTCTTAGGAATTGCTACTCCTGCAGCCATCAACATCGCTGGCCAAATCACAGCATGGAATCGCAAAATGTCTTTTCCGACAAGGTGCACATCTGCAGGCCATGTTGCTGCAAACTTTTTGCCGCCTTCAGAATCTGGTGCATCGGTAAGCCCGACAGCAGTTGCATAGTTAAGTAGCGCATCAAACCAGACATAGACAACTTGATCGGTATCCCACGGAACGGGAATTCCCCAGTCAAAAGTCGATCGCGAAATTGAAAGATCTGAAACGCCACCTTCAAGGAAGGCAATCACTTCATTGCGGGCACTTTCCGGTTGGCACGCTTCTGGATTTTTCTTATAGTGATCAAGCAGCGGTTGTGTAAATTCGGATAATTTAAAGAACCAGTTATTCTCATTAACGAGCTCGATGGGCTTGCTGTGAATAGGACAGAGTTTTTCACCATCGGCATCAATTAAGTCACCGGGTAATTTAAATTCCTCACACCCTACGCAATAGGGGCCTTCATATTTACCGGCATAGATGTGGCCAGAATCTTTCAGAGATTGCAGGAACTTTTGTACTCGCTCTGTGTGGCGAGGCTCAGTTGTGCGGATAAAGTCATCATTTGCGATATTCAGCGCTTCCCAATTGGGCTTCCATGCATCTGCAACTAATTTATCAACCCAGGCTTGTGGGGCAACGTTATTTTGTTCTGCAGTGCGCATAACTTTCTGACCATGCTCATCTGTTCCGGTAAGAAACCAAACAGACTCACCACGCTGGCGATGCCAACGAGTAAGGACATCGCCGGCGACCGTTGTATATGCATGACCAATATGCGGTGCATCATTTACATAATAAATCGGCGTAGTCAGGTAGAAAGACTTCATCTGCTCATCTTATTCGCATCGACTACAGCCGCATAAACGATCTTCTTTGGCAGGTCGAATTCATCAGCAACTGTGGCGATTGCGCCTTTACGGTCCATTCCGGCAGCTTCATATTCACGTACTCGAGTCACTGCATCGTGCGCGCTCTTGATTTCTGAACCTTCTTCAACTCCTGCAAAAACCAGAGTTATCTCTCCAAGTATTTCTCGAGAGGATGCCCATACGATGAGTTCTGCAAGTGTTCCGCGAATCGTCTCTTCATAGGTCTTTGTCATCTCACGACAGATTGCACCTTTTCTAGAATCTCCCAAAATAGCTGCAGCATCTATAAGTGATTCATGAAGCCGATGGGGCGCTTCGAAAATCACCATCGTGCGCTCTTCAAACCGTAACTTCTCATAAAAAGTACGGCGCGCACCTTGGGCACGTGGAGAGAAACCTTCGAAAGTAAATCTATCGGTCGGAAGTCCCGATAGCGCAATTGCCATTGTTGGTGCACTTGGTCCTGGAATAACTACTGTCGGCAAATTTTCTGCAATGGCATCTCGCATCAAGCGAAAGCCGGGATCGCTAATCGTTGGCATTCCAGCATCTGTTACAACAAGAACTTCTTTACCCTCGCGAAGAAGAGTAAGAATTTCTTTGGTGCGATCCGTCTCGTTTCCTTCAAAGAAAGAGATGATGCGGGCTGTGAAAGTAACTCCAAGATCAGACGCTAATCTGTGAAATCTGCGCGAATCTTCGGCAGCGATGACATCTGCGGATTCAATTGCGTTCTTGAGGCGCGCACTTGCATCAAGTGGATTTCCGAGCGGAGTCGCTGCAAGAACTAGGGCCATAAGCGAATACTCCCATATTCTGTACTCATGATTGCAGCGATTGCTCCGATAGTCATTGCGCTCATCTCATTTCTGCTGCGTCTTAGCAATCTCGGTTCTGTAAAGACCTTCATCTTTGATGAGGTTTATTATGTAGATGGTGCACGCGATCTATTGAAGTACGGCGTTGAAGTCACAGGAAGTAAGCCTGAATTTGTAGTGCACCCTCCAGTTGGAAAATGGATGATTGCACTTGGTATCAAAATTTTCGGTGATAATCCTGTTGGTTGGCGAATTAGTACAGCTCTTATTGGCGCTCTCATGATTCTCCTTATTGCTCTGATTGCACATCGACTATTTAGGAGTCCGCTACTTACTGGTCTGGCGAGTGCGTTAATGGCTGTCGATGGAATGGCGCTAGTGCATTCCCGCACTGCACTGTTAGATAACTTCTTGGCCTTCTTTATTCTTACCGCTACCTATTTCTTTCTCACTAAACGCTATTGGTGGACCGGAGTTTTTCTTGGAATCGCCCTAGCAACAAAATGGAGCGCCCTTTATTACATCCTCGCCTTTGGATTAATTGCTTTATATCGTGCTTTCACCCATCACACTGGTAAGCAATTATTAAAACCAACTGTGCAACGTTTTGGACAGTTCGGTCTCCTTCCACTCGTTGTTTATCTCACTTCGTGGGCTGGTTGGTTTACAAGTAACCGAGGATGGGATCGTGACCACTCATCAAACATCTTTGCTTCATTCATTTACTACCATCAGCAAATTTTAGATTTTCATACGGGTCTTACCGATAAACATAACTACCAAGCTAATCCTTGGAGCTGGTTGATAATGGCACGGCCAACATCTTTTTATTACGAATCACCTAAAGGGTGTGGAGCAGATTCCTGTTCCCAAGAGATCATTGCACTTGGTACGCCGCTGCTCTGGTGGTTAGCAACGGCTGCACTTGCATTTGTCATTGGGCTCTGGATTCGATCACTTTTTACGCATCGCTTTGATCCGGCAATCACCATCATTATTACGGGAATAGTGGCGGGATATCTGCCTTGGTTCTTCTTTCAAAAGCGCACAGTATTTTCGTTCTACGCAATTACCTTTGAGCCTTTTCTCATCCTTGCATTGGTCTTTGCAGCGCGCTCGATACTCAGTGCATTTAAGAGAAGTGGCGAAGCAGTCGTTGCAGCCATCTTTATTTTGATATTCCTCAACTTTGTTTACTTCCTGCCGATATACCTGGGCGATCTCATTACCTACGATGCATGGCATGCCCGCATGTGGTTCCCAAGCTGGATCTAACGTATTGGTACTAGTTATTCGTTAGATGCGCGCATCTCACGAAGGCGTTGCACCGCTTCATCTGCCAATTGCTGATCAAAGATTTGATCGCGCGAAGGAGCAGCCGCAGCAAGTGCTTCGCGCTCAAGGCGTTCTTGTTCTTCTGTCCATTTACCTGGCTCTGTTAAATCAATAAGGCGCTTGGGCGCAACTGCCTTTGGCGCATTTACATATGTTGGAACAGGAATCTCATTTGGTTGCCATTCAGAACGCGCTTGCGCAGTTCCCTTAGGTAGCAAAGTAACTCCAGTAAGTTCGCGCTCTGAAAGTGGGACCCAGTGCTCGTGCGAGATGACATGTTCAACAGTATTTTTTGAAGAAAGTACTTCTGAAAGATTTGTATGTGAAACACCTTCGGTTGTGCGATGCAATTGATCAATACGACGTCGTTGGATGCGTTCGCTATTGGTCTGTCGACGAACGTGCGCTATATAAAGTAGAAGCGCAGTGACAGGAATTGCGATGGCTACATATGTGATTGATTGCATAATTGCACCTACCGTCGTGAGGATGAATGTAGTAAAAATAATTGCAAAGACAATTCGTCGACGCATGAGTTGTTGTGCAACTCTTCCTGCGCGATCAACATCGGTATAAATAACTCCAGTACCAATTTGTGCACCAGGTGTTGTACTAGCAACTACGCGAAGCGCGCTCTTGTACCGTTCAACGCTTTTTCCAGAGAATTCATTTTTATTATGTACCCAACGCGGCAAGAAATAGGCAGCCCACATGCCGATAATTGCTAGGTAGATGATTCCTGAAGCCATGGTAGGTAAAGGTTAGAGGGGCAGCCCTAAATCCCCGTGGATTTCGAGGGGGGTTTAGACGATTAATTCATTATTTTTAACGAAGCACTTGTGGTCTCTCCATGCACCATCAATATGCAAATACGCTTTTCGATAACCTTCGAATTCAAAGCCTGCCTTCTCAGCAACTCTGCATGATGCGCCATTTTCAGGTCGCACATTTATCTCAATGCGATGTAATCCAAGTTGAGAAAAACCGTATTCGGTAAGCAGCTCAACAGCTTGCGTAGTGAAGCCACGATTAGCGAAATTGCGATCAATCCAATATCCGATGTGAGCTCCGCGAAGAGCGCCATATGTAACCCCGCCCATCGTGATCTGGCCTACAAGATTCTTGCCATGCCAGATGAGAAATGAGTAGGAACGTCCAGCACGTGCTTCACGATGGAGGGTTTGCACCATTTCATAAAAAGTTGGGCGTCTGCGCAGATTCTCAGCGGCTGAAAAACCTTCAGGAACTGATGGGAGGGTCGCCTCCCAGGGAGTGAGCCAATCCTTATTCTCTACACGCACTTGATTCCACTGAGCTCTATCGCGAAATCGAATTGGTCGAAGTGTTATTTCACTTCCAAAAAGTACTTTGCGGGACATCGCTGCGCCTTTAAATGTAACGACGTTCGAGTACTACCACCGTTACTGAATCACCAGCAGATAACTTTGTCTCAGCTTCAGAAACGGCAATAAAAGAATTTGCATCAGAAAGTGTGGCCTGTTCATCCTGAGAACTCAGCGGCGTGACAGATTTTCCATCTTCACTCAATATTGCTCTGACATATGACCGGACTCCGCTCTGTGAAGTGAGCGCTTTTTCTAGTTTCGCTTTTACTGATGGGCGATGAATAGTTGCTGTACCCAGCATTGTGCGAATCATTGGGCGAAGCAGGAGTTCAAATGAAATATATGCAGCGATTGGATCTCCCGGAAGAGTTACCACCGGAGTCTTATCTGGCCCGATAGTTCCGAAGTTATGCCGTCCGCTAGATTCAATGGAGAGTTCAACGGTTTTGATTTCGCCCATCTTCTCTAGTGTGCGTGTGATGAGATCAAAGGAATCATCATGGCGTTCACCGCTTAATATGATGAGGTCAGCACGTACGAGTTGATCTTCAATCACGCTCTGCAGTTGTGATTCATCATCTGGAATTGAGTGAACTCTGTAGGCCCTGGCTCCGACTTCGCGCACTGCTGTTGTGAGTAACCAAGAATTAGTTTCATACTCCTCATCAGCACTCAGTGGCATACCCGGTTCAACTAAATCGGGACCCGCTGAGATAACTACTACGCGAGGGTGTGGTCGGGTTGGAAGATGGTCCAGACCAATGGATGCCGCCAATCCAATTTGAGTAGAACGAATTCGACTTCCAGCTTTCATTACCAAACGTTCTCCTGCATAAATATCCTCGGCAAGAGTGGCATCGTGCGCATCAAGAAGAGGCATATCAAATGGCTCGAGCGGGCGACAAAGTTCTAGAAGTGAAGTAAGAACCTCATCTACGCGCGCACGTTCTGACATAATCACTAACCTTACTTGCACTCAACTTACTTCTAGGGGATTTCCATGGGTATCAGCGAAGAAAAAGCATCACTTCGTACTCGATATCGCCATGAGCGTAAGGAACGTTACCTAGAACACTCCTTTGAATTTCTCGCCACAACTTCTGAATTTCAGGATGCACAGGTGATTGCAAGTTACATCTCCTATGGCGATGAACCAGATACTAAAGCTCTCAATGCTGCACTGATCAAAAATGGCAAAGTACTTCTTGTGCCGCGAATTAACGGGGATCAATTGCAATGGGTGCAATGGAGTGGTGATCAAGAATCTCTGACTTCAAAGAAGAAGATTTTGGAACCGACCGGGGATTCTTACAGTGAGCTCTCAGAAATCCAAGTAATTGTTGTTCCTGCACTTCGTATCGATAGAAGTGGATATCGACTTGGTCAAGGTGGTGGCTATTACGACCGCGCACTGCCACAACTGA
>RFSY01000081.1 GCA_009923805.1 Actinomycetota bacterium
CCTGCGTGATTAATTCCTTCACCGACTAATCGTTGCACCATACGAAGAGATGCAATATCGCGCAGCGAATATCTACGGTTGCGACCCACTGTGCGATCAGGAGATACCAAACCTAAACGGTCGTATTGGCGAAGAGTCTGTGGGTGCAAGCCAGATAGCTCAGCAGCGACTGAAATTACATAAAGACTTGCATCATCATCTGGATGTTCTTCGTGTGGCAAGTCGTTTGTCATGACTTTGCCTTCGCACTAAATTCTGCGCGCACATCATCATCAGCCGTTGCTGCAGCAAATGCTTTGATTGCATCCTCTGCTTTTCCTTCAACACGGCGGGGAACTTGTACTTCAATGCTGATAAGTAAATCACCAGTGACTGCGCCTTTTTTAATTCCGCGTCCTTTAACGCGAAGAACGCGACCTGTTGGGGTTCCGGCCGCTAATCGCACAGTGACATCATCACCTGACAGTGTAGGAACTTTAAGGTCTGCGCCAAGTGCTGCTTCTGCAAATGTAACAGGCAAAGTCAGAATTAAGTTCTCGCCTTTACGCGAAAAGATTGCATGTGGTTTTACATGTAGTTGAATAAAGAGATCACCTGGTCCTGCTTCACCTGGTGCACCTTTTCCTTTAACGCGAATCTTTGCGCCATCATTAACACCAGCTGGAACACGCGCAGAAATATTCTGCGGGCCATTGCCATCAGTATTAAGTTTTAAATCAAGAGTTGTGCCGAATACTGATTCTTTAAATGTAATTGAAGCCTCTGTCTGTAAATCTGAACCTTTGCGTGGCCCGCGGCGTCCACCACCACCAAAGAGATTTGCGAATATGTCTTGTGGATTGCCGCCACCAAAGAGATCAGAGAAATCTGCGTTTTGATATTGCCCGCCGCCGGTAGGTGCGCGAAATCCCCCACGTTCAAAGAGAGCTCGTGCCTCGTCATATTCAGCGCGTTTCTTTGAATCAGAGAGAATGTCATATGCCTCAGAGACGGCCTTAAATTTCTCTTCTAGGGCCGCATTGCCTTGGTTTTTATCAGGGTGTAAATCGCGCGCTAAAGAACGGTATTTCTTCTTAATTTCATCGGCGGTAGCTTTCTTATCTACACCGAGAACCTGATAGAAATCCTTTTCATAGAGATCTTTAGCGGCCATGAGTAATTAGTTTTCCGGATCAGTTACTGCAACTCGCGCAGGGCGCAAGATGCGTTCCTTGTACTTATATCCAGGTTGCAAAATCTTTGAAGCGGTTGGGGTGGTTACTTCACTTGAAGTGTCGTGCAATAAAGCTTCATGAATTTGTGGGTCGAAGGCATCACCCTCGGTTCCATATTTTTCTAACCCGAAGCGATTTGTAATTGCAGCCATTTGATCTGCCACAGCTTTGAAGCCACCGGTAAGTTCGCCGTGTTCTGCTGCGCGGTCAACATCATCGAGAATTGCAAGTAGTTCTGTGAGAACTGAACCAATTGCGAGTTCGTGTGCGACTGCGCGGTCGCGTTCTACACGCTTTCTGTAATTTGCATACTCCGCTTGGAGCCGTTGTAAATCAGCTGTAAGTGCTGCAACCGGATCAATTTCTTGATCCGGCGCAGCCACTTCTACAACTTCATCAACAACAGGGGTTGTCTCTTCAACAACTTGATCTGTTGTTTCACTCATTAATTTGAACCTTCGTCGATAACTTCTGCATCCTCAACATGATCTTCTGATCCTGATGCAGCACCTTCAGTTTGTGCAGATGCATTTGCATACATCAGCGCACCAAGTGCCTGAGAAATTGTCGATACCTTTTCGGTATTTGACTTAATCGCTTCGAAGTTTGCTCCACCAAGAGATGTCTTCAATTCAGCAAGTGCTTCATCGAGTTCAGTTTTCTTAGTTGCAGATTCACCTTCGGTGAACTTATCTGCATTTTCAGTTAAGAACTTCTCTGTCTGATAAACAAGTGAATCTCCAGTGTTGCGGATCTCGGCTTCTTCACGACGCTGCTTATCTTCATTTGCGTGTGCTTCAGCATCTTGCATCATGCGATCGATTTCATCCTTCGAGAGAGCTGAGCCACCTGTGATGGTCATGCCTTGCTCTTTTCCGGTTGCAAGATCTTTCGCAGATACATGGACGATTCCGTTTGCATCGATATCGAATGTCACTTCAACTTGTGGTACTCCACGAGGTGCCGGTGCGATACCTGTTAGTTCGAACATGCCTAACTTCTTGTTATAAGCAGCCATTTCACGCTCGCCTTGGTATGCCTGAATCTGCACAGCGGGTTGATTGTCATCAGCTGTTGTAAAGATTTCGCTGCGCTTTGTAGGAATAGTTGTGTTGCGCTCGATGAGCTTTGTCATTACTCCACCCTTGGTTTCAATACCAAGAGAAAGTGGTGTCACATCAAGAAGCAATACATCTTTTACTTCGCCTTTAAGAACGCCAGCTTGTAGAGATGCACCAACTGCAACAACTTCATCAGGGTTTACGCCTTTGTTTGGCTCTTTTCCGCCAGTAAGTTCGCGGACAAGATCCACAACAGCTGGCATACGAGTTGATCCACCAACAAGTACTACTGATTGAATATTTGCAATAGGAATTCCGGCATCTTTAAGAACTGCTTGGAATGGCTTCTTGCAACGCTCAAGCAGGTCGGCAGTCAATGACTGGAACTGCGCGCGAGTAATTGTTTCATCTAAGAACAGTGGGTTCTTCTCTGAATCAACGGTGATATATGGCAAGTTGATTGTTGCTGATTGTGAAGATGAAAGTTCAATCTTCGCCTTTTCAGCAGCTTCGCGAATACGCTGCATCGCCATCTTATCTTTTGTGAGATCGATTCCATTTGAAGAGCCGAAAGTCTTAACTAGGTGATCAACAAGTGCTTGATCCCAGTCATCTCCACCAAGGTTGTTATCACCGTTAGTTGCTTTTACTTCAACAACACCATCGCCGATTTCAAGAAGTGAAACGTCGAATGTCCCACCGCCGAGGTCGAAAACAAGAATAGTTTGTTCCTTATCTGCCTTATCAAGACCATACGCAAGTGCTGCTGCAGTTGGCTCGTTGATAATACGAAGAACATTAAGGCCAGCAATTTCACCAGCTTCTTTTGTTGCTTGACGTTGCGCATCGTTAAAGTAAGCAGGAACTGTAATGACAGCATCTGTCACTGTTTCGCCGAGATACGCTTCTGCATCGCGCTTTAGCTTCTGTAATACGCGCGCTGAAATTTCTTGTGCGGTGTACTTCTTACCGTCGATATCCATCGACCAGTTAGTGCCCATATGGCGCTTTACTGAACGGATTGTGCGCTCAACGTTTGTTACTGATTGACGCTTTGCAACTTCACCGACAAGGACTTCGCCATTCTTTGCAAATGCCACGATCGATGGGGTTGTGCGAGCGCCTTCTGCGTTGGCAATAACTGTTGGCTCTCCGCCTTCAAGTACTGATACGCAGCTATTTGTAGTTCCGAGGTCGATTCCGACTGCTCTAGCCATGGTGTTGCTCCTTCTTCACTATTCGTTATTTCCACTCGAGCCGAGGTGGGTCGAGGTCTTTGTAACCTGAGCCGATTCTACTCAAAGAGTTGAGTCGGGTCGACTCAGGTTTCACTCGGTATAACTGGAAGGGGCTGGGGTTTATTCCCGGGCTAGGGTTTGGTTCAGCCGTATGTATCGCGGGGGCCGCGGCCGTTGCTTATAGACCTTAAGCCGCGCTTCCAGCTTGGCGCTGTTGGGCCGATGAAATCTAGGGATTCAACGAGGGCGCCAGGCGCGCTGGATTGGATTGTTTGAAGAAGAGAAGGGCCAACAAGATTAAGTTGAGTTGCCCACGCAGTTGATGAGCATTGAACGAGCAAGCGGCCATCGAGCATAGAAAGTGGTGTTGTGTGTTGGGCGATCTCGGGGCCAACAACTTGAGGCCAGGTAGCAAAGAGGGTGCCTTCAGCTAATCCTGAATTCCAATCGCGCTGCTCAATAAGTTCGTTTAAAACACTGGAGATAAGTGTTGGGTCTCCGGGGGTTTGGGTGCGTTCTTCTGTGATCTTCTTCTTTTTAATGAAGCCAGTTTTATAGCTGCGAAATAAATCTACGGCGAGGTCGCGCTTACTTGAATCCTTCCGACTCATTGGCTCACCACCCCTGGTGTTACATAAAACTTCTCAGATAATAGTTCTGCCGGTAGGTCTGATTCAACAGCTGCGGTGATAAATGTTTGTTCAGCTAACTTTGTAATTGCAATGAGCTGTTGGCGGCGAGCAGTATCTAGTTCTGCAAAAATGTCATCGAGGATAAGTACCGGTTCTGCACCCTCTGCTTTAAGTAAGTTATATGACCCGATGCGAAGTGAAATGGCCATCGACCACGATTCACCATGGGATGCATAACCTTTCGCAGGAAAGTCACCCAGTTGTAAATGAAGATCGTCGCGGTGCGGACCAATCAGTGAAACTCCACGTTCTTGTTCTTGGCGCGCTACTTCTATCTGTTTCGCT
>RFSY01000082.1 GCA_009923805.1 Actinomycetota bacterium
CGCAGGTCGCGGCGAAACCAGATGATGTTTCGCATGTGGCGTACTTTACTTGTGAAGCTGCTCGACGGTGTCGTCCCAACCCTTTACATCTTCAGGCTTACGAGGAGCCTTTCCGACGTAACGTGCAGATGGACGAATAAGGCGACCTGTGCGCTTCTGTTCAAGAATGTGTGCAGACCAACCCGCTGTGCGAGCTGCTGTAAACATTGATGTGAATAGTGGAGCAGGTACTTCCGCAAAATCAAGAATGATTGCTGCCCAGAATTCAACGTTTGTCTCTAGTACGCGATCTGGTTGACGTTCGTGAAGTTCTTTCAGCGCTGCCTTTTCGAGCGCTTCCGCAACTGCATAACGAGGTGCATTAAGTTCTTTAGCTGTGCGACGAAGTGTGCGAGCGCGTGGATCTTCGGCGCGATATACACGGTGTCCGAATCCCATCAGGCGCTCTTTGCGATCAAGTATTCCCTTTACATACGCTTCAGCATTTCCTGTTCTTTCAACTTCTTCAATCATGTGAAGAACGCGTGAAGGAGCTCCACCGTGAAGTGGACCGGACATCGCACCGATTGCACCAGAAAGTGCTGCGCAGACATCGGCGCCAGTTGATGCAATTACTCGGCCTGTAAATGTTGATGCATTCATTCCGTGTTCTGCTGCAGATACAAAGTAAGCATCGATTGCGCGCACGTGTAATGGATCTGGCTCTCCGCGCCAACGAATCATCATGCGCTCTACAACTGTGTGCGCCTTATCAACTGCTGCCTCTGATACAGGATTAGCAAAAATTCCTCGAGCAGATTGTGCAAGATAAGAAAGAACCATCACAGATGTGCGAGCTAAGTTGCTACGTGCTTCTTCATCTGAAATATCTAAAATTGGCTTGAATCCCCACGATGGTGCGAGCATTGCAATCGCAGATTGAATATCTACGCGAACATCACCTGAGTGCACTGGAAGAGGAAATGGTTCAGCATTTGGAAGTCCTGGATTAAATTCATCATCAACAAGAAGTCCCCATACGTTTCCAAATGACACGCGACCTACGAGATCATCGATATCAACACCACGGTAGCGAAGAGCGCTACCTTCTTTATCTGGCTCTGCAATCTCAGATTCGAATGCAATTACACCTTCAAGACCTGGCTTGAAATCATCTGACACGGTGGACTCCTTTGATGCTTTTCGCTAGTGAACTATGGGTAATTCTGCACCTCCCGCAAGGGTGCTGACCACCACCAGGGGCGAAGATGCACTCATAACAAAAGTGAGGTTCGATACATCCATGAGTGAAATCCAGCGAGATGCGATTAGGGCGATGCGTCGCTCCTACGGCGAGATAGGCCTTGAGTCCCTACCGAGTGATCCCTTTGTTGCGTTTCATCAGTGGCTATCTGAGGCAGCAGCAAATGAGTTTATTGTTGAAGCCAACGCAATGGTGCTATCCACTTTAGGTGTTGATGCACAAGGTGCTGATGCGATTACTACAAGAACTGTTCTATTAAAAGATGTGTCTCAGGGTGGATTTACATTCTTTACAAATTACTCATCGCGCAAAGCACAAGCGCTAGAAATAAATGACCAGGTAACTCTGCTCTTTCCTTGGTATGCCATGGAGCGTCAAGTTTCGATTAGTGGGTTTACCGAAAAAATTGAGAGAAGTGAAACTGAAGATTACTTCTCGACCAGGCCTTGGGGTTCACAAATTGGTGCATGGGCATCTGCGCAATCGGCTCCGCTTGCATCGCGTGAAGAACTTCAACAACGTTATGACGGGGCTGCCGAAAAATGGCCAGAAGGAACAACGGTTCCCTGCCCACCACATTGGGGCGGATATCGCGTGACGCCAAACAGTATTGAATTCTGGCAAGGTCGCTACTCACGTTTACATGATCGCTTGCGGTATGAGAGGGCTAACACATCTACCGATTGGGAAGTAAGTCGTTACTACCCTTAGTCTTTGCCCATGAGCGCAGATATCCGAATTCCAGACAATCTCAAACCACGCGATGGACGTTTTGGTTGTGGTCCTTCAAAGATTCGCCCTGAAGCACTCGCAGCTCTTACTGCGCCGGGAAGTAATTACATTCTTGGAACATCACACCGACAAAAGCCAGTAAAGAACGTTGTGAAGAGTGTTCGTGAAGGTCTGACATCTCTCTTCTCACTTCCCGAAGGTTATGAAGTTGTACTTGGTAATGGTGGATCAACAGCATTTTGGGATATCGCAACTTTCGGATTGATTGAAAGCCGTTCACAGCACCTTGTTTTCGGTGAATTCTCATCAAAGTTTGCAGCAGCATCAAAAGAAGCGCCTTTCCTTGGTGAACCAACTGTCATTAAATCTGAGCCAGGCTCTCACCCAGCAGCAGTTACTGAAGCCGGTATCGATGTCTACGCACTGACACATAACGAAACTTCAACTGGTGTCGCAATGCAGATTAAGCGCCCTGCTGGAACTGATGGCGCACTTGTATTAGTTGATGCAACTTCTGCAGCCGGTGGCTTAAATGTTGATGCAAAAGAATTCGACACCTATTACTTTGCACCACAAAAATCTTTCGCATCTGATGGTGGGTTATGGCTCGCACTCATGAGCCCAGCTGCAATCGCTCGTGCTGAGAAAATCAAAGCATCAGGTCGTTGGATTCCAGCATTCTTTGATCTCGGAATAGCGATTGAAAATTCACGTCTTGATCAGACATACAACACTCCAGCACTTGTCACAATGATGCTTCTTGATGAGCAAATTAAGTGGATGAATGCAAATGGTGGGTTGAAGTTTGCGGCAGGTCGTAGCGCAGATTCAGCATCACGCTTATACGGATGGGCTGAAAAGAGTAGCTATACAACGCCATTCGTAGCTGACCCAGCACATCGTTCTAATGTTGTTGCAACTATTAACTTTGATGACGCTATCGATGCCACAGTTATCGCATCTGTACTTCGTGCAAATGGAATTGTTGATACCGAGCCTTACCGAAAACTAGGTAAGAACCAACTTCGTATCGGTATGTTCCCTGCAGTCGACCCAGCCGATATCGATGCGCTCACCGCATCTATCGACTTCGTCGTTTCTCAGCTGTAACTAATGCCCCACACGATTAAGCGGGATAGGTATTTCTGGACTATCTCGCTTCAAACAGTCTGTATAAATATATTCCTGGGTAGTTTTGGTCCATCTCAGCCATTACTACGCGAAGATCAGCACACATCTCTTACTGTCGCCGGATTGCACGGAACCGCACTTGGTGTTGCATCAGTTGCTGCAGGGTTTGCTAACCCCCGCTTAGTTCATCGCTTTGGTCGGGCAACAACAGGATGGTTTGGACTTCTCTGCTTTACCGTCGGGTTAATCGGACTCGTTGCAGCACCTATTCCACAACTGACAATCTTTGCCGCACTCATCGCTGGGTTCGGAAGTTCAATCGTGATTAACGCTTCAGTCATATCGATGAATACGCACTTTGGAAAAATGGCGCCTATTGCTATTACGCAAGCGAATGCGATCGCATCGGTTGGATATGTCACTGGAACTCTGATTGTTGGGACTATTGCAACTGCTTACCGTGATCTCTGGCGACTTGGGATGTTGAGCATTGTTCCGCTTGCAGCCTTTCTCTATTTTTTCTTCCGTGAAAAAGAGGTGGAGACTCATATTCCGAGTGAGCATGGACCACAAAGTGGAAAGCTCTCCCTCGCATTTTGGCTCGCATGGGTTGGCTTCGTTGCATGTATTGCCAGTGAATTTGCTACCGCTTTCTGGGCTGCAGCACTTGTCATCGATCGCACGGGATCAACCCCTGCGATTTCAACTTTGGTAATTGCAGCGCTTGGTACCGGTATGGGACTTGGCCGCTGGTATTGGGGCCGCATCTTAAAAAAATTAAGTATCGATTCACAGCTCAAAACTATTTTGATTATTCAATTGGTTGGATTTACTGGCCTGTGGTTATCTCATAACATTTACTTGAGTTTCTTCATGCTGCTCATTGTTGGTTTGGGCGAATCAGGTCAGTTTGTATTTGCATCTGTTCGTCTGATTGGCCTGAGTGAAAACCGCCCAGATTTAGCGGTAGGTAAGAGTTCTCTTGCTGCTGGAGTTGCCATCGGTGGCGCACCATTCTTACTGGGAGTTTTGGGCGATTCCTTTGGAATATCTCGCGCCTACATCATGGTGCCGGTTCTGATTGCAATTGCCTACATTGCAGTTCTTATCGCACCTTCACACGTGGAGAAAACCAGTGAATTTTAAAAGTAGGCGCTTAATTACAGCGCTGACGCTGATTGGGTTAATTATTCTCATTCTTGTTGGACGGTAGAACGGTAGAAACACGTAAGTCAGTTGGTGTGGCGAAATGATCGCCAGTTGTAATTCACATCCACATTTATTGGCATTACTCTTCTCTTATGGCAAGTAATATAAAAAGCGTTGTAACTCTAATCGCTATCGGCAGTATATGTTGGTTTGCCGCAGGAGTG
>RFSY01000083.1 GCA_009923805.1 Actinomycetota bacterium
GGGAGAGTAGAACGTCGCCGGACTTCTTTTATAAAAAGGGGCGCTTATTTATAAGCGCCCCTTTTTTATTTCTTTCACAAATAATGAAATGAAAAGAAGTTAATATATAGAAAGTAGTTGAGGAGTCAACATGGAAGAGCGTCCACGTAATAGTGATAGACCCGCACGTCCATCAACTGGCCGACCATCAACGGGTCGTCCTTCCTCGCGTCCATCATCCTCACGAGAAGAGCGTCCAGCACGAGGTGGCCGCCCAGATCGTGCCGGTGCAAGTAGGCAAGTTTCTCAAGGTCGCGAAGTCAGCGATCCACGCGGGTTTCGCGCCCCACCTCAAGAACGCGACCAGTCTAGAATCCGTCCACGAATCTTTGAGCCAGATATTCCTGAAGATGTTACTGGTGAAGAGTTAGAAAAAAGCGTGCGTGCAGAATTACTCAGTTTGTCGGCCGAGAACGCAAAGGTTGTTGCGCGACATATGGTCTGCGTCAATCTCTATATGGATGTCGATCCGGAACTCTCACATAAGCATGCAGTTGCTGCTGCCCATCACGCGGGTCGTTTAGCAGTTGTCCGTGAAACAGCCGGATATGCGGCATATCGTGCAGGTCATTATGAAATTGCATTGAAGGAATTGCGTGCAGCTAATCGAATTTCGGGCGATGTCTCAATGTGGCCGGTGATGGCCGATTGCGAACGAGGCCTTGGAAACCCCCTGAAAGCCCTGAATTTGGCTGGTTCTACAGAGGTTAAGAGATTGGCAAAGCCAGAAGAGATTGAGATGCGAATCGTTGCATCGGGTGCGCGTCGAGATTTAGGTGAATTCGATGCGGCTGTCGTCACTTTGCAATGCAAAGAGTTAAAAAATGAGAATGAAGAGTGGGCGTTGCGTCTTCGCTATGCCTACGCTGATGCGTTGCATGCTGCTGGCCGCATCGAAGAGGCGCGTGAATGGTTTGCTAAATGTGCGCTGCTCGACGAAGATGAGATGACTGACGCACAGGAACGCTCTTCACAATAATTTTTTTGTAGAGAAATCCACAACTTCCTTTGACAGCTTGATTTTTCGTCAGCCCAATAGCGAATCATCCCTCCTTCAACTACGAAGGAGAAGTCATGACAGCGACCGTTAAATCCAAGAAAAGTTTGACAACAAAGAAGAGCTCATCAAGAGAGGAGCAGGAGATTGATTACTCCCTCAATGATTTATTGCTACGAGGTAGAGTCTCCGCTCCAGCTACAACGAAGGAGCTACCCAGCGGGGATAAGGTCGTGGAGTTCCGTCTGATCATCACAAGAGAGTCGCGTGAAGGAGTAGATACTCTCGATATTGCCGCTTGGAGTGCCAAGAGTAGAAAGATTGCCCTGACCTTGGATTCAGATGAGTGGATTGAAGTCTCTGGCTCTATCCGCCGTCGTTTCTGGCAAAGCCCCGCAGGGGTGGCGAGCCGCTGGCAAGTTGAGGCAGCTGAGATTCTCCGCCTTTAACGCGTGGCACTGGCTACTCTTGCCTCATGGGAAAGAGTGCGGGAACTGATTTCATGTCGACTCTCAAAAGCTATGCCCAAAAACTTTCGGATGGCGAGAGAACTCCGGCGGAGATAGCTGCAGCGCTTAATGATTGGGCGCACGAGAGTGCGGAATCTGTGCGCTCGAAAGTTCACGAAGAAGTAGAGACGGCTGTCTTAAAGATGGGTTTTGTGAAACGTGAAGAGTTTGATGCCCTTGCTGCCGAAGTCGCCTCGCTGAAGAAAAAGTCGGCTGGAAAGAAGAGCGCACCCAAGAAATCGTCTAGCAAGAATTCCAAAGCAGCGAAAACGATCTTGAAGAAACCTGTCACGAAGAGCACAAGAAAGAAGAAGGTAGCAAAGAGATGAATGAAGAAGAGATCGATTTGGTAACTGCTGTGAAGAGCGAACTTGAAGAGATTGATATTCACGATATCTCAGAACACGCTGCACGTTTTGAAGCGCTTCATGAAAAGTTGCAAGAATCGCTGAAATCGATAGATAACCTATAAAGCATCGCTATGAAAACACGTTTGGATGCAGAACTCGTTCGTCGCGAATTAGCGCGCTCACGTGAACATGCTGCCGATTTAATCGAATCACGTTCGGTTCTAGTAGGTGGAATCCCTGCGACTAAACCTGCAACACAAGTTGATGCCGAAACTTCAATCGTTCTACAAGGTGATCGTGATGACTTTGTATCCCGTGGTGGCCATAAATTGGCCGGCGCACTCGACGCGTTTGAAGGCGTGCTTGTTGAAGGAAAGAATTGTCTAGATGCTGGAGCCTCAACGGGTGGTTTTACCGATGTTCTCCTGCGAAGAGGAGCAACGCTGGTTGTTGCAGTCGATGTTGGTTATGGTCAATTAGCGTGGGAACTGCGTCAAGATCCACGCGTCAAAATTCTTGATCGCACAAATATTCGTCACTTGACTGGTGAACAAGTCGGAGAAGATATTGATCTAGTTGTCGCGGATCTTTCATTCATCTCGCTCTCTCTAGTTTTGCCTGCCCTTGCTGCCGTCTCTAAACCTGAAGCTGATTTCGTGCTGATGGTGAAGCCGCAATTTGAAGTAGGCAGAGAGAAACTGGGCGCAGGGGGAGTTGTGCGTGATCCGCTTCTGCGAAGAGCTGCAGTATTAGATGTTGCAGAATCCGCTTACGATGTTGGTCTTGGAACAATGGGAATCGCAGCGAGTCCCTTGCCGGGACCCGCAGGAAATGTTGAATATTTCCTATGGTTGCGCCGTGGTGCACCCGAGATAAATGAACTTGATTTAGATAGAGCAATTGAAATGGGGCCGGCGTAATGAGTATTCGCAGCATCGCACTCATCATTAATCCAGCGCGCCCAGAAGCTATCACCGCGGCGCAAGAGTTAGCTCCGCTTCTTTACTCTGCCGGATTTTCTCTCTACACAATTTCGGATGTCTCTATCGAAGGCATTAAGAAGTTGGCAGCGGCTGAGTTACCCGAGATTGAAGCGGCAGTTGTTTTGGGTGGAGATGGCACAATTCTGCGAGCGGCAGAGGTAACTTTAAAGCGCAATATTCCACTGCTTGGAATTAATCTTGGCAGCGTTGGGTTTATGGCTGAAGTAAATAGACCGACGATATCCGCGATTGCCGAGAGCATTATCAAGAAGAGTTATGTAACTGAAAATCGAATGGTTCTGAAATTCACTGTTGAGCGAGACGGTAAAGAGATATCTCATGGTTGGGCTCTTAATGAAGTGACTGTAGAACGCGATGCGACAACGATGGTGGAGCTCTTTGTGGAAATTGATCGACGACCTCTTTCGCATTGGGGATGTGATGGACTCATCTGTTCAACACCTACCGGCTCTACTGCCTATGCCTTTAGCGCTGGCGGTCCAGTCTTATGGCCAGAAATTGACGCACTTGTACTCTTACCAATTTCAGCTCATGCACTCTTTTCAAGGCCGATGGTGGTATCTCCTAAATCTGAAATCATCGTGACCGTCGAATCAAGTGAAGCGCTTTTATCGGCTGATTCGCTGCGTAAGATTCCACTAAAAGTAGGCGATCGGGTTCTCATCACTCGTGATGAGCAGACGATAAAACTTTCGCACGTTTCAAAGACCCTCTTCACGGATCGCCTCGTAGCCAAATTTAAACTTCCCGTAGAGGGATGGCGCGGTGAGTGATCGTTCATTCCTGAGTGATATTTCGATTCGCAATCTTGGAATCATTGAACAATCAGAACTGGAATTTGGTTCTGGGTTAAATGTTCTTACCGGTGAAACTGGTGCCGGCAAGACGATGATTTTGACAGCTCTGGCACTAGTTCTTGGTGGCAAAAGTGATAGCGCGCTAGTACGTCATGGCAGCGATCGATTAGTCACATCCGCGACTTTCTCTGTTACGAAGGATTTAGCCCCAGTTATTGATGAGGTGGGCGCCGAGTTAGATGATGAGTCCTTGATAATCTCCAGAACAGTTAACGCCGATGGCAAAAGTAAGGCGATGTGTGGGGGAGTAAGCGTTCCGGCGGGGACACTTTCTACGATTGGCGAATCGCTTATTGAAATTCATGGGCAGAGCGCAAATGCGCAGATTGTGAAGCCGGCTAAGCAACGTGAATTATTGGACCGATTTGGTGGTCAAGAACTCGCAAAGGTGCTTGCGGCATACCAAGAATCATTTACACAGTACCTCGAACTGAAGAGTCGTTTAGCTGCAATGAAATTAGCCAACTGATTGATTAATTCTGGATCAATTAACGGTTCGTCACCTTGAACGTTGACAATTATTTCATCTTCCGCTAAGGAAAGTTGTTGCACCACTTCTGCAATACGGTCTGTTCCAGATTGATGCTCTGTAGAGGTCATAATTACGTCAAGATTATGCTGTTTACAAACTGTAAAAATTTCCTCATGGTCAGTAGCAACTACCACCCGCGTTGCTTTGCTGGTT
>RFSY01000084.1 GCA_009923805.1 Actinomycetota bacterium
TCGGCAGAAACTCTCAATATCTCTTTGCGAGCTTGAACTAAATCTAGCAGTCCAGGTCCTTTTGTCTTCTCGTGGCCTAAGACAATATTTTCTGCAACAGTAAATACTGGAATCAGCATGAAATGTTGGTGCACCATACCTATGCCTGCTGCAAGTGCATCTAGTGGTGAATCAATCTTCACTACTTTTCCATCGACACTGATATCGCCTTCATCAGGTGAAAGTAATCCATAAACAATATTCATCAGAGTGGATTTTCCTGCGCCATTTTCCCCGAGAATTGCATGTATCTCTGCATCACCAACCAAGAGGTCAATCGATTCATTTGCGACTAGCGAACCAAAGCGCTTTGTAATTCCGCGCAATTCGAGTGACATGTAAGTAAATCTACTAGGTTTATTGAACTTTAGAAAGTTAAATCAGAATCAAATTGGAAAAAGAAAGCGACCTAACACGTGAGTGCTAGGTCGCTTTCTTTAGATTTTCAGTTAATTACTTAACAGAAACCTTTCCGCTGCGAATATCGTTACCGAGTTTTGAAACTTCAGTGCGAAGTGCAGATGGAACCATACGGATCAAATCATGATAAGGAGCTAGTGAGACTCCAGCATTCTTAAGTGTTCCGTTGTAGTTAGTACTTGTGAAGGTACCGCTTGCCTGTTCGAGGATTGTGTTCTTAACAGATAAGTCCACAGACTTCATGATTGATGTCAGCATTACCTTGGCATATTGCGGAGCAGCGATAAAGCCATCCTTATCTACCCAGATAACAACAGACTTCTTGGTCTTCAGAGCATTCTCAGCTGTTGATGATCCGAGGTTTCCACCCACAGGAAGAATGATGTCTGCACCCTGTTGTTCGAAGCTAATTGAGTACTGAAGTGACTTAGCCATGTCAGAGAAGTTTCCAACCATCAAGCCATCTTGCTTTACTGTGTCCCAACCTAGGCAGACAACTTTCTTGCCCTTAACCTTGTTGTAGTAAGCAACGCCCTTGGCGAATCCATCCATGAAGATTGTTACTGGAGGAATATTTGCTCCACCGAATGTAGCAACTTTGCCAGTCTTGGTAATTCCTGCTGCAAGGTAACCAGCTTGGAAAGCTGCCTGGTTTGTTGAGAACTCAATTCCCTTGAGGTTTGGATAAGTCTTACCTGGGTATTGATCGCCCGCTGGACCGTGATCTTGTCCATCTTGATCTACGATTCCAAAGTTAATTTTTGGATTAGCTTTTGCTGCTGCAACAATTGCAGGGTTGATTAGATATCCAACACCTATGATGATGTTGCAACCTTCATCGATGAGCTTTTTAATATTTGGTGCGTAATCAGCATCTGATGTCGCTGCAAGGTACTTAACAGTTACAGATGAATTTGCCTTTTGTGCCGCCTGAGCACCTGACCAAGCTAGCGCGTTAAATGACTTGTCATCTACGCCGCCAGTATCGAGAGCCAGACATGCCTTTGTTGCTGCCGCGTTTGCAGATGGTGCTGAAACGCCGAATGCGAGAGCTGCAGCAGCGAAAACTGCTACAAACTTAAGTGTCTTCTTCAAGGTTCCTCCAAGGAATAATTAGTGTTGCTTTTGACCTCAGCCTAGTTGTTACAGGTGATATTGGTGAGCTATGTCGAGCGAATTAGTTGGTGTGGCATGTAACAATTGTGAAAAGTCTCAAGGTGAAGTTGAGAATTACGCAGCTATTTTCTCGGCGGTAGCGGCCGCGATGTTGATTGCGCCACTTTTTGCCTGAAGTTCCTTTGATCTAATTGAAAACTCAATTCCCCCACCGGTAATTCCATAACGGTGGCCATATATTCCTACATCAGCATTGAGAAAATCTAAGTACTCATTGCTCGAAACTGTTTTAGAAATGAGATCAAATATTGCCTTATCAACTCGCTTCACGACCGTTGCCAACAAATACTGTTTCGAATCATTAGTCACAGTCAGATATTGATCTGGTTCAACATTAATTAGACCCATGACCAACTTCTTCTTTGCATTCTTAGCAACGATTACCTTTAAGACTTCAGCGTCTGAACCTTGTGTTGCTAGAAATATGACATCTGCACCGGCTGCAATGACCTGACTTGTGGGAAGTGAATAGGATCCTGAAACATATTTAACGATAGGGCTCACTTTTTTCTTACTCGCTAAGACTCCAGCGGAGAAACCATCTTTATACATATCGGCTTGATCGCTATTGGCAATCATCGCAACTTTTCCTGTTTTTGATATCTGAGCGGCGCTAAATCCAGCGAGAAACGCACCTTGGGTATCAGCGAAAATTATTGAGGTGACATTAAGCGCAGCGACGCTGGCATCGTTGATGATGGCAAACTGCGTACTGGGGAATTCAACAGCAAGCGCTTGAAGCGTTGGTGCATATCCGCGTCCTATCGCAATTATCGGATTGCAATTCTTGGCGATGAGAGCTCGAACTCGTTTTTCGCGATCATCGCTCGTCCCATCTGTTACAACTGCTTCCAAGGTGAAATCAAATTGCTTCTTGGCTTTTTCAAGTCCAGCGGCCGCAGCATCATTAAATGAGCGATCTCCACGCCCCCCAATGTCGTATGCAATTCCAATCGTCAGAGTTGCTGCCGAACTAGATGCTGGAGTTAACACTGCAAAAATGAGTGCTACTGCAACCGCTAGTCGGAGTTTCATTAAAGAACTACTCCAAGATTCTTATAGGTGGTCTCAATAGTTTCCTGAGCAACTGTTCTCGCTTTCGCAGAACCAGAATGCAAGATATCTAGCAAATGCTTCTCATCTTCCAAAAGTTCCATTGCCTTGGCGCGGATTGGACGTAGGTATTCAACAACGACATCGGCAACCGCTGCCTTAAAATCTCCATATCCCTTACCAGCAAATTCATTCTCCAAATTGGCAATTGTCTGACCAGAAAGCGCCGAATGAATCGTTAAGAGATTACTTATGCCTGGTTTTTCAGCCATGTCATATTTGACTTCACGCCCTGCGTCCGTCATGGCACTTCTAATTTTCTTCAGATTCACTTCAGGGGCATCCATAATTTCGATAACACCTGCGACGGCACCTGAAGATTTACTCATCTTTGAAGTTGGCTCTTGGATATCGTTAATCTTTGCTGCGGTCTTAAGTATGTATGCCTCAGGCAGTTGGAAAGTCTGGCCGTAGCGCGAATTAAAACGTCCTGCTAAGTCACGAGTGAGTTCGATGTGCTGGCGTTGATCCTCTCCCACTGGAACAAAATGTGCTTGATAGAGCAAAATATCGGCAGCTTGCAACATGGGGTAGGTAAATAACCCAACGCGTGAAGAGTCTGCACCAACTTTAGAAGACTTATCCTTAAATTGAGTCATGCGACTAGCTTCACCGAATCCGGTAAGGCATTCCATAATCCAACCAAGTTGATTATGTTGCGGTACTTGGGATTGAACAAAGAGAGTTGATTTCTCTGGAGAGATACCGAGTGCAAGCAATTGCGCAGCAGATGCCAACGTACGCTTTCGTAGAAGCGCGGGGTCGGTCTCAATTGTGAGAGCGTGAAGATCGACTATGCAGTAAAAAGCATCATGACCATCTTGGAGTTCAACCCATTGCTTAACCGCACCTAAGTAATTGCCCAGGTGAAATGAATCGCTCGTTGGCTGAATTCCAGATAAGACGCGCTTCATGGGTGTAATTCTTGCATGCCCTAGTAGTTACGCGAGATTAATAGACGTCCAGCGCGCTTTCCTTCCATGGAAAGCACGGTAATTCGAAGGCCATTTACTCCTACTATGTCATTCTCAACTGGAATACGACCTAAGTAATGCATAACGAAACCGCTTGCAGTCTCATAAGGCCCTTCCGGCAAATCAAAACCAGTCTCTTCGCTCAAATCTTCAAGTGAGATGAGACCGTCGACTTCGAAATCGCCTGTGTGAGATTCTTGTGAGACCTCTTTTTCATCCGAATCGTATTCATCACGAATATCTCCAACAAGGGTTTCTACGAGATCTTCCAATGTAATAATTCCATCAGTGCCACCGTACTCATCAAGCACAATTGCCAGATGCTGACGTTGCTTACGCATTTCAGTCAGTGCTGGCAAAATCCCTTTAGTTCCTGGCAAATACATAATATTTCGCGCAAGTTCCTGAATTTTTGCATTTGAATTAGCAAGGCTGGTATCCAACAGATCGCGCACATGAATGAATCCAATAACTTCATCAGATGATCCACGCACAACGGGATAGCGTGAATGTGCTTTCTCGATTGCTAGCGCAATTGCTTTGCCAACGGTAAGGGAGGCATCCATAAAATCAACTTCAGTCCGAGGAACCATAACCTCGTGAACTTGCCGCTCTGATGCATTAAAGACTTCTTCAACGATGTCTCGCTCTTCATCGGTAAGTGCAGCATGCCCTGCTACTAAATCAAGTAGCTCTTCTTCAGA
>RFSY01000085.1 GCA_009923805.1 Actinomycetota bacterium
ACAGTCAGATTCACGCCATCGACAGCCTTAACAAATCCTTTGTCTTTGGTAAATATCCCACCCGCTTTTGCAGGGAAATATTTGGTGAGATTATGAAGTTCGAGAATATTGTCAGTCACGTATTACGCCTTATCTTTCACGAGGTTGTTGAGTTCATCAGCGCTTAAGTGGCAACGAGAGGAATGTGAAGTTGATTTTTCAATCAGCTGTGGCACTTGCGTGAGGCAAGCACCGCTTGTTACTCGAGATACGTATTCACAACGAGGAGCAAAGGCACACCCGGCGGGCAATTCAATCAATGATGGGGGCTGGCCTGGAATCGCTTTCAGCCTATGTGATGTTCCGCTAGAGAGGCGAGGAACAGAATTGAGAAGTCCGAGGGTATATGGATGACTTGGGCGATAGAAAATATCTTCAACCGATCCGCTCTCAACAATGCGACCGCCATACATCACACAAATTCGGTCTGCGAATTCTGCTACAACCCCAAGATCATGAGTGATCAGAATAATCGCCATATTTAACTCTTTTTGCAGGTTCTTCAAGAGAGTAAGAATCTGCGATTGCACCGTTACATCCAGTGCCGTAGTCGGCTCATCGGCAATTAATAGCGCAGGATTATTAACAAGTGCCATGGCGATCATTGCACGTTGACGCATTCCTCCAGAGAATTGGTGAGGATAGTCATTGACTCTATTCGCTGCATCTGGAATGCCCACTAGCTCGAGCATCTCAGTTGCTTTTTTGATTCCATCTTTCTTGGAGCCCTTGTTATAAAGGTGCCAGGCTTCAGCAATTTGATCACCGATACTAAAGAATGGATGGAGAGCCGACATGGGATCTTGAAAAATCATGGACATCTCTTTGCCACGAAGTTTGCGAACACTTTCAGTGGGGGCAGAAATAACATCTACAGGTCCAGAAGAAAGGTTGAGCACAGCAGATCCTGTAATTTTTGTGCGAGACGGGTTATGCAGTCCCATCACCGCCAAATTTGATACTGATTTACCAGAACCCGATTCACCAACGATGGCGAGGGTTTCACCGAGTCCAACGGAATATGTGATTTCATTAGATGCACGCACATCGCCATCTTCGGTCGGGAAAGTAACGTTGAGGTTGCTAACTTCCAAAAATTGACTCATGAGGTGCGCACTCTCGGATCGATAAATGCATAAGCGATATCGACAATGAGATTCATGATTAAGACAAATGCAGATGCAATGAGAGTCGTAGCGACAATTATTGGTAAGTCATAAGTCTGGGTAACAGCCTTAATACTGAGTTTTCCAAGTCCATTAAGCCCAAAGATGCCTTCCGTGATGATTGCTCCGCCTAACAGGCCAGCGAAATCTAAACCGGCGATTGTCACGATTGGAGCAAGTGCTGCGCGCAAGGTGTGCTTGCGAAGAATTACTTTTTCACTCAACCCTTTTGCACGCGCGGTACGAATAAAATCTTCACTGGAAGTTTCAATTACGTTGGAACGCGTAAAACGTGTGTATGTGGCCGCATAAGCAAGAGCCAACGTGGCACATGGAAAGAAGAATGTCTGCAGCCAACCAAATGGATCTGTAAATGGGTTATGCCAATTTCCAAGTTCTAATGGATTGACCAAGTTAAATTTAAGGACGATAAAGAGAACTACTAAAATTCCGGAGATAAATGTTGGTAGCGATGTTCCAACCAATACAAATACTGACGAAGCGCGATCTGCAAACTTGCCTTTTTTGCGCGCTGAGAGCACACCCAGTGAAATTCCTACAGAGAGCCAGAGAATAAAGGCACCGAGGGCAAGACTGAGGGTGAATGGGAATGCTTCGGCAACGATAGTTGTCACACATTCATGTCGGGAGAATGAATAGCCGAGAGCTGGAGCTGCACAGGTGATTGCGATTCCTTCTTCTCCAAAAGTTCTTCCTGCAAAAAGTCCTACAAGAAAGCGCCACCATTGTTCGAAGACCGAGACATCAAGTCCTAAACGATGTCTATTAGCTTCAACTAGGGAGGGTGTGCATTGCTTTGAGCAGACCAAGCGAGCTGGATCAACTGGAATCAAATCAAAGATGAAGAAGATGGTCAGACTCACGATGAGAAGCAGAATCACCGTATAGAGCAGACGGCGACTTACATAACTAAACATCTAATTCATCCTCCAAAATAGTTTCAAAATTTAAAAGTAAGAATTGCATGGCCAAGGTGTGCGAGGGGAACTCGCACACCTTGGCGTAGCAATCAGCTATTTACTGCTTGACGTACAGCTGTCCGAAGCCGAAGCTTCCCTGTGGTTCCCAGTAATACACGCCACCTATCTTTGAGCCCCATGTCTGCTGAGACTTTCCAAAGACTGTACGGATATACCAGTACTGATCCATGCCGTACTGAGAAAGCTCCTGCCACATCTTCGCTTGCTTCTTACGATCAAGCTCGACGAGTGCAAGGTTTACCTTCTTGATAAATCCTGCATATTCCGGAGTCTTCTTATTCTTGGTGTAGTTACAGCAACCATCACCCCAGAGTTCTGGAATAACTGTTGATGCGTTGGCCCAGTCTGCGCCCCAACCAGATGATAAGAAGTCAGTTTCATTCTTATATGTCTCAAGGTTTGCATTGTATGTACCAGATGGCTTGTAAACAGTTTCGATTACAAATCCAGCCTTCTTAAGTGCTGCTTCTACAAGTACTGCTGCCTTCTTATTGGTAGCTGTATCTGCGCGGTAGTACTTAAGACCCTTTGCAGGGTTAGTTGCGCGGTCATAGGCATCTGGGCAAGAAGTCTTAGCCTTCTCAAGGATGGTCTTTGCATACTCTGGGTTTCCACCGATCTTAAAGTTTGGATCGTGGATATTTCCCTTAGTTGGTGCATAGTCCATTCCGATTACTGGCTTAACAGGGTTATCGCCCATTTCACCGTAATAGGTAAGTCCACCAGAGAGGTCAATGAGTGACTGATTGTCGAAGGCAAAGAAGACAGCCTTTCGAACATCCAAGCAATCAAGGTGACCTGCTGAGTTATTAGCTGCAAGGTATGTAGTGTAAGGATCGTAGTTATTCATTCTACGGTTCTTCTTTGTTGGATCTTCGAAGAATGCAACGTTATTTGATGGTTGCAAACCATCCATGTTGATGCCGTTAGGAATCTGATCTTCAAGATCAATCTGATCGCGGACATCTTCATCCATACCAAATGTGACAACGATGTCATCTGGATAAGGAGTACGGATTGGATCTGATGACTTCTTCCAATTTGGGTTACGAACGAGAACCATTTCATCGTTGATTGCATACTTCTTAATCATGTATGGACCAGATGACATTGGGCGAAGGTCGTACTTATCTCCAGTGTCCTTAGCTTGTGGAACTGGTCCACCAGCTAGGTATGTGAGGTAGTAGTTAAAGTCAGGAACTGTACGAGATAGATTAAATGTAATCGTACGGTTGTCCTTTGAACAATTAATTGACTTGTCAAAGAGTGCCTGTCCTGTCTTCTTGTATGGACCCTTATAGGCAGATGATCCATCTTTTGCCTGAGGGATATCTAGCCATGACAGTGGGTATGCAGGTCCTTCTACATATACATCAGTTGCAAATGTACGAGACCATCCGTACTTCACATCAGCGCATGTAACTGGCTTGCCATCTTCCCATGAGACTCCGGGACGCAATGTAAATGTCCAAGTCTTTGCTTTGTTGCTTGGCACACCAGTGTTAGTTGCCATATCAGCAACAAGAGTGGCTCCATCTTTTCCTGGTACTGGCTTGTATGAGACAAGTGTTCGCATTACGTATGAACCAAGGAATGCGATATCGCGACCTGTGTAGATACGTTGTGGATCTAGATTAGGAAATTGCTCAGCGTGTGTGTAGTAATTCAAAGTTCCACCAGTAACTGGCTTCGCTGTTGCAGCGTTAGCTGAATTCATGCCACCTACTAGAACTACCGATGCAGCGAGTGCCACAACACTTGTAGTTGCAATGAGGCGACGAGCAGTAATTTTCATTACTGACATATGTCCTCCTTATGAGTACGTCTCATCTCGCGGCCGCGACATGAGTTAGAACTTTGCTGAGTACACAACATGGACCCAAAAGATCCACTTCGTACTGCGGCAATATCCCTCAACCTACTAGTGTGGTTAAGGAAACCTTTATTTTTACTCTGCTTTAGTGTCAAGGGCATCACGCACCGCATCTCCAAGCAGGTTTAGCGCAAGCACAATTGCAATCAGCATTGCGCAAGGAATTATTAAATAGGCAGGATCTGCTCTCCAGTACTTAATTGCATCAGAAAGCACGAGTCCAAAAGTAGATGCTGGTGGATTAATTCCCACTCCAAGAAATGAGAAGACGG
>RFSY01000086.1 GCA_009923805.1 Actinomycetota bacterium
GGTAAGAATCGCTGGTTTATTTGATCCGGTAAATGAAATTTGAACAAATGGTGTGCCGACAGCTTGTAGACCATCAGCGAGGAATATTGGGTTAAATGCAATAGAGATTGGCTCACCGTTGAGAAGCACGTCGATGGTTTCTGTTGCTTGCGCTTCTTCGCCTGCGCCTGCTTCGAGTGAAACTCCACCATCTTTAAATTCAAGGCGTAGGGGAACAGTTTTATCTGTCACTAGCGCAACACGGCGGACTGAATCTAAGAATGGTGCTACCTCAACAACTGCAGTTGTTGTTGTTTCAGTCGGCAATAAGTGGCGGTAGGGAGGGAAAGTTCCATCGAGCATTCGGGATGTCATGGTTTTACCGTCGCCAGAAAAACCGGCAAGGCGATCATTTGATGTTGCTGGTGCAAATGAGAGTGAAACATTTTTGCTACCTACGAGTGATTTTGCTGCATCTGCAAGTGTGCGGGCGCGCATGAGCGCGGTTGTTGCAAGTCCTGGTGTTGCAGGACTCCAAGTAAATTCGCGAACAGCTAGACGGTAGCGATCTGTTGCGGCAAGTGTGATTGTGTCCTCGTTAATTTCGACATGAACACCAGTAAGTGTTGGTAGTGAATCATCGCGGCCTGCAGCTATTGCAACCTGTGCAACTGCTGTTGCAAATAAATCACTTGCAACACTGCCGGTTGTTTCAGGAAGTTCTGGAAGGTTTGGGTATTCAGAAAGCGAAAGTGTTGGAAGTGTAAATTTTGCAGCGCCTGATGTAACAAGTACACGTGTTCCATCTAAAGTAATTGTGATTGGTTTATTTGGTAGTGATCGGCAAATTTCAGCAAGTAGTTTTCCTGGAACTAGCACTGCGCCTTTTGTTGCGATATCGGCTGCGAAGTGCGCTTTACTTGATGTTTCTAAATCGGAACCGGAGAGAAATACCTCATCGCCGGTTGCATCGATCTTAATTCCGAGGAGCTCGGTCTTAATAGGGCGGGCAGAAAGACTTCGTGAAACCCAGTTCACTCCATCTGTTAAAGAATTTTGATCAACAGTAAATTTCACGCCGTAGCCCCCGCACTCATCGGATTAATATTGGTAAAACCCAGTGGTTGAACTGTAATTTGGAGACGGTCCGCTTGGAAATGGGTTTTATATATATATAAAGGTAGTAGTAGTAGCCGTAAGACTTTACTGTGGAAATCAGATAAAACCCCAGGTCAGAGCCTATATTTGAACCTTTTACCTTGTGGGTAAAGAGCCCAATTCTGTGGGTAAAGATGTGCAACTGATCGCTAATTCTCATACGTCACACCCTCTCTCCTTAGTCTCACCTGGTTTACCCACAAAAAACAGCCTTCTATCCACAGTTATCCACACGTTATCCCCACCTTGGGGGTAAAGAGGGTGAAAACGGACATTTTCACCCCTAAAACATCACACCTTTGTCTGTTGTTTGATGCGGGTGGTTAATTCATTAACTTGGTTATAGATCGAGCGGCGCTCTGCCATGAGCTCGCGGATCTTTCGATCGGCATGCATCACAGTGGTGTGATCGCGGCCGCCAAATGTTTGGCCGATTTTTGGCAGGGACAACTCAGTGAGCTCGCGGCAGAGGTACATCGCAATTTGGCGAGCATTTACAAGTGCGCGAGAACGAGATGTTCCACAGAGGTCATCAAGGGTAAGACTGAAATATGCAGCGGTTTGAGCCATGATTGTTGGCGCGGTGATTTCAGATGCAATATCACTCGGTATTAAATCCTTCAGAACTATTTCAGCAAGGCCCATATCAACTGGCTGGCGGTTCAAGGAGGCAAAAGCAGTTACACGAATAAGTGCGCCTTCAAGTTCGCGAATATTTGTGGAAATTTTGCTGGCGATAAATTCCAGGACATCGTCAGGTGCGTTTAATTTATCTTGCGCAGCTTTTTTGCGGAGAATCGCAATACGGGTTTCCAGTTCAGGGGGCTGAATATCTGTAATTAATCCCCACTCGAAACGTGAACGGAGACGATCTTCCAAAGTTGTTAACTGTTTTGGTGGGCGATCGGATGAGATAACTATCTGTTTATTAGCGTTATAAAGAGTATTAAATGTATGGAAGAACTCTTCTTGGGTACGCTCTTTATTTTCCAAGAATTGAATGTCGTCAACGAGCAAAATATCTAGATCGCGATAGCGGCGCTGGAAAGCTGTTGCTTTATCGTCACGAATCGAGTTAATAAAATCGTTTGTAAATTCTTCAGATGAAACATAACGCACGCGGACATTGCCATATAACTCTTTTGCGTACGCACCGATTGCGTGAAGAAGGTGTGTCTTACCAAGACCAGATTCGCCGTAAATAAAGAGCGGGTTGTATGCCTTAGCGGGCGCTTCAGCAACAGCGACAGCTGCGGCGTGAGCGAATCGGTTGGATGCACCAATAACAAAAGTTTCAAAAATGTAGCGAGCATTTAATTGTGAAGGCTCATCAGATTTACGAATATCTAAATCATCGCGGCCAGTACCTGGGCGAGAGGCAACAGGTTCAACAGTAATTTGCGGAGCTGGAAGATCAGCGAGTTCGATACTTTCATCGACCATCACAGCGATATTCGCCTTCTCACCTAGCTCGGTGGTGAGAACCTCATTGATCACTGCGCGAAGGCGGGATTCGAGGACATCTTTTGCAAAGGCATTTGGGGCGGCGACCAACAAACTGGTCGCCCCACCCTCTTTTTGTAGAAGACCTAGGGGTTTAGTCATAGCCAAGAAAGCTCGGTGCTGGGGTTCCCCAGTAGAGACATGCTCAACAACGCGATCCCAGAGTTGAGATAGTTCGACATCAACAACAGCCATCTGCCAACCCCCAGGTCTATCCACAGTGTTATCCACAGGCTGTGGTCTAAAGTAGGGGTTTAGCCTTAATTTAGACCGATTTCGACGGATGCCTGTGGAGAACCCGCAAAGTAGACCCGATTCCAGTAAATAGCAAGTGGTTATCCACACCTTGAGACTTAACTGAGAGCTAATTGGGGCGATTGAGCCGGTTTGACCAGCGGCTATCCACACCCTTACCGTTACCTCCTTGCTTCCCCCGTATTTATGACCAGCAGGGCCGTTAAGCCCACAACATTTTGGAGTTCTCATGACAAAGCGCACCTTCCAGCCAAATACACGTCGCCGCGCCAAGAAGCATGGCTTCCGCGCACGCATGGCTACCCGCGCAGGACGCGCAGTTCTCTCTGCTCGCCGCGCTAAGGGCCGCGCAAAGCTCTCAGCCTAAGGTTTAAGAGCGCCACGGATCTTCTCGTGCTCCCAGTAGACGCACGTTTAACTTCAAGCTCAGATTTCGCTCGCGCAACAAAGAGTGGGATCCGAGTTACTACAGAACACTTTGTTGGATATCTCTACATCTCACCTGTCACAAATAACGCATCTGCAAAATGTGGACTCATTGTAAATAAAACTGTCGGCGGATCAGTCAAGCGCCATCGCCTAGCGCGCAAAGTTCGCCACGCAATTGCACCACATGTCGCGGACTTGCCACCCGGTTCACTTTTTGTTGTTCGCGCCTTAAAACAAGGTGAAGATAAAAATGTAGCGACAGAAATCTCAGAACTTATTGCAAAGTTGAAATCACGCGCCGAGAAGATTGTTTCCCGCTCATGAAATTCTTACTGTGGTTTCCGGTGCGTGTGTATCAAGTTATCTCATCAGCGTTTGCACCGCGCTGTAAGTATTACCCATCATGTTCAAACTATGCCATTACTGCGATCCGCAGATATGGCATTAAAGGAATTGTGATGGCAACCTGGAGAATTCTTCGCTGCAACCCTTGGTCGCACGGTGGAGTCGATTACGTAGATGAACACTTAGATTGCGCAGATGCCCGTAAAGCAAGCACAAAAGAGCTAGTAGGAGCTATTTAATGAACTCAATTCTTAACCCGCTGTATAACGTTGTATCCGGCGTTATTGTTGCAATTCATAAAGTGCTCTCGCCAGTCTTTGGCGCTAACTCTGGTGTGACCTGGTCACTTTCAATCATGGGCCTTGTCGTTCTCATAAGAATTATTTTGATTCCACTTTTTGTTAAGCAAATTAAGAGCCAACGTGCACTTACTGCGCTGCAGCCACACATGAAAGAGATTCAAAAGAAGTATAAAGATGATCGCCAGAAGCAATCAGAAGAGATGATGAAGCTCTATAAAGAGCATAAAACAAATCCACTTGCATCATGTTTTCCTATACTTGCACAAGCACCAATCTTCTTTGCACTCTTTACTGTTCTTAATGGAATTGCACATAACAAACCCCATGGTTATCTCAAAGGTGAG
>RFSY01000087.1 GCA_009923805.1 Actinomycetota bacterium
GGCAGATAATGATGGAACCTTGCAGGGTAAGACCGTTTTGGTTGTTGGCGTCGCTTATAAGCCAAACGTGGCTGATGTGCGCGAGACTGCGGCTGAATTAGTCATTGAACACCTACGAACCCGTGGTGCAGTTGTTGCTTGGCACGATGATGTTGTGGGTACATGGCATGGCGAGAAGTCTTCACCGCTAAGTGGCGCAGATATTGCGATTGTGATTACTAAGCATGATGTGGTGAGCACCAAGGCGATTATGGCTAGTGCGCCTTATGTATTTGATACGACAGGTAAGTTGCCGGGGGCTAGAGGGCTTTAGTCTGTTGCTTTAATTTTTAAGGCTTGCTGCAACGCTATCGATAATCGAATCAAGGGTGTGAGTTGGGGCCCAGTCGATTGTCTTCTTGATCTTTGTGATGTCAGGGACGCGACGCTGCATATCTTCAAAGCCTGCTGGGTAGGCATCGGTGTAGGGGATATATGTAATTGTGGATTTGGATTGTGTGCGTTCGATGATCTTTGTGGCTAACTCTTTGATTGTTGTTTCACCAACGCCACCAACGTTGAAGTAATCGCCGATGGTGCTATCGGTATCTGCAAGAGTGAGGACGGCTTTGACTGCGTCTTGCACATGGCAGAAGACGCGTGATTGGCTGCCGTCGTCATAGATGATGATGTCTTCGTTTTTGAGTGCTGCTTGGATAAAACGTGGAACGACCATTCCGTATTGACCTGTTTGGCGTGGGCCGACGGTGTTAAAGAAACGGACTATGGTGACTTTCAGGCCGTGGGTTTTGTGAAGTGTGTGAGCGACTGCTTCTTCGAGAGCTTTGGCATCAGAGTATGTCCAGCGAATTTTTTGTGGGGCGCCAACTACGCGATCTGATTCTTCGTTAAGTGGTTGGTTGGGGTTCTTGCCGTAGATCTCTGATGTTGAGGCGATGATGAGGCGCTTATCAAATTTAGTTGCGGCATTCAGCACAACTTCCGAACCAGTGAAGTTTCGGTCGATGGATTCGATGGTGTGTTCCATGATGTTCTTAACACCAAGGGCTGCGGCCATGTGAAGAACGAGGTCGCAATCTTGGATAAGTTTTTCAACAAGTGCTAGGTCGCGGATGTCACCTTCGTGGACGGTGATCTTTCCTGCAAGGTGGGCAATATTTTTAGCTGAGCCGGTGCTCATGTTGTCGAGGATTGTGACGCTGTCACCTCGGGCGATGAGGGCATCTGCCAGGTGAGAACCGATGAAGCCGGCGCCACCGGTGATGAATACGCGCATGAGGTGAGTCTATCTTTCGAGGGCTGCCCTCGGGTTTTCTACAGGCACTTCTCAGGAAAGTAAGAGAAGGTGGGTGCATGAATAAGAGTAGGGCGACCTATAAGAAGTTCTCATCGGCCGGTGTTGATTGGGCTTCGTGGTTTCTGGGTATCGGCCTAGGTCTTACTTTGGCTCTGCAGGTCACGACGATGCGCAAGAGTGATATTTCATCGGTGTATGCATTCGTTGCATCGTTCTCACGGTTGGCAGCTTTGACTGGAACCTACTTTGCAATCGTGGGCATCTTTTTAGTTTCGCGAATTCCTTGGGTGGAGCGCGGAGTTGGTCATGATCGATTGGTGACATGGCATCGCAAGTTGGGGCCGTGGAGTTTGTATCTGATTGGTTTTCACGTGTTGTTTATTATTTTAAGTTTTGCTGGACAAGATCATGTGATGCTCATTGTTGAGACGTGGCGAATGCTCAACCAATTCGATTGGATGTGGTGGGCGCTCGCTGGATTTATCTTGATGATTTTGGCTGGTGTGACGTCATATAAAAAAGCTCGAGCCAAGATGAGTTATGAGACATGGTGGATTATTCATATCTATACCTACTTAGCTATCGCTGCATCCTTTATGCACCAGGTGCTTAATGGTCAGATGTTTATCAATCATCCGCTCAATCGTTTGTATTGGACGTTTCTTTATGTGTTGATGGCGATGGCGATTGTGGTCTATCGATTTGGTATTCCGTTGGTGCGCTCGATGCGACATAACTTAGTTGTTGAGAAAGTTGTGGTTGAAGGACCAGGAATTATCTCGGTGATTATGAAGGGGCGAAAGCTACATTTGCTCGCAGCTGAAGGCGGACAGTTCTTTAGCTGGCGATTTCTTACCCGGGGACATGCGTTGATGTCACATCCCTATTCGTTATCGGCAGCGCCAACTGAGCATTACTTGCGTATTACAGTGAAGGATTTAGGTGACCATTCGCGCTCCGTTGCATTCTTAAAGCGCGGCACACGTGTATTTGTTGAAGGCCCTTATGGTGCTTTCACGGCAGGGCGCGCAACAAAGCCGCATATTGTGATGGTTGGTGGCGGAGTTGGAATTACTCCTATCCGTGCGTTGATGGATGAATTTAAAAATGGTGTGCAGCTCGATGTTATTTATCGTGTTTCGCGCAGCGAGGATTTAGTGTTGAAAGATGAACTTGATTATCTAGTGGCCAATTCTGGTGGCACGGTGCGAGTGCATTATTTGGTGGGTTCTCGCCGAGATCATCCGATGGATGCCAAGAGTTTGAAGCTTTTAGTGCCGCGAATTGCTGACTCAGATATCTATATCTGTGGCCCTGGACCGCTGGTAGAGACGGTGAAAGAGGCTGCGATGGACCTTGGAGTACCTAAGAATCGCTTCCATGATGAGGCTTTCGCCTTTCATTCAGAGTAAGTATTCGTAGGTAAGGCGCAGAATGGGCTCAGATACTTCTCAGGATTACTCGAGATAGTAACGGCATGAAACGCGCACTGTTAATAGTTGGTGGAACGGTTGGCGGCCTTGGGGCTGTCTTATCAATTACTCCTCCGCAGATATCTTCATCATCAAGTGTTTCCTCGTTGCCAGGCGCGATGCCTGCGCTAGGTGGTGCTAAACAAAACGCACCAACTCCAACTGCTAAGGCGACGCAATCTTCTGCTCCAACAACTGCAGCTACAAAGAGGGCGACACCTTCTGCAAAGGCAAGTGCACAATCTTCGGCATCAGCAACAGCTGCACCTGCACAGTCTCAATCCGCTTCCCCCACACCTACTCCCACACATTCAACGACTCCTACTCCTGCTGCGACAAAGAGTGGCGTAACTGGAACATTTACGGGAAGCGCGGTCGATGTCAGTTACGGAATTGTTCAAGTAAAAATTACTGTGGCAAATGGGCAGATTACAGATGCACAAGCTGTGCAGGCACCCAATGGTCGAAATGATCGCTACACACAGATGGCAGTACCAATTTTACGCCAACGTACTTTGGCGGCGCAGGGAGCAAACATCTCTGGAGTATCTGGTGCTTCTTACACATCTTACGGTTGGTACACATCACTAGTAAGCGCACTCAAGCAAGCTGGGCTGTAAGTTCATCTCGTGGTGCGCGAGCAGTATGAAATCGAGGTATGGGGAACCGTACTTTATATAGCTGCGATTTCTACATCACTTGATAAGGCTGCCATTGATACGGCAATTGAAGATGTAAAGAAATTTGTTTTTGAAGTTGATGAAGTTTTCTCGACCTATAAAGAGCAGTCGGTAATTTCGAAGTTGCGTCGCGGTGAAATCGAAATCGGTGGATGCAGCGATGACGTTATTGAAGTCTGGAATGGCTGCAACGAGGCTCTGCAACTTAGTGGTGGAGCCTTTGATCCGTGGGCAGTTGCGGGTGGGTTTGATCCATCGGGATATGTAAAAGGGTGGGCCGCCGATCGCGTTGCCGATATTTTGGTTAATGCTGGTGTGCAACATGTGCAAGTAAATGCAGCCGGGGATTTAACTCTTCGAGGCGGATACCTTAATAAAGAGGGCGTTCTGGAGCCTTGGAAGATTGGCGTTGTTAATCCCGATAATCGTCAAGAAGTATTGCGAGTCTTTGAGATTTTTGATGGAGCTATTGCGACATCGGGTACTTATGAACGTGGCGCTCACATCATCGATCCATTTTCGGGTGTGATTGCTATTGGCGCAAAGTCAGCAACAGTGATTGGCCCTGACGGTGGGCTTACAGACGCACTCGCTACTGCGCTGATGGTTAGCGGTGATGATGGCGCGCAATGGTTTGGGCAAGAAGAGTTAAGTGAATATTCAGCATGGTGCATCGACCGCAATGATGGTGGTGCGTGGGGCGTAGGTCCTGTCTTTGCTGATGAAATCGCTAGGCAGTAATTGAATTTAGCTTTGC
>RFSY01000088.1 GCA_009923805.1 Actinomycetota bacterium
CCAATGACCAAAACTGCGATTGCGCATTGGCTATTTTCTTTAATGGAGCGAATGCATGTCACAGCATCTTCATGAAATCCTTCAACGATCAGTGCTGCAGTAATCTCATATTTCCCAGAGTTAATAGGGCGAATATCGCGCGTTGATTCATATATGGGAAAGCGCTTCTTGGGACGGAGTTCATACCCTCCTACGGCATCCAGAATTTCAAAACCGAGGGCAGCGATTTCATCGCGTAGTTGATCAGAGAGAGCAAAGTTCTTCTCGGCGCGTGCCGCTTGTCTAGCGCGAGCTAATTCGTGAACGGAATCAGGTGCACTCATGTGCGAACTACCGCCTTTGCCATTCCTAATACTTTCACACCTGCAGATGTTGCACTCAGGGTGAGTGAGATCTTTCCATCTACTACTTCACTCACAGTTGCCGCAACAGTCAGGTCAACTTTTTCACCAGCCGGAACGATAACTGGCTTTACAAAGCGAGCGCCATATTCAAGAACATTTGCAGCACCATCAGCAAAGTCGGATACATACTTGCCAACAAGTGCCATCGTCAACATTCCGTGGGCAATCACATTAGGTAGGCCAACGGATAGTGCGAATTCTTCATTCTGATGAATGGGATTTTGATCCCCAGATGCATCGGCATATTGCTTGAGCAGCGCGCGATCAAGATAGAAAACTTTTTCCGGTAATACGGTGCCAATTTCAATCATGCTCGCACCACCAATGTGGACCATGCGGAGACAACAACTGCGCCAGCACGATGCAGATCAGAACGAACAGAAACTATTTCATTTCCTGCGGCAACGCGATAGCTCTCGATAGTTGCATCGCAGGTAAGTACATCACCAGCCTTTACCGGTGAGAAAATTTCAAACTTTTGATCGCCGTGCACAAGACGAGACCAATCAAGGCCAACATCTGGTTGGGTTAAGAACGCTTCAAACTGAGAGAGCGTGATTCGTATGGTGAAGGTAGGTGGAGCAACCTGTGTATCGCTTTCGCCAATAACAGCGCAGAATGAATCGATTTCAGATTGGGAAATTGTGATGGAATCTGTACCAGCGAAGGTACGCCCGACCGAATCGGGGTTGAGCATTAGCGGGTTTCGCGGTGAAGAGTTGAAGACTTGCAACGTGGACAGAACTTCTTGAGTTGTTGCGGCGGTTCTTCTTGGTGATGTAGTTACGCTCTTTGCAATCCACGCATGCCATGGTGATCTTTGGACGTACGTCCGCGCTCTTACTTGCCATGGTCTTACTCCTTCGTGGTTGTGAGCGCTCAGATTACCTGAAGCGCTTACATTGGTGAAATCCGTGCGTATTTCGCACGAATAATTTGTAGCGGAGGCGGGATTTGAACCCACGACACAGCGATTATGAGCCGCTTGCTCTACCAAGCTGAGCTACCCCGCCAGGGACGAACTATTTAGTTATACATACTTATTACATCTTCTTATCAAATCTGCCGTGCGACTTCTTTTACAACTGTTGCGAGCCCCCCACCAGAATCGAACTGGTGACCTTTTCCTTACCATGGAAACGCTCTACCGACTGAGCTAGGGGGGCAGTGGTAGAGAGAGGAGTCTAGAGCAACGATGCCAAAGTGGAAAATTGCTCTATTAGAGCGCTGGATTGAGCAGTATTTTTCCAGTTGTTTCACGAGCCAGCATGGATCGATGTGCATCAGCTGCTTTGCTCATTGGATATGTGCCACCGATAACTGGTTTCAGTTTTCCATCAGAAATGAGTGCAAAGAGTTCATCGATTACATCATTGAGCATTTCTTTCTTGCCAAAACAATTTGAAAGCCAGAAGCCAGCAATAGTCTTTGAACCATGCATAAGGGCACCTGGATGAATAAGTGTTGGAGCTTGGCGTGCTGCCATTCCAAATGTAATGAGCTTTCCAAAAGTTCCTAAGGCAAGCAGACTTTCATCAAATGTTTTGCCGCCAACCATTTCAAGAACTAGATCAACACCGCGCCCACCATTAGCTGCGCGAATTGCTTTTGCTAATTCAGGGTTCTTGGCATCAACAACTACATCTGCACCAAGTGACTTTGCAAGTTCGCCTTTTTTATCAGTTGATGTAACAGCAATTACTTTTGCTCCCCACAACTTTGCGAGTTGAATTGCGATGGTACCAACGCCGCCCGCAGCTGCATGTACAACGACGCTTTGACCCTTTTCCAGGTGCCCCATAGTTTTCAGCAAATGCCAAGCGGTTGTGCCTTGAACCAACATGCACACTGCTTGCTCATCACTTACTGAATCAGGAATTGGGAATAAAACCGATGTGTGAGCAATCGCTTTCTGCGCATATCCCCCAGATGACGCACTGGCCAAGTAACGCTTTCCGCCATGAGTTCCCACAACTTCAATTCCGGGAATCATGGGCAAAGTTTGAGGCGATAAATAACTATTCTCTGTCTGATGTGTATCTGCGTAATTAATTCCTACCGCTGTAACATCAAGAAGTACTTCATCAGTGCCAGCTACAGGGTCCGGTAGCTCAACGAGATGCATAACATCTGGGCCGCCAAATGCTGTTATCTGTATTGCTTTCATTTAAGGCAAGCGCAGCGATCTTCCACTGCAACGCCAATGAGAGCTTCTTCTACATGCTCACCACAACCCTGCCATGTTGGCTTTCCACATTTCTTGCATTCAACCTTGCTACACATGATTCCCCCTAAAAGTACTTTCTAAAGACCTTTGTAATCTTATTCCAGATATTAGAACTTTGCCTGAGGGGTGAAATTTTCAAAACCCGGTCTTTGGCGGGCTCATCAGGAGTAATGACATCAGTCAGTGCCGGAGAATTCTGGTCGAGTGAATCAGCGATACGTCCAATATTTGCCACAATAGATAATCCACGAATTATCTGTTCTTGATCTACATCTTTTCCATCTTCAATCAAGGTATCTGCAAGTGCCGAACCTGCTTCACGAATGTCATCTGTAGGAGTCGGTCCAACATCAGAAATATCATCTGGAGTTTCGATATGAGATGAAATGGCGTAACTTGCAGCAGATAGCGCAACTGCAATTTGTTTCTGAGTTGAATCTGCGATTCCACCTTGCACAGCAGAATCAAAGAGTGTGCGAGCTATTGTGCGGACTTGCACCAAGGTATGTTCTGCAGCAATTCCTTCGATATAAATATCTTCTGCAATATCTTTTTCAGCAGTGGGAAACCACCGCGCATGCCCACGAGCCTCAACTGATTGCGCTCTAATAGCTGGAACTTCTTCTACCAATAGACGGGCACGTGCCAACCAATTGCCCGCCTCTTTTTGGGTGTAACCAGCTGCAACTCCTTCTGACATCGCAGCTAATAAGAGCGCTGCTTTTGTACTGACATTTTTTATCTGTGTGCGTGCACGATCAACCGGAGTTTTTGGATGAGAAAAGTAGGAGAAGAAGATTGCAATGCCTGCTCCGATAAGTGTGGAGCCAAGGCGACTCAAGGCGGTGCTCTCAGAAATTCCGGGGCCAATAACAATGAGGGCAGTAACTGGAACGTTAACTGATGCAACTTCACCTAAATGTAAGGCGCGAGCAACAACAGCACACAAAATAATGGTGGAAGCAACTGCTATAAATCCAAAATTAAAGAGTGAAACTGTCAGTAGCGCGACGCCAGCGCCAATTGCAGTACCAACAATCTGTCCAAAACCTTCACGTAGAGATTTGTGCAATGAGATGCGAATACTCAGAGTTGAAACAATCGCTGCTACGACTCCGCCATTGGTAATGAGTTGATCTCCAACAAACCACGCCACACCGCCAGAAATTCCCGCAACGATGATTTGCCGGACCCAATACTTTCGGTCGGCAAATAAATTAAAGAGTTTCCTAAACATTGGCTCCAGTTTACGCCTTGCTTTCACCCGTAAGATGAATCCATGCCCAGCACCCCTCTTAATAGTGCTCAAATTCATGAACTGCTGAGTAACGCAAAAAATGTGGCAATCGTGGGAGTCTCAGATAAGCCTGATCGCCCGAGTTATGGTGTTGCTCAATATTTGCTCCAACATTCGCATTTCAAAATTTTTCTTGTAAACCCATTACTCGATAACGTGCTCGGCCAAAAGGTCTATCACTCACTTGCCGAAATAGATGAGCACATTGATATTGTCGA
>RFSY01000089.1 GCA_009923805.1 Actinomycetota bacterium
GCTATCTCGCCGAATTTGGATTCTTGATTCAGAGCACGAGCTAACTTGCCATCGAAATAATCGGTCGCTCCCCCGATTGCCAGAACGAGAATTGCCCAACCATCTGCGTGAACAGAGAGTGCAAGCCATACGAAAAGAGGAATACCAAGGAAGCGAAGAAAGGTAAGACCGTTCGGGATCGTTAACACCGATTACTGCTCCTTATCTCGTTCCTTCACGCGGATCGCGACCTGCACTGGAGTTCCCGGGAACTTGAACTCTTCGCGAAGACGTCGCTCGATAAATCTACGGTAGGAAGCCTCAATCCAGCCGGAAGAGAAGACAACGAACTTGGGCGGAGCGATTCCAGCCTGCGTGGCGTAATAGACCTTAGGCTGCTTTCCACCTCGAACCGGCGGTGGGGTTGCGCCAATGAGCGCACCCAGGAATGAATTCAGTTTCGAGGTTGGAACGCGTCGTTCCCATGAATCGATAGCGGTTCTCAGTGCCGGTGCCAAACGATCTCTATGCCAACCGGTCTTGGCGGCAACGTTTACCCGCTGCGCCCATTCGACTTGATCTAGATGGCGGTCGATCTCTTTATCCAGTTGATCGCGGCGGTTGTCATCGACCAAATCCCATTTATTCATCACGATAACCATCGCCTTACCGGCTTCTTCGACCATCGTAATGATTCGCAAATCCTGTTCCGAGATTGGCTCTGAAGCATCGAGGACAACAACTGCGCATTCACATCGTTCTAAGGCAGTCTGGGTTCGAAGGGTGGCGTAGTAATCCGTGCCGCTTGCTTGATTTGCTCGTTTCTTAAGTCCAGCTGTATCAACAAAGCGCCAAATGCTGCCACCAAATTCGATTAATTCATCGACTGGATCACGTGTAGTTCCTGCCACGTCATCAACAATGGAACGATTCTCACCTGCGAGAGCGTTGAGCAAACTTGATTTACCAACATTAGGGCGACCAATCAGTGCGATGCGGCGATAGCCATCTTGCACTTGAGCTCCGCCAACTTCTGGCAACTCTTTGACAATTGCATCAAGTAAATCACCACTGCCGCGTCCGTGTAACGCGGAAACAAAATGCGGTTCACCTAATCCAATATTCCAGAGCGCGTGCGCATCTGTTTCATCATTATCGCCATCAACTTTATTCGCGACAAGGATTGTTGGCTTCTTCGCTTTGCGTAATTCTTGAACCAAAATGTCATCTTCATCTAGCGCACCAACTTGTGCGTCAACCACAAAACAAAGAACATCTGCTTCACCCATCGCAAGTTCCGCGCTGGCAGAAACCTGAACGGAAATTCCATCTGGTTTAGATTCCCAACCACCAGTGTCCATGATGATGAAACGGCGTCCACCCCACTCGCATTCATATTGAATACGATCGCGAGTTACACCCGGAGTATCTTCAACAATCGCTTCGCGGCGACCAATAAAACGATTAATGAGCGTTGATTTTCCAACGTTCGGGCGACCTAAGATTGCAACTATAGGCAGACCTAACAACGAACGCTGTGAGAGTAACTCCCAGATACGTTCAACAGTTTCATCCAGAGTTATCTCTGTCGAATCGATATGAACTGCATCCGTAGCCATAGCAAGTGGTGAGATCGCACGCGTGGAATCGATTTCATCACGATTGGCTAGTGATTGCTCAACAGCGGAAACTCCTTGAGATTGATCAGATAACTCGGCGTCACGTCTGGTGGCTCGTGCTGAAATATCAGCTGTGAGATAGACCTTTAGCGCCGCATCTGGGCACACGACCGTTCCAATATCTCGTCCTTCAACGACGATTCCGCGATCGGCCTTCTTGATGATTGCACGTTGCAATGTCAGTAGCTCTGCACGAATTTCTGGCAAGGCACTGATCTTCGAAACATTTTCGGTGATTTCATTACTGCGAATTTCAACGGAAACATCTCTACCGTCAACAAATATTTTTGGGTCACGCGGATTGGAAGTGAATGAAATTGGTAGATCGAGATAAGCCGTGAGAATATCTTTTGCATTTTCACTCTTTATCGATAAAGCAATGTATGTCATTGCTCGATAGAGCGCACCAGTATCTAAATAATTCCAACCTGCGCGAATTGCAATATTTTTAGATGTGCTGGACTTACCAGAGCCACTCGGGCCATCTAGTGCTACAACAATCATCGTTAACGCCAATCTTTCTGTGGATGCATTCTATCTATTAATAGAATGTTAAGAACGTGCGGTATGAACGCTCCATCCCTTAGAAGATAAATGTTCACTCAATACTGCTGCGTCATCAGAAGACAGCGCTAGTGTTATCAATCCAGTTTGCTGTCCAGGTGAATGCTCAATTGAAAGATCTTCAATGTTTACTTTCACCTGCGCACATTCGTTAAAGATTGCAGCTAATTGACCAGGTTTATCCTCAATGACAATCGGTAAAAATGTGTAGGTTCGGGCCTTGCCGCCATGTTTTCCAGGGATAGCTGCTCTGCCTACTCTTCCCGATTCAATAAACTCATGAACTTTCTTGCTGTTTGCCACATCTGCTATCAAACTCTCTATAAATCCGCATGCAAACTTTCTAATAACGGTTTTATCGCTTCGCTATTGACTGAAACAATTTCACTCCAAAGACCGGCATCCGACGCCGCGATGCGCGTCGTATCGCGCAGCCCTCCCCCAGCAAGTTCTAGCCATTGTGGGTTGGCGGAAGGTAATTGCTTCGCGAGTAAGGAGGCAACCAATTGCGGCAGATGAGAAACGACTGCGACTGCATTGTCATGTTCTGCAGCCGGCATATCAACAAGGTGCGAACCCAGGGCAGAAATGAGGGCCTTGCCTGCAGCAAGGAGATTGGGCTCCACCCCGCTGGAATCGATAATCCATGGGCGACCTTCAAAGAGATCGGCGCGAGCTGACTCTGCGCCACCTACTTCTCGCCCGGCCATCGGGTGCGTGGGAAGAAATCTTGAGTCTTCTATCGACGAACTCTGGATATCCACTTTAGGCTTTACCTTTACTGAACCTACATCTATAAACCCTAACTTTACGGTTGAAGATTCAAGAGCCGCTACAACACCGGCAAACTCCAAAATTGGTACTGCAACGATAATGAGCTCTGGATCTGCCTCGTCACACGGTCCTACTAGATCTTGCGCCAACGCCTCTGACTTCTGGTTCAAGTCCTGCATTCGGACCTTTACCCCTCTCTGGGCAAGAGCGAGGCCAATAGATGTGCCAATGAGGCCAGATCCCATGACGGTGACCCTTGAAAAGGGAAGATTTAGGCTCATTCTATTGGGCTATATCTCGACGTAGAGCCTTGGCTCCATGGAGATAGATATGAGTAACCGATTCTTGGGTGTGGGGGCTCTCAACGTGGGCCATAACTCTGATCGTTCGAGTCAGCGCTCCCGGAACATCAATTTCAACGGCGCAAATGAGCGGAACAGCTGCGAATCCAACTTCCCGAGCTCCAGCTGCCGGAAAAGCTGCATTGAGGTCTGGGCTAGAGGTGAATAGGACTGAAATGACATCGGCGGGGGTCAGGCCATTGGCTTGAAGGATCTCAGTAAGGAGCTCTTGGGTTCCAGCGTAAATCGACTCAGGCGTATTTGACTCGACCTGGGTTGCTCCACGGATAGCTCTTACTGACATTTGCAAATTGTACCCTTCTCGCATTCCCACCGGTTATCAATACTTATCGTTTTGCAGTTTTATCTACTTATTAATAGTTGTACTTTTGTTGAATTCCTAAACCGATCTTCTTAGATTTACTCCAAACTCAAGTCTTATGAGAATCTCTTTATCGATAAAAAAGGGCCTCTTTTGAGCGTCATACTATCGATAAATCTATTTAATTAAGGACCCTTTCTGAATTATCTATAAAACTATTAATAGATAAACCTCTACAGTGTTAACTTACAATTTTATATCTAAAGCGGTTTGCAGACTAATCAATTCACCGTCATTCAAATCCCGCCAGCGACCCTCGAGGGTCTCCCCCAAAGAGATCGGGCCGAACTTGGTTCTAATCAACCGCAGAACCTCAACATTGACCGCCTCCATCAACCTACGGATGATGTGGTACCGACCTTC
>RFSY01000090.1 GCA_009923805.1 Actinomycetota bacterium
TCGCGGTGGAAAAGGTACTCACGCTCGTAACACGGTTCGTCCAGGTTTCGAAGGTGGTCAGCTTCCTCTCGTTATGCGTCTTCCAAAGCTTCGCGGCTTTAAGAACCCAGCACGTATTGAGTACCAGGCAGTTAACGTCTCAACAATCAACGCACTCTTTCCAAAGGGTGGCGATGTCACTGTTGCAGATCTCATTGCCAAGGGTGCAGTTCGCGATTCATTGCCTGTAAAGGTTCTTGGAAATGGCGATATTGCAGTCAAGGTTTCTGTTACTGCGCACGCGTTCTCTGCATCAGCAGTTGAGAAGATCTCAGCTGCCGGTGGTTCAACAGCAACTCTGTAAATACTAATTAACTTGATTCGTTAGAGGGAGAAGATTGATGCTTTCAGCATTTGGAATGGCTTTTAAGACGCCTGAACTTCGTAAGAAAATCTTCTTCACTCTTTCAATCATGGCTCTCTTCCGTTTCGGCTCAGTCGTGCCAACACCAGGTGTTTCATACACTGCAGTGAAGTCATGTCTTGCTCAGGCACAAACTGGCGGACTCTTTGGGCTCATCAACTTATTCTCAGGTGGAGCGCTCCTTCATCTTTCAGTTTTCGCACTTGGCATCATGCCTTACATCACCAGCTCAATCATTATTCAATTGCTTACCGTTGTTATTCCTCGCTTTGAAGCACTTAAGGCTGAAGGACAATCTGGAACAGCAACTCTTACTCAGTACACACGTTACTTAACTATTGGTCTTGCAATCTTGCAGTCAACTGGTCTTATTGCAGTTGCTCGCACACCAGGACGTTTAATCTCAGGTTGTTCAACACCCATCATTCCTGATGCTTCATGGCAACGTATTCTCACGATGATTGTCGTGATGACTGCCGGAACATCTGTAATCATGTGGCTCGGTGAGCTCATCACAGATCGCGGCGTCGGTAACGGAATGTCTATTCTTATCTTTACATCGATTGCAGCAGGATTCCCTGGCCAACTCTGGTCAATCAAGCTACAAAAGGGTCTCTTTGCATTCCTCTTTGTCTGCGCTGTTGGAATTCTTGTTATTGCAGCGGTTGTATTCGTTGAGCAAGCACAACGTCGTATTCCTGTGCAGTATGCAAAGCGCATGGTTGGTCGCCAGGCATATGGCGGAACTTCTACCTATATTCCAATTAAGGTAAACCAGGCTGGCGTTATTCCAGTGATCTTTGCTTCATCACTTCTCTATATTCCATCTTTGATTGTTAACTTCACCAACAGCCAGGCTGCCTGGGCAGTATGGATTTCACGTAACTTGGTAAAGGGTGATCACCCAATTTATATCGCTATTTATGCAGCTCTCATTATTTTCTTTACTTATTTCTACGTAGCAATCACATTTAACCCTGATGAGGTTGCAGATAATATGAAGAAGTACGGTGGATTCGTTCCGGGCATCCGTGCAGGACGCCCAACATCTGAATATCTTCAGTATGTTCTTTCACGTATCACTGCTCCAGGTTCTCTCTACTTAGCATTCGTTGCGATTATTCCAATCGTGGCGCTTATTCTCTTCGGTGCATCTCAGAACTTCCCATTCGGTGGAACTGCGATTTTGATTGTTGTTGGTGTTGGTCTTGATACCGCAAAGCAGATCGAGAGCCAATTGCAGCAACGTTCATATGAAGGTTTCCTGAAGTAATGCGTTTAGTCCTGGTAGGTCCACCAGGTGCTGGCAAAGGAACGCAAGCTCAGTTCCTGGCAGCGCACTATTCAATTCCTCATATCTCTACCGGAGATATCTTCCGTGCCAATCTCAAAGCAAGCACTCCTCTTGGGTTGAAAGCTAAAGGATTTATGGATGCTGGCCAGTTGGTTCCAGATGAAGTCACCAATGAGATGGTTAAAGATCGTCTGACACATGATGATTTAGCAAATGGTTTTCTCCTCGATGGATTTCCAAGAAATACAGTGCAAGCAGAAGTACTTCGCGCCCACCTCGCTGAAAAGCAGACCCCACTGGATGCAGTTCTAGAGCTAGCAATTGATAATGAAATCATTATCAAGCGCCTATCTTCTCGTCGCACCTGCAAAGATTGTGGCGCACCAGCTGCAGCCAATGCAGATAAGTGTTCAGGATGTGGCGGCGAGCTCTATCAACGTGAAGACGATAAGGAAGAAGTAATTGCAAAGCGTCTTGCCGTGTACCAAGAGCAGACTGCGCCAATTGTTAATTTTTATCGTACCGAAGGATTGCTCATCACAATCTCAGCCGATGGTGAAGTTTCAGAGATTACTGAGCGCGCAATCACTGCGTTAAACCACGTTCAAGGCTAAGAACCACCCATGGCAATCCAGATAAAAGATCTTGATCAACTCAAGGTAATGCGCCGCGCTGGATTACTTGTAGGCCAAACACTCGCGCTACTTCGCGAGAATATTAAAGCTGGCATGACAACAGATGCTCTGGATGCAATTGCTTCTGCCAATATCAAACGTGGGGGAGGAACCTCAAACTTCCTTGGATACCACGGTTACCCAAAGACAATTTGCGTATCAATCAATGATGAAATTGTTCATGGAATTCCAGGACCACGCATCATTAATGAGGGCGATATCGTCTCTATCGATTGCGGCGCAATTATTGATGGTTGGCATGGAGATGCGGCATTTTCTATCGGCATCGGAAACGTTGCTTCTGCAGATCAGAAGTTGATGGATGTATGTGAAGAATCAATGTGGGTTGGAATCGCAGCAGGTAAGAATGGCGGACGTCTTTCAGATATTGGTTATGCAATCGAGCAATATATTAATTCACAGGGCAAGTACGGAATCTTGCAAGAGTACGGTGGCCATGGCATCGGCACGGAGATGCATCAAGAACCTCACGTTCTGAACTTTGGAAAAGCAGGAAATGGTCCTGAAATTATTCCCGGAATGGCGCTAGCTATCGAGCCGATGATTACTCGCGGAACTGCAAAGACAAAAGTATTGGCAGATGATTGGACTGTGGTTTCAACAGATCAATCACGAGGGGCTCACTTTGAAAACTCCTTCGTAATCTGCCCGGATGGAAAGCCATTTGTTCTGACCGCCATCGATGGTGGAAAGAGTGAACTGGCACGCTTCGGGGTCGAAATCTCCGATCTTTTGGCCTAATTGACCGCGTGTTTTGAGGCCTCAATGGGGCAGTTTTAGCCAATTTCCCTTTATAAGGGGGCTCCAATAGAATTGCACTTCGTTCAAATGAGATAGAGAAGAAGGTATTCATCCTTGGCAAGTAAAGATGGTGCGATCGAAATCGAAGGCACTGTTGCTGAGGCGTTACCGAATGCAATGTTTCGTGTTGAACTAACAAATGGACACAAGGTCTTGGCACACATCAGTGGAAAGATGCGAAAGAACTACATTCGTATTTTGCCTGCTGACCGTGTGATTGTAGAACTCAGTCCATACGACCTTACAAAAGGTCGAATCATTTACCGTTATAAGTAATTGATAACTACGAAGGAGAAATCGCGTGAAGGTTAATCCAAGCGTGAAGAAGATCTGCGACAAGTGCAAAGTCATTCGTCGCAAGGGTCGCGTTATGGTGATCTGCGAAAATCTTCGTCACAAGCAGCGTCAGGGCTAATACCCAGACACTAAGTACGCGTGATGCGACTTAACTAGAAATAGTTAAGACCCCCGGACCGGTAGGCCAGGGCTGAAGAAAAATCTTCAGGAGCATTGCGAAGGACCTCCGGTTATAGAAATGGTTGAACATATGGCACGTCTAGTTGGTGTCGATCTTCCACGCGAAAAGCGTGTAGAGATTGCACTCACATACATTTTCGGAATGGGTCTTACCCGTTCCCATGAAACTCTCGCGGCAACTGGAATTTCTCCAGATACTCGCGTTAAAGATTTGCAAGAGTCAGAACTTGCTCAGCTTCGTGAATACATCGAAGCGAACTACAAAATCGAAGGTGATCTTCGCCGCGAAGTTGCAGGCGATATCCGTCGCAAAGTTGAAATCCAGAGCTACCAAGGTATTCGTCACCGCAAGGGACTTCCTGTACGTGGTCAGCGCACA
>RFSY01000010.1 GCA_009923805.1 Actinomycetota bacterium
ACTTCATCAATAACCTGCACTAATAACTTCGTCGCATAGGCAAAGTCAGCGTTCCAAAAATTATCTGCTCGCTGATTTGGTTCGGTCTCCATCATGCCGCTATCCCGAAAATTGATTTCGCCTTCCCCTAAGAAACGATGATCCGTAACACCTAGGGCCTTCATGGCAGCTGCGAGTTCCTGAACTCTGTGCTCCCCCAACAAATCACTTTCATGAGCTGCAAAGTGGGCTAAATCAGGAATCAGAACTTCGCCTTCTTCGCCTCGCGTACAGTACATCGCCATTGTGCTTCCATTGTTAATGGTTTCATCATCCGGATGCGCGTGAACAAGTAGAAGGCGAAAACCTTCATAGCTTTTTTGCATCAATAAACCGGAAGTGTTGTATCTATCTGCTTTGCCCATGCAACAACACCGCCTGAAACATGAGAGGCATCTGCAAAGCCTGCGCTTTTAAGTATTGCTAGACATTCGGCTGATCTCACACCGCTCTTGCAATGAAGGATGATTGGTTTATCTTGTGGCAAGGATGCAAGCACGCTGCCATCGATAAAACCTTGCTTTGGAATTAAATGAGCGGTTGGAATATTTACAATCTCATACTCACTTGGTTCACGAACATCGATCAGGTAATAATCATCTTTTGCATCAATTTTTGACTTGAGTTCTTGCACAGTAATCGTTGATCCCGTGCTTGCTTCTTGCGCGGCCTCTGAGAGCACGCCACAGAATGCTTCGTAATCTGGCAGCAGGGCAGTTTGCTTGGGATTTGGACTACAAATTGGACACTGTGGATCTTTACGCACTTTGATTTTTCTAAAAGTCATATCAAGTGCGTCATAAACCATTAATGAGCCAATAAGTGATTCACCAATTCCGGTTAAGACCTTTATCGCTTCAGTAGTTTGAATTGAACCGATAGTTGCGCAGAGAACTCCGAGTACTCCACCTTCGGCGCAACTTGGCACCATTCCGGGAGGAGGAGGTTCTGGATAAAGGCAGCGATAGCAAGGACCGTACTCGGCCCAGAAAACACTTGCTTGGCCGTCGAAGCGATAGATGGATCCCCACACATAAGGCTTCTTGAGAAGTACGCAAGCATCGTTTACCAAATAGCGCGTTGCAAAATTATCTGTTCCATCAACGATGATGTCGTATTGTGCAAAGATTTCGAGAACATTCGAATTATCTAATCTAGTTTCATGAGTAATGACATTTACGTAAGGATTGATTTCAGCGATTTTCTCTTTCGCACTCTGCGCCTTGCTCTTACCAATATCTGATTGGCCATGAATTATTTGGCGTTGCAAATTCGATTCATCAACAGTGTCGTATTCAACGATTCCAAGAGTTCCAATTCCCGCAGCTGCTAGGTACATCAACGCCGGTGAACCCAATCCACCTGCACCTACACACAAAACCTTTGCATTCATCATTCGCTGCTGTCCGGCCATAGCAACATCAGGGATGATCAAATGGCGGCTATATCGGCGGACCTCATCAACTGTGAGCGCTGGGCCTGGCGTAACCAGAGGAGGAGTCTTCATACTGCAATTCTGCCGTACTGGGCGTTTGACTGCCAATTCAGTACGATTGGCAGAATGAGTACAGATTCAGTTGCTGCAAACGTTTCGCGTTCAGATAAATCACGACTTCCTCGCGATGAACGTAGAGCGATATTGCTCTCAGCAGCGCTCGAAGTTTTCACAGCAGCCGGATATCACTCAGCTGCAATGGATGAAATTGCAGATCGGGCAAATGTCAGCAAGCCAGTCCTTTATCAACATTTTCCATCAAAGTTAGATCTCTACCTTGCAGTCCTTGATTTGCATATTGATTCTCTCGTCTTTGAAATTCAGAAGGCAATATCTTCAACACCAGATAACCAACGTCGTGTGCACGTCACAATCGATGCTTATTTTAATTTCATTGAAAATGAAGGTGAAGCTTTCCGTTTACTCTTTGAAAGCGATATGAATGTTGAGCCTCAGGTGCGCGAGCGACTCAATCGCATGACATATGACTGCGCAGCGGCTGTTAGCGGTGTAATTTCAAATGACACAGGTCTTCCTCGTGAAGCAGCAATGATGCTGGGTGTGGGAATGATCGGATATGTCCAAGTCACTGCGCGACATTGGCTTGAAAGAGATGGAAAGCTCACTCGTCAGCAAGCAATTGAACTGGTCGAGAACCTTATGTGGCGCGGGATTTCTGGATTTCCCCGTACTGAAATCTGACTCTAAGATAGGCACATGAGTACAAAGAAATCAGAAAAGGCTTCACAAGTTCGCATCTCAATCATCAATGTAAATAGCGAACTCTCTTTTGAGTGCCCTTCGACTCCAGAAGAAATAAAGAGTGCAGTCTCTGCAGCCCTTTCTTCATCGACTCCCCTGATTCTTTCGGATGTCCGCGGACATGAAGTAATCGTTCCTGCTGAGAAAATTGGTTATGTAGAAATAGGGCAACCAACCGAACGTCGCGTCGGTTTTGGTGCCAACTAAGTGTCTTTAACTTTCGCAGATTTACCTCTTCGTAAAGAGACAATTGATGCTCTCAACGAACATGGCTTTACTTCACCCTTTCCTATTCAAGAGATGGTTATGCCTATTGCTCTGGCAGATGGAGATGTCATCGGTCAGGCAAAGACTGGTACCGGAAAGACTCTCGCATTTGGCATTCCTGTAATCGAGCGAGTGATTGCTCCCAATGACTCTGATTGGGCAGAGCTAGCCAATCAAGGCGATCCACAAGTTCTCATTGTCGTTCCAACGCGTGAACTATGTGTGCAAGTAACGAAAGATATTGAGGAGCTCTCATTTAATCGCGGAATTCGCACCCTCGCTGTTTATGGTGGTCGTGCTTTTGAACCGCAAATTGAAGCGCTACAAAACGGCGTGGAAATTGTCGTTGGAACCCCAGGGCGATTACTTGACCTCTATCGTCAAGGTCAATTGAAATTAAAGAATGTTTCTCGTGTAGTTCTCGATGAAGCTGATGAGATGCTCGATCTCGGATTCTTGCCCGATGTAGAAAAGATTTTCACAAGTACACCTGCTCGTCAGCAAACGATGCTCTTTTCAGCAACAATGCCCGGTGACATCATCGCACTTGCTCGTCGCTTCATGAATCAACCGGTACATATCCGTACTCAAGATAATGAAGATGAAGGTGCAGTGGTTTCACGTATTAAGCAACATGTCATCCGTGCCCATGCGATGGATAAAATTGAATTACTTGCTCGTATTCTTCAAGCAGATGGACGTGGCCCAACAATCGTTTTCTGTCGCACGAAGCGAACTGCACAAAAGACTTCCGATGAACTTGTAGAACGTGGTTTTAGAGCAGCAACTATCCACGGAGATCTCGGCCAATCTGCTCGCGAAAAGGCCCTCAATGACTTTAAGGCTGGAAAGTCTGATGTATTGATTGCAACCGATGTTGCAGCTCGTGGAATCGATATTGATGGAATCACACACGTAATTAACTACCAATGTCCTGAAGATGAAAAAACTTACGTTCACCGCATTGGTCGTACTGCTCGCGCAGGTGCCGATGGAATTTCAGTCACATTTGTAGATTGGGATGATTTAGCTCGATGGAAGATGATTGATACCGCACTAGTTCTTGGGCTTGCCGAACCACTCGAGACATACTCTTCATCTGATCATCTCTATGAAATGCTCAATATTCCTAAAGGTGTCACAGGACAGATTAAGAAATCATCTGCACCTAAATCGGAGAAGAGTGCGCCACGCGTTGAAAAGGCTGCACCTAAGAAAGACCAACCTCGGGAAAAGCGCGAACGTACTCGGACAAAGCGGATCAATAGCTAAGCAGTAAAAGCTTTAATCGCATTAGCCAGCATTTGCACTGCAATAGCGGCAAGTAACAATCCTGCAATACTCGCTAAGAGAGTTACTCCAGCATCCTTAATAACGGCAATAATCTTCGTTGAAGCCATCAGAACTGTTCCGATAATCAGATGCACTGCAAGAATTGCGATGGCTAAACCTACGAACTGGCCTGTTGTATCTGCTTTCTGAACATAAATCATCGTGGCAACAATTGCCCCAGGTCCCGCTAGTAATGGGGTACCCAGAGGAACCATTCCAATATTGGAACTCTTTTGATCTGCTCCACCTTTTGATGTTCCGGTCAGTAGTTGCAAAGAGACATAGAGAAGTAGCAGGCCACCTGCAGCTTGTAGCGCTTCAATTGAAACATTCATATAGTCGAGAATAAATTGACCAAAGAGTGCAAAGCTAGCGATAACAAAGAGCGAGACTCCAGCTGCTTGCCAGGCAAGGCGCACTCGTTCGCGAGGAGATTTATCACCGACCAACCCTAAGAAGATAGGTGTTGCACCAGGTGGATCCATGATGACAAATAAAGTGACAAAAGCTTGAGTTGCAAAAGTTACTGCGCCAATGGAATTCATACTCTGACAACCCTTCGTGCATTTGCTTGTGCTTCTAAGGCTTCCCATTGTGCCGGATGTGTGGTGTTTTCTGCCATTGCATTAAGTTTTCCAGTGCCGTGATAATCACTTGAGCCTGTAATAGCCAAATTTAACTCCTGAGCGATTGAAGTCAGAGTCTTCTGTTCTTCCATATTTTGATCACGATGTTGTACTTCAATTCCATTTAGACCGGCAATTACTAAATCAGAAAAGGTTGCAGCCGAGATGGTTTCACCTCTGCGCGATGCAAATGGGTGAGCAATAACGGCTACTCCCCCAGATGCTCGAATGACACCGATTGCATCAACCGGTGTTGGCGCAGCATGGGTTACGTAATATTTAGAGCCATTACTGAGCAATTCTACAAAAGCTTCATCGCGATGTTTAACAATGCCTCTTGCAACAAGAGCATCTGCCAGGTGAGGTCTTCCAACAGTTGCGCCGGCGGGCGTTGCTGCGTACACATCTTCGAGAGTGATTGCGATTCCATCAGCCTGCATGAGTTCAACCATCTTGCGCATTCGTGGGATGCGCGTATCTCTTGAATCAGAGAGCATCTGTTGCATTTGCTTATTCTCGCCGTCAAATAAAAGCCCCAACATATGAACACTTATTCCATCATCTGTCAGACAAGAAATTTCAGCCCCAAGTACCAATTCAATCTGTGGCTGTATTGCAGTAATTGCTTCCTGCCATCCCGCTGTTGAATCATGATCAGTGATTGCCAGGGTGGTAACTCCCGTTGCCAGTGCTTTCTTGACAAGTGCAAATGGTGAATCTGTTCCGTCGCTGCACGTTGTATGTGTATGTAAATCAATCATGATGAAAGCACTTCCTGTGGCTTGCTTCGAAGAACTACCAAGATACAACCAAGCAGAATCAAAATCACTCCAGGAATGATAGTAAGTGTCGGTTGCTTTCCAATGTGAAAGACCAGCGAAAGTATCGCTGCTACCGGAACTTCAAAGAAGACAATCATTGAAACAACAGCTGGGGAGACACGCTTAAGCGTTAAGTTAAACATCGTGTGTCCCAGAATCTGAGCACCCAGGACTAACCCAAGTAAAATCCACCACTGGCGCGCAGCAAAATGAATTACCTCATAACCAGAAAAGAGCGCCATTGGTAGCGCCGTCATTGCGCAGACGAAGTAGCAAATAGTCGTATATGAAGTTGTTTCCAAGTGTTGTTGAGCTCGTGAGCCGATCAACATATATGCCGCCGCGAGCGCACCTGAAATCAACGCCGCCATATCTCCAAGGAAAGAGCGGCGGTCGAGTTGTAAATCGATTCCAGTTACTAGCAACACTCCCGCAAAACTGATGAGCATTCCAAGCCATGCTTTAGTCGGGATATGCCCGCCGGTTAACTTCACAAAAAAAGCAGCAAAGATGGGTTGGGTTGCAACGATTGCAGTGCCTGCAGTAACACTGGTCATGCGCATCGATAGGAAGAAGCCAACAAAGTGAATGGCAAGAACTACTCCTGCAAGTACCGCCCATTTCACTCCGGTGCTATTGACCTTATGTCGAAGCGCAAAAGGAAATGTAAGAATCGATCCACCTAAATTTCTCCAAAAAATCAAAGTGGGTACCGGCATTGCACTGAGGGCGATTAATGGTCCGGAAGAGCCGATTCCGAATATCCCGATAATCAGACGAATAAGGTCTGGCCGTGCAGGAAGCTCTGTGTGATTATGGATTCCAGAGCCCTCTGCGCGTGATGACATAAGGCAAACCTAGTCGATAGGTCACCGGTTACTCTTATCCCATGAGCGGAAATAACATCAACAGAATATTTCTCGCCCGCCTCGCTGGAACTGCAGTATTTGACCCTAATGGTGATCCTGTCGGCAAGGTGCGCGATGCTGTTGCGACCCTGCGTTCTAATAATCAAACTCCCCGAGTCCTCGGTCTGATAGTTGAAGTCCCACTGCGTCGTCGAGTCTTCGTTCCCATTACTCGTGTAACTTCCATTGAATCAGGAACAGTTGTCATAACAGGATTGCTTAACATGCGTCGATTTGAAACTCGTACCGGAGAAATTCTTGTTCTTAGCGATTTGCTGGATCGCACAATCACGTTGATTGATGGAGGCGAATCAGTACTTGTTGAAGATATGGCGATGGAACAAAATCGCACAGGTGACTGGCTTATTACCCGAGTTCACATCATGCGCAAAGGAACAGGTTTCAGGCGCAAGGGTGCAACATCAACTGTGGCATGGGAAGAAGTAACTGGTTTTGCACATCATGAAACAAATCAAGGTGTCATCAATCTGCTTTCAACGCTGAGCAATCTTCGCGCCGCTGACTTAGCTGCCGTGCTGCAAGATCTTGCACCCAAGCGTCGCGTGGAAGTTGCGCGAGCGCTCAATGACGAACGTCTGGCGGATGTTTTGGAAGAGATGGATGAATCTGAACGTGTTGCACTGCTTGCCGAACTAGAAGGAGAGCGAGCAGCGGATGTTCTGGAAGAGATGGATCCAGATGATGCTGCCGACTTGCTCCGGGAAATTGGCGAAGAGCGAGCTCAAGAGCTAATTAATCTTATGGATCCAGAAGATGCCGAAGATGTTCTTCGACTTATGACATACGAAGAGTATTCAGCCGGTGGAATGATGACCACCGAACCAATCGTTATGTCTGCCGATTACACAGTTGCCGATGCACTTGCTGCAGTCAGACAGAGCGAAATTTCCCCAGCACTTGCCTCGCAAGTATTTATTGCTCGCCAGCCACTAGAAACTCCTACAGGTAGATTCATTGGAATGGTTCATTACCAACGTTTACTGCGCGAACCGCCTTCAACACTTTTGGGCTCTATCGTGGATACACATACGCAGGGCGTTAATCCCGATGCATCACTGCATGCTGTTTCGTCATACTTAGCTAGCTACAACTTGCTCTCTCTACCGGTTATTGATGCCAATGATCGTTTACTGGGTGCAATTACTGTTGACGACGTACTCGACCACTTGTTGCCACAAAATTGGCGCCATGACCACCGAGATTCTGCGGCAACCACGGCAGCACTTGAAAGTATCGACACAAGTTTTGTTGATTCAACTGATTCACCAGAGGAGGTGTAACGATGGCACGCAATTATGGTTTGGATACTCCGCGCGAAACTAGTCGTTCCCTTCGCGCTAATTACGACCCAGAAGCATTCGGTCGCCTATCAGAACGCTTTGCTCGCTTCTTAGGAACTGCCCGCTTCTTGGTATATATGACTGTCTTTGTTTTGAGCTGGGTCATCTGGAATACATTGGCGCCGCAGAGTCTGCGCTTTGATACATACCCATTTATTTTCTTGACTCTGATTCTTTCATTGCAAGCCTCTTATGCAGCTCCCTTGATTCTCCTTGCACAAAATCGTCAAGCAGACCGTGATCGCATCTCTCTGAACGAAGATCGTGCTCAAAACTCACGAAGCATCGCTGATACTGAATATCTGACTCGTGAATTAGCAAGTTTGCGAATCGCTCTTGGTGATGTTGCTACCCGTGACTATCTACGTAATGAGCTCGGTGATATTGCGAAAGAAATTGTTGAAGAGTTACGCAAGCCCGAGTCTGACGCCAAGTAGAGATTTTTCTCTGACAATCAACTTAGCGATTATCTCCTGAATCGCCTTTGCACTTGGACTTTCGGGTGAGGAGATAACTACCGGAGCTCCAGCATCTCCACCTTCTCGAAGTTCCGGCGCAAACGGAATTTTTCCTAAAAGTGGAACATCCGCACCAACAAGTTGAGATAGTCGGCGAGAAGTTTCTTCTCCCCCACCTTCGCCAAAAAGCGATGTCAATTCTCCACACTTTGCACATGGATAAGCCGACATATTTTCAATAACGCCAATGACTCTTTGGTGAATTTGATGGGCAATTCTTCCAGCTCGCTCAGCAACTTCAGCTGCTGCAACCTGTGGTGTTGTTACTACAACGATTTCTGACGTTGGAACTAACTGTCCAAGTGAGATTGCGAGATCTCCGGTACCGGGTGGCAAATCAATAAAGAGTAAATCTAAATCGCCCCAATATGCATCAGAGAGCAGTTGTTCAAGAACCCTATGCAGAAGTGGTCCACGATATGCAATGGCATCTGTTCGCTCTGGTTTGAACATTTCCATAGAGACTGTCTTAACGCCGAAAGATTCGAGGGGAATAAACATCTGATCGATCGCAGTAGGGCGTTGCCCAATGAGTCCCATCAAACGAGGGATTGAGTGTCCATAAACATCTGCATCGAGAATTCCGACGCGTAGCCCTTTCTGTGCAGATGCAACAGCGAGATTTGCTGTCAAAGATGATTTGCCGACTCCACCTTTACCGGATGCAACACCAATGACACGAGTTAAGGAATCAGCTTGAGCAAATGAAATAAAACTCTCGCGTCCATTGCGAAGTAACTTCTTAATATTTGCGCGCTGTTCTTCATCCATGACGCCAAAAGTAATTTTGACCTCTGAAATTCCCTCAACGGCAAGCACTGCCTTATCAATATCTGTTGTGAGTCGATCCTTCATTGGACATCCAGAGATTGTGAGCAGAATTTCTAATTGCGCTGTGCTTCCGACGAGCTCAACGGATTTGACCATTCCAAGCTCAGGAAGAGCACGATGAAGTTCTGGATCTTGCACAGTTGCCAGTGCTGCGTGGATTAAATCAATAGTGGTCATAGTAAATCTGGATCTAACTTCCCTTTAACTTTCTCATCCTGCGCATCTAAGGCATTGGCCAACTGATTTTTGATAAAAGTTTTCGGATGAAGGTCAGTGGGTTGGAGATTTTCAAATCCAGGTCCTAAATTTTCTTTTAACTCATTGGTTGCGGTGGTGGCAAAAGCTCGAATTTTCTTGACGAATTTTGCGGCATCGACAGCGAACTGAGGTAACTTATCTGGGCCCACAAGAATCATCGCCAAAACGGCGAGACCAATGATTTCGCCAGCACCAAAATCGAAGAACATAGGCGTGACTCTACTGGATTACTTCGAAGCCGTGAGAGTCAGGGTCGCGCTCTTACTTACCTTATTGCGTAAATAGGTAACAAGGACTTTATCTCCGACGCTATGTGAGCGAATTGCAACGATTAACTCTTCTGGCGATGTAATAACGCGACCATCAAAACTAGTGATGAGATCACCAGCTTTTAGCCCAGCCTTATCAGCAGGGCCACCTTGTGTAACAGCTTCTGTATTACTTGCCACAAGTGCGCCATCACCAGAGTGGGCCATATCCACTGATACTCCAATAACTGGATATGTAGCTTTGCCATCCTTAATTAACTGCTCTGCTGTCTTACGCGCTTGATTAATTGGTATTGCAAATCCAAGACCAATCGAACCCGCTTGCGTTGAATTTGCACCGAGTGAAGCGATTGCAGAATTGACTCCAATCACGGAACCAGTTGCATCGACGAGTGGCCCACCAGAGTTTCCAGGATTTATTGCAGCATCAGTTTGTAGCGCATTAATAAATGAATTATCTCCCTGAGATTCGCCTGCAGTCACGGCGCGATTTTTTGCACTAATTATTCCAAGAGTCACTGTTCCAGATAGTCCGAGCGGTGAACCGATTGCAATCACTGAATCGCCTACTGCAACTTTATCGCTGTCACCGACTTGAAGAGCTTTGAGCACGGCGCCAGAAATTTTTAAGACTGCCAAGTCATATGCGCTGTCGCGACCAACAACAGTTGCCGCATAATCAGTGCCATCATTGAGGCGCACAGTTATTTTGCCACCACTTGTGACTGATGCCGCAATAACATGGTTATTTGTCAGAATATAACCAGCGCTATCAATCACAAAACCAGAACCTGTGGCTGCTCCATTGGTTGAACGCGCTTCGATTGAAACCACAGATGGGAGTACGCGCTGCGCTATTTCAGCAACAGAACCAGCGGGGCGTTCAATTGTTGATGAAGATTTAACAAATTTTACTGAGTGGCCAAAGAGTGATCCCGATGATGCAGCGCTGAAAGTACCCGCAATCAACCCAACAACGAGTGCAAGAACTATTGCAGACCTTAAGGGAATGTACTTTGCGGAGTTGTGAGAACTAGGCGGGGTCCACCATGGCCCGCTGTTGTAGTTGCTCATGTGATTATCTTGCTACAACTTTGTGGCGAGCAACAATCCATCGCCTGTAGGAATGAGTGAAGTCACCCACGAATCCACATCAGCTTTCACAGCTTTACCTGCTTCGCGCAGCGCAATTGTCTTGGGATCACGTTGAGCGGGATCTGAAACTTTGCCGCCACCAAAAAAGTTATCTACGACAAATACTCCACCACTTCTCAGAATTCTGTGAGCTTCCGCAATTGCAAAACTCAAATCCTCTGGGTTGTGTCGAAAAACTACTAAATCATAAGCGCGATCCGTGAGCTTCGTCATTACATCCATCACGGAATTAGTAATCAACCGATAACGTGATTGGGAAATATCTGCTTCCGCTAGTGCAATCTTTGCAATCGAAGTATGTTCCATCTCGTCATCGATTGATGTCAGAGTTCCGCTTGCCAGCATTCCCTCGAGAATCCAAAGCGCGCCGACTCCAGATCCGGTACCGATTTCCACAACCGATTGCGCCTTTAATTGATGAGCAAGTTGGCGTAGATATGCGCCAGATCCTTGGGAAGTATCAGTAACTCCTATTTCATGACCGCGAGCACGGGCTGCTGATTTCACTGAGTCTTCGACGATGAAGCTCTCTGAGTATTCGTGCGGGTCGATGTTCATGAGAGGGACAATATCCAATCAATCAATAAACGAACGCCGAATCCAGTGCCACCTTTAACGTTTTCTCCAGAATCATTATCACTTCGTCCAGTTCCAGCTATATCGAGGTGTACCCATCGGCTATCTCCAACAAAGTGCTCGAGATATAGCGCTGCGGTGACAGACCCTGCTGAGTAATCGCCCTTATCAGCCGCATGATTGAGATCTGCAACATCACTTTCCAGGGAGTCTGCGTAATCGTCAATTAGTGGCATATGCCATGCACGTTCACCACTTGATTCACCGAGGTCGACAAATTGTTGCGCTAATTTTGTATCGCGGCTGTAGAGCGCGGCGTAATGCCTACTTAAACCAAGAGTGGCAGAGCCAGTAAGTGTTGCAATATCAATCAGATAATCAGGATCAAGATTTTTAACTGCATATGCCAGGCCATCGGCAAGAACGAGCCGTCCTTCAGCATCTGTATTGATGATTTCAACTGTGGTGCCACCATATTGCGTAATGACATCTGAAGGACGTTGGGCACTTCCTGAAAATGCATTCTCAGCACACATCATGAGAACGGTTACACGCACCTTAGGTTGCAAATCCGGAAGCGCGCTTATAGTTGCAAGTGCTGCAGCAGCACCCGCCATATCACTCTTCATTGCCGTCATAAAATCATATGGACGTTTTAAGGAGACTCCACCAGTATCGAAAGTGATTCCCTTTCCAACAATGACAATATGTGGAAGGGCTGCCGCTGAGCCAGATCGGCCGCGAGGAATATATGACAATTCAATGAAACGTGGACCTGGATTTGGAGATGAGTTTCCGACAGCACGTAAACCGCCAAACTTGGCTAACTCTTTTCCAGCAAGGACTTTAATGGCTAGACCTTTATCATCTGCAATCTTCTTTGCTTCTTGCGCCATCCATAAAGGGTTCTTGATATTCGAAGGTGTATGGATTAAGTCTCGCGCTATATAGAGAGCACGGGCAATATGGCCTGCACTTTTTACAGTTTCTAATTCAGTTGTTGCTATTGCAATAGTGGGAATTTCAACTGGCTTATCAGTTTTCAGATTCCAGGAATATGCTCCGAGAAGTGCTGAAATTCCATGCGCTTTGATATCGCTCTTTTTTTCCGCACAGAGGGAAATAACTTCAATTGCTTTTCCTCTTAATTTTCTTCCAATTGCCGCACCTGCAGCTCGTTGAGCAGTAAGTGATTCATCACCAAGTCCAACTAAGTAGAAACGATCTACCTGGGCATCTGCATGAAGAACAGGGATTTCATAGATTTCTCCAACTTTACCTGTTGGGTTGAAGAAGGAGACTTCATCGACAAGGTTGATTTCAAAGAATTTTTCTAGGCTACCGAGCAGCTTCTTGCTTCCTGAAAAGTTAATGTGACTTTCTTTAGATTGTGTAAACCCAAGAGCAATGACATCGGCTCCGATAATTGATTCAAGATCGGGAGCTACTGCGTGAAGAATTTCTAAATCCGCTCTACTTCTTAATCAGAGCAACAGCGGCTTCAAGAGCAGCGCTGAGGTTATTGGCTTCCTGAGGGTTAAGTTCGACAACAAGGCGTCCGCCGCCTTCTAGCGGGATGCGCATTACGAGTGAGCGAGCTTCCTTTGTAACTTCCATTGGTCCATCACCTGTACGAGGTTTCATTGCTGCCATGGTGGGGACTCCTTGTGAGGTAGCGGATCGATGAGAAGTAGAGGGAGAAGTATCTCGCAGAATGAGCCCGAGGTGAAATCGGGGTTTTTAGATGCCTAAAAAGGCCGTTAAACGCTTCTTTCCGCTTTCAATCACAACTATTACCGATTTCTCTGGGACAGATAAGAGTTCTGCAATTTCCGAACTACTTTTTGACCTCAGATAGTGAAGTGTCAATATGAAGCGTTCTTCCTCGGGTAATGAGGCGAGCAACTCTGCCAGAGTTTGCGGTTCGCTCATAGAGTAGAGATTACTCGCTTCATTCTTAAAGAATCTAGAGAATCCAACGTGGCTATAGAAAAGATCGCGAAAAGCGCTTGAGGGATATTCGTACCCCGATATAAAGGAAGGGGGCTACAAGGATAAAGAGAGCTTTTGGTGCCAATATCGTTTCAGACCAATCGAAGCGCGTCTTATCTGATCCCAGATTCGTCAATTGAAATGTGCCACTGCCTTTCAATATTTTTCCATGATGCTCAACATCGCAGCGAGATGGTGCATCCCATAAAGTGACAGTCATCAAATCAAGTAAGCCGAAAGATTTGAATTTTGGATAAAGCTTATAGAGCGGGCCCGTAAATGCGGCAATAGAAGTTCCCACTCCCACGCTTTGCTGCGAAGTCACCCAGACTTTAGTTTGCAACATCCAATCACCTTGTGATGACCAATCTGCAATTCTTTCCCACACCTGATCTCGAGGCGCATCAATGACTAAACTAATTGCAAGGGTGCTTGAGGCCAATTTATTTTCTCCCATGGGCAATTGATACCGCTTCATCAACCGTCGTGGTCCAATGTAATAGGTCGCGCATTCCTGGTTTCACAAAATTTTCGACTTCTAAATGCTCAACAAGTGCATGTAGTGGCTGATAAATTCCATACGGGTCAAGAATAATTACTGGCTTGTCATGAAACTTTAGATATCGTCCGACCCAAATTTCAAAGAGCTCCTCGAGAGTGCCAAGTCCACCTGGCAGAGTAATAAAAGCATCTGATAAATCTTCAATCTTTGCCTTTCGTGTGCGCATTGAATCGACAACAATTAACTCGTGGTTATCGTGATCTGCAAACTCAATATCAACCAATTTTTGAGGTATAACACCAATTGTTCGCCCATCTTTACCTCTCGCGCCTCGGGACACAGCGCCCATAGCTGAGATGTGACCGCCGCCAGAAACTAGTTCTGCGCCACTTTCGGCAATACCTGCTCCAAGTTCGAAGGCTAGATCGATATATTTCGAATCAATGGTGGGTGATGAGGAACAAAATACTGCAATGCGCATGACGCACAGGATAGGGGTTAGGCTTAGAACATGTCTTCTTTAGCTCATGGCCATGGAATTGCAACAATTTCAGGAAATACAGTTCTGGATGTTTGGTATCCAACTCCAGCACTGGGTGCGCTCTCTGGCGCTCCTGATGCATCTCTAGTTGCAATGGTTGGTAATGATCCGATTCGTGGAGTTGCTCGTGAATTAGTCTCACTTGAGATTGATCTATCTGTAGCACCTAAAGATGCAAAGGATGCTTATCTCCGACTCCACTTACTTTCTCACCGGTTGGTAAAGCCACATGGCCAATCACTCGAAGGAATATTTGGATTGCTCGCAAATGTTGTCTGGACCTCTGCAGGACCTTGCGCAGTTGATGGATTTGAAATTACGCGCGCACAATTGAAGGCGCACTATGGACATGTAACAGTATTTGCAGTCGATAAGTTCCCTCGAATGGTTGATTATGTAGTGCCATCCGGTGTTCGAATTGCTGATGCAGATCGAGTCCGATTAGGTGCACACCTTGCTCCAGGCACAACTGTTATGCATGAAGGTTTTATTAACTTCAATGCCGGCACATTGGGAACCTCTATGGTCGAAGGTCGCATCTCATCCGGAGTCGTCGTTGGCGATGGCACCGATGTTGGTGGTGGCGCATCCATTATGGGAACTCTCAGTGGTGGTGGAAAAGAAGTTATCTCAATCGGAGAAAAGTGCTTGCTCGGTGCAAATTCAGGACTCGGTATTTCACTAGGCGATAACTGCGTTATCGAAGCAGGTACTTACATCACGGCAGCTGCGAAGGTAAAACTTCCTGACGGTGAGATTGTTAAGGCTGGAACTTTATCCGGAGCAAGTAATTTACTGTTCCGTCGAAACTCGCTCACTGGTGGTCTGGAAGCGGTAATGCGCACGGGCACGTGGGGTGGACTTAACTCAGTTTTGCACGCTAACTAACGAGATTGAAATATGGTGAAGGAATCTTCACGCGACTTCTGAATGTATCTCCACGCAATAACTTTGTCGCTCCATCACTTGCAGTGCCCTTTATATAAGTGACAGCACCAGCAGAATTTCTTGAAATTATCTCGAGGCTCACGATATCGGGAAGTAGAAAAGCTGTGGCAACAAGTGATTGAACTGCGGAAGCGCTCCACGTTGCAAAGCGTGGATTCACTTTAGGATCAAGACCAGCGGTATCCGATACAGATTGTGTGTAAGAAGTTGGTTGCCCCCATGCGTCTTGTGTACTTTGTGTTGCGCCACCGGATGAAGAGAAGAAGTAGGCCGCAATAGCCTTTCCTTTACTCAGAACTGCCAGACTTGTTGTCGAGTCGATATTGGTACGTACTACTGCCGCTTTCCATAACAGGCCAATCTTTGGCTCTATCTCTTTCGAATATCCAGCAAAATTTTGATCTGAGATATGTGAATAAACGTGGCAATCACAAGAGGGTTTGAGTACATCAATCTTTGAAAGTGCGTAAGAGCGGGATGCGATTACTTGTGCTTCGAGTGCCGCTGCTGGCCACGCTGATGGGACTTCGCTAATGCCCCATAAATATTCATCATGGATGGAAAGAGAGTTAGTTACCTCCATCGCTCCTTTAACAACCTTAATCTGCATCTGGCCATACTTATAGCGAGTAGAAGTTCCAGGCTGTGAAAATGTTAAGACAGTTGAAGCACCGACCCACCGAATAGTAAATGAGGTGCCCTTTAGTACTCCGCTCGTCGCGACATTTCCTTGCATCCTAAAAGTAGCCTTCTGCTTGGATGAGAATGTAAGTAGCGGCAGGACATCAGTTGCTGCTCCGATATCTCCTGCAAATATCTGAATTTGCGAATCAGGTGTTGCGCTAACAAATGCTGCAGTATGCAATGCATGTCCGATATTTACACGAATAGTTTGAGTATCAATAATCGGTGCGATAACGACATCCTTGTAATAATAATTCAAAATTGCGGTTGCGCTCTCGCCAGCAAGTGCTCTAGCTTTGGCGCCAATCTGACTCATTCCAACGCCATGCCCATAACCAGAACCTGTAAATGAAAAGGATGCTGGGATTTCAGCTTGGGCAGGGGTTGAAAATATCAGGGTAATGAGAATTGCTAGGGAGAAAGATTTATACATCCTCATCTGACGATGCGCTCTTTCTTGCATCCACAAATTCTCGATAGGCAGCAATTACTTCTGATGGCTTTCCACGCATCATCAACTTACCTTTATTGAGCCAAATAACTTCGTTACAAATATCTTCAATCGTTGCAAGCGCGTGGCTTACGAGAATGAGCGCGCGATCAGATGTACGAAGTTCTTTAATTCTGTTAAGGCTTTTCTCCTTGAACTTTGCATCTCCGGTACTGAGCGCTTCATCAATAATCAGAATATCTGGCTCGACAACTGCAGCCACCGAAAATGCCAATCGTGCATACATTCCAGAAGAATAGGTACGCATAGGAGCATCTATAGCTTCACCAAGTTCAGAGAAATCAGCAATAGCATCGAAGTTCCTATCAATTTCATCTCGAGACATTCCAGCAGCAAGTCCACCTAAATAGACATTGTCGCGGCCAGTCATTGATGGATTAAACCCAACTCCTAGCGCCAGCAGTGTGCTAACACTTCCAAAAACTTCAACGCGGCCCTGAGTCGGTGGCACAATGCCCGAGATGACTCGCATAAGAGAAGATTTTCCTGCACCATTTGAGCCAATAATTCCTAAGACTGTTCCATAATGAACATCGACATTTATTTCATTGAGTGCACGCACTACTCGAGTGTGCTTCTTTCCCCGCCCCACTGTCTTAATACGTGCCTTAAGGGTTGGTTTCTTATCGATTGATGTTGTGTACGTCAGTCCCAGATCTTTGACTGAGACAGCTACTCCTTGAGGAATATGTTCGTGGTTAAAGTCTGACAGCGAAATCACGCTCCCTCGATAAGAAGAAGTAGCTTCCAATAAAGAAGATTGCTAGCGCCCAGATAGCTGCGTGGATGATTCCCATTCTAGAAGGTGCCTCTGCATGCACAACCACTCGTGACCATGAATCCAAGAGATAAAAAATTGGATTCGCAATTTCAGCTTTCTTGATTCTTTCAGAGATGTTCGCAGCCTCATATAAAACGGGTGACAGATACAGCAGGCTTCGGGTGAGGTAAGGAAGCATGCTTGAGATATCACGGAAATAAACATTGATGCAGGAGATTAAAATCGCCATACCGAGTGCCATGAGTAAAGCAATCACAAATATTGGAATCGCCCACAACATCTGCCAAGAGTAAGGAAGCCCAATGATCGCGTGAATCACGATAAATACTAGGACGGTCGGAATAAATTTAAAGAGCGCAATAACGGTCGCTGAGATCGGAAGCATAATGCGCGGAAAAGAAGTATTGAGAATTAGCCTTTGCCCCGAAGTAATCGCCTTAACGCCACCCGTAAGACTATTTGCAATCAAATAGAAGAGAAAAAGTGAAGCCGTGAGATGTCCAAATCGAGTGGAATCACTGCTTCCACCAATGACATAGATAAGTAAGAAATAAACAGCAGAGAGAAGTAAGGGGTTGAGAATTAACCACAATTGGCCGAAGACTGAACCGTAATTCTGTTCCCGAAGTTCAGATCGAGAAAATTCAGCGATAAAAGTGCGGCGGCTCCATAATGAACGCAGATAATCACGCATTGGCGGTAAGCCAGCACGGAAAGGCTCATAAACAACTAAAGGCTTATCCACGTGCGAAAGGCTACCGCAGGCTGTAACTACTTAATCAGATGAGGGCACGAGAGTCTTAGGAGAAGATAGAAATCCAGCACCCCACGCGAAATGCATCGTGGGCAGCACGATGAGTAAGCGGAAAAACTCACTGATGGAGGATGCAATTTTTACAGAGGCGCCAAAGACGAAAAGAAGATAAATTGCTGCAGGAATATAAAAAATTGCAGAAATAACTGCGCCGAGTATCACAGAAAAAAGAAATCCACTGAGTGCAAGTGGTGGTGCTAAATATCTGTAATTGATTGTTCCAGAATGGCGCCTAGATACAACTCTTCTCCACCGTCCATATTCGAAATATTGCTTAGCAAGTGCTTTTACATTTGGGCGAGGTCGATACGTGACGTGAAGTCTTGGATCAAAATAAACGATTCCACCATTTTCGCGTAATCTAAAATTTAACTCCCAATCTTGGGCTCGAGTAAAACGTTCATCGAAACCACCAATTGCAACAAGAGCTTCCCTGCGAAATGCTCCGAGATAGACAGTATCTACTTCACCCGCTGCTCCCCCAGTATGAAAACGAGATGCTCCAACTCCAAATGGGCTACGCATCGCGCCTGCGACTGCTTTCTCAAAACCAGTAGTCCCAACCGCTGCCATTACTCCACCAACATTGACGGCACCAGTTTTATTGAGGATTTCAACAACAAGTGTCAGGTAATTATCTGGAATTTGTGCATGTCCATCTACGCGCACTACCACCGCACTCTTCGACTTATTCAATGCAAGATTGAGTCCGGCTGCTGTTCTTCCAGTTGGGTTTTGGACAATAACGACGCGATGATCTACTTCTGCAAGTTTTTGAGCAATCACTAAGGTGTGATCTCGTGATGGGCCAATAGCTAAAATTATTTCCAAGGGTCCTTGGTAATCCTGAGAAAGTATTGAGTGCACTGCTCCTTCAAGATGTGCTTCCTCATTGAGGACTGGAAGGATGACGCTGATTGCAGGGTGCGGTGAGCCAATTAACTCATGTGTTGGTGTCGACATAACCCCTCCACGCTATCGTCCAAGTACCCTACGGATGTGAAATCACCACGTGCGATTCGGATAATTACATCACTCTCTGTGGGTGTTGTCTTGGTTGCATCGCTATCGTGGCTTGGATTAGGTCAAGTAAGTGGTCAAATCTCTCGAATAAATGTCTTTGGTAACCTCAAAGATCGCCCAGAAAAAACTTCTCGCGCTCTTAATTATCTCGTCGTGGGTTCAGATTCACGTGAGGGTTTAACTAAAGCGCAGATAAAGTATCTTCGCGTGGGAAGCACAGCTGTTGCAGCTGGGGGTCGTTCAGACACAATGCTTTTAGTGCATATCAGCAAGAGTCGTGACGCGGCCTACATTGTTTCTCTTCCTCGAGATACTTTAGTTGAAATTCCTGCACATAAAAGTCAAGATGGAAAATTGGATATCCCGGAACGTCCTGGGAAACTTAATGCAGCATTCGCATTTGGTGGTGCCCCTCTACTGATTGCAACTATTGAGAAGAAAACGAATTTAAAGATTGACCACTACATTGAAGTTAGTTTTGCAGGCTTCACTGGTGTCGTTGATGCTCTAGGTGGAATTGAAGTCTGTTCTAAGGTCGCGATTAATGATCCGAAGAGCCACCTTGTTATGAGCGCTGGAACCCACATCCTTGATGGGCTTGAAGCGCTGAAATATGTGCGAACTCGTGATTTCGATGGTCGCGGAGATATTGGTCGAATGGAACGTCAGCAAAAATTTGTGAGTGCCGTACTTCGTGGAGCAACGAGTAGCGGAGTGCTACTCAATCCAATTAAATTAGCTAAGTTTTATAGCGCCACTATTTCTAGTGTGAAGATGGATGAAGGCGTAAATAAGAACGACCTGCTTACTCTTGCAAAACAGATGAGGAACTTATCCTCTGGAAACGTCCGCACATTAACTGTTCCACTTTCAGATCCCAATGGAAGCTATCCGGGTGTGGGCTCAGTAGTAATCTGGGATGTTAATTTGGCGAATGACCTGTGGACTCGTATTCGAGATGATGCTGCACTGATTGATGAAATTAAACCGTCACCAAAGGCAACTACCCCTCCTGTGATGATAGACAAGTTCAAGAGTAAAACTGCTGCTGAAAATCCTTGCGCGCCATCTCAATAGCCGGGCAAATAACGATTTTCAATTGACTCTGCAATAGACTCCAGCACATGACTTTGAAACTCTCAGTTATAGGTTGCGGATACTTAGGCGCAACTCATGCTGCATGTATGTCCTCTCTTGGATTTGACGTAATCGGCATCGATACCGATCAGAGCAAGGTAGATCTCTTATCTAAAGGCGAACTCCCCTTCTATGAGCCAGGTTTAGATACTCTGCTTGCTGCAGAGATGAAAACTGGTCGCCTCTCATTTACAACTGATTTCTCAGCCGTTGCTGATGCCGATGTTCACTTTATTTGTGTAGGTACCCCGCAGAGCAAAGATGGCCTTGCTGCAGATCTCACATATGTAAAAGCATCGGTTGCCGCAATTGCGCCACACCTTAAAGAAGGTTCACTTGTTGTTGGAAAATCTACTGTTCCAGTTGGTACAGCTCAATTACTTCGTGACCAATTGAGTACATCAGCTCCACATGCAGACCTGGCATGGAACCCCGAGTTTCTAAGAGAAGGATTTGCTGTAGAAGATACGCTGACTCCTAACCGTCTGGTGGTTGGTGTTGCAAATGATCGTGCGGAAGAAATTCTCAAAGAGGTTTATAAGCCGATTATCGATTTGGGAACTCCATGGATTCGCGCCGACCTTCCGACTGCCGAACTAGTCAAAGTTGCAGCCAACTCATTTTTGGCAACAAAAATTTCATTTATCAATGCCATGGCTGAAGTTTGTGAAGCCGCGGGTGGAGATGTCACAGTTCTTGCTAAGGCAATCGGATACGACCCACGTATTGGTAACCGCTTCTTACAGGCGGGTATCGGCTTCGGTGGTGGATGTCTGCCTAAAGATATCCGTGCATTTATGGCACGTGCGCAAGAACTTGGAGCTCATCAAGCGCTTGAATTCTTACGTGAAATCGATGCCATCAACTTGCGTGCACGTCAGCGCGTGATTGATGTTGTGCGCGCTGATCTTTCGGAAGATTTAACTCAGTACAAGATTGCAGTTTTAGGTGCGACATTTAAACCTGATAGCGATGATGTTCGCGATTCCCCAGCGTTAGATATCGCAGCTCAGCTCCAAGCTGCTGGTGCCACGGTTGTTGTGCATGATCCTAAGGGAATTGAACCGGCACGAAAGAGATTCCCAAATCTTGATTACCAGGAAAAGGTTGTTGATGCAGTTAAAGGTGCGGATGCAATCTTGCATTTAACTGAGTGGAAGGAATATCGCGAACTAGATCCATCAGTAATCGGTCAATTAGTGAAGTCAAAGTTCCTTATTGATGGACGCAATATGTTAGATCGTAATATGTGGCGCGCAGCAGGCTGGCGTGTACATGCGCTGGGCAGATCTGACTAAAAACCAGTTTTCTGATTGCGACGGGCGCTCAATTGGGCGCCCTTTGCTTTTGCCTCATCTGATAATTCTGACAATTGGGTTTCAATCTTCTTGGCAACAGCAGAATCAGATGAGCCAATAATGCGGGCGGCAAGTATTCCGGCATTCTTTGCATTATCGATTCCAACTGTCGCGACTGGAATCCCTCCAGGCATCTGCACTATTGAAAGTAGAGAATCCATGCCCTCAAGGTTTTTCAGCGAAACTGGAACTCCAATGACTGGAAGCGTTGTCAGAGAAGCGACCATTCCCGGAAGATGTGCGGCTCCGCCGGCGCCAGCGATAATTACTTTGTAACCTTTGGATGCTGCACTCTTTGCGAATTCAACCATTTCCTCTGGCATGCGATGAGCAGAGACAACATCTGCGCTGTAACTAATCCCAAATGCATCGAGTGCCTTCGCGGCTTCTTCCATCACTGGCCAATCAGAATCTGAACCCATGATGATTGCTACATCTTTACGATCACTCATCGATTTCTCCACTCATGTAGTCACGGGCGTGCTTCACATCTGTAGTTAATTGTAGAAGGTCTGAACCCACTGCCGTGACATGGCCAATCTTGCGGCCCAGGCGTACTTCCTTCTTATATTGGTGAAATTTAATATCCGGATTTCGAGCCATGAGATGAAGATATGGTCGATACATATCTGTCTTTTCGCCACCTAAAATATTTCCCATAACGGCAAAATCGTGCGTCATTGCTGGATTACCTAGCGGTAAATCTAGAATCGCTCGCAGGTGCTGCTCAAATTGGCTTGTTCGAGAACCATCAATAGTCCAGTGGCCCGAATTATGTGGGCGCATCGCTAATTCATTAACAAAGAGATGCTCACCTTTAATAAACATTTCAACAGCCATTACGCCGATGACGCCGACTTCTTGCGCAATATCAAGGGCTAACTTCTGTGCTTTTTCTGCGATGTCGGATGAAACACTTTGCGCTGGTGAAATTGTGAGAATACAGATTCCATCTTCTTGAATAGTTTCAGTTGGAGTCCAAGAATTTGCTTGACCGTGAGGTGAACGAGCAACCATTACTGCAATCTCAGTATCAAAGGAGATGAGCTCTTCGATTAGAAGTTTAGGTGTAGTTTTCAAGAGTTCGGCAAGCTCATCTTGTGAGTTGATTTTCCATACTCCTCGACCATCGTAACCACCAGAAATAGCCTTTGCGATGAGTGGGTATTGATCGACCTCGTGAGTACTACTTATTACCTTCCAGGCAGGTGATGGAAATGAATCTAATTTTGCGCGCATCTCAGCTTTATCTTGTGAATAAATAAAGGCAGATGAAGGTGGATAGACACGGACTCCGGATGCTTCCAAACCTTTGATGACAGAAAGTGGGACGAGTTCATGTTCGAATGTGATTACATCGCATTGAGCAGCAAATGACTTTAAGGATTCTAAATCGCGGTAGTCACCAATGACGTGGTTGATAATTTGAGCCCCAGAATCGTCGGCGCTCTGTGCGAAAAGAATGAGATTTACTCCGAGTGCGGTAGCGGGTGCAACCATCATCCGTGCGAGCTGTCCTGCACCGATGACACCGACTGTTGGAAAACGTTCGCTCACGGGCTTATCGTAGATGAACGATGTCTCCTACTGTAATTCGAGCGCCATCTTCCAAAATCAACTCTC
>RFSY01000091.1 GCA_009923805.1 Actinomycetota bacterium
ATGGATGCTGGCAATGAAGTGACAGTGACCGATCCGACGGGTGCTCGTGTAGATGATGGGGCTCTCACAATTGATGGCGCAAATGCAGTCATTGGATTAAAGCCACTCGTTAAAACTGGAATTTATACTGTCAATTATTCTTTACTCGCAGAGAACGATGTTCCGCTCGTTGGAAAATTTACTTTTACGTATGCAGAACCAACAGTTATTGCAACTGCTCCTGCGCAACCTTCAAAGACACCGGCACCATCAGGAAATAATGCAGGCACAACAATCTTTGTTCTTGGACTCTTACTGTCTGCCCTTATCGTCACAATCGCGCTAGCTGCATATGCTAGAAAGTTATATCGAGAGCGATGAATTTACTGTCAGGAAATCTGACTTCGATTAATCCTCTGGTAAGCGCACTTGGAACATTTAATAAATCGATACTGATTTTCTCGAGCTTCGCCGTCGTAGGCGTTTTACTTGCATTCGCATTCCTGCTGGTAGATAGAGATGGCAAACTCGCAAAGTCTTCTGACCAATTACGTTCTATTGGAACTATTTGTGGTGTTATTTGGGTTCTTGCTAGCTTTATGGAAATCATCATTACATTGGCAAATATCCTTGGAACTAGTATCGGTCCAGCCTTTGATGCCACCACTCTTCGTTCATTTATCACCCAAGTTGATTTAGGTAAATTTCTCTTTATACAATTTCTAGCCGCACTTGCAGTTGCTGTATCTATCAAATATTTGCAGAGCACTTTGCAATCAGTGGTCTTTCTTGGCATCGCGCTGCTTGGTCTCGTAGCCCCGGTATTCCAAAGTCATTCAGCATCTTCAGGTTCACACTCTTTGGCAATTGGCTCTTTAGTGGTTCACGTTATTGCGCTAGCACTATGGGTAGGTGGAGTCATCGCGATAGCGCTTATGAAAGAGGAGGATCGACAGGTATCGCTGCCGCGCTTTAGCCAACTTGCGTTATGGACAGCAATTGCAGTTGTCGTAAGTGGAATTGCAAATGCTTGGGCACGTTTAAATTTCTCATCTGCCTGGTCAACTTCATATGCGCGGATAGTAATTATCAAAGCACTTCTCACCGCTGTCTTAATTGGCATTGGTTATATCAACCGTCGTGAATTAGTAAAACGTGAAAAAACTGGCTGGGCTTTGCTTTCAAGAATCATCGTCATAGAAGCGCTGATTATGTCTTTTGCAGTTGTGCTTGGAAGTTGGCTTTCCAATACAAAACCTCCTGCAGGTAAAGAAGTTGCATTTAGCCCGGCACTGGCAGTTGCAGGTTTTCCAACACCAGGTGCGCCAACATTTGCGCGCATTCTGACTATTTATGATCCTGACGCGCTCATGATTGCCCTGCTCATTACATTTGTTGCACTGTATATAAAAGGCGTTTCAATACTTAAGAAGCGTGGAGATTCATGGCCTATTGGTCGCACAATTGCATTTGCAATTGGAATTGCCGCGATTGATTTAGCAACAAGCGGCGGGCTTGGCGTCTACGCACTCTTCTCATTTCAATATCACATGATTGCGCACATGATTCTTGGAATGCTTGCACCAATTGGTCTTGTCTTAGGAGCACCAATTACTTTGGCGCTTCGCACATTGCCTCAAGGACGAACGCCCGAAGAGCGCGGCGTTCGTGGAACTTTACTTGCCGCACTTCACTCGAGATATGCATCGATACTCACTAACCCGCTTGTAGCGCTGGCAATCTTTGATGGCTCACTCTTTGCTTTATATTCAACAAACTTATTTGGGAATTTAATGCAAAGCCATGCCGGGCACCTCTTTATGAATATCCATTTCTTACTTTCAGGTTTTCTCTTCTTCCATGTCATTATTGGAATCGATCCCAATCCAAAGAAGGTTCCTCATCTTGTGCGAATCGTGATGCTCTTTGCTGCGATGAGCATTCACGCATTCTTTGCAATTTCACTTCTTGCAACTACAACGCTGATAGATGGCGGATATTACGGATCGCTGAAAACTCCATGGCTCACCGATTTGCTGGCAGACCAACATTTGGCGGGCTCTATCGCTTGGAGTATGGGCGAGATTCCAATTATCTTGGCGCTTACCGCCACCTTTATTCAATGGATGCGTGATGATTCGCGTGAAGCTAAACGTATCGATCGTAATGAGGCGCGCATGGCTGCCATGGGCGAACCTGACGAATTAGCGCAATACAATAATTATCTATCTAAATTGCAACTTCGCGACGAAAGAGAAGGAAAGCAATGAGTCTCGAAAACGTATTCACCCTTCCACCTGAATATATTGAACTTCGCGATAGCTTGCGTTCGCTATCTGATAAAGAGATTGCTCCATTTGCCCACGATGTTGATGAGGACCATCGCTATCCGCAAGAGGCACATAACGCACTTGTGAAAGCAGGCTTATTCGCTGCGCATGTACCTACTGAGTTTGGTGGCGATGGCGCAGATGCACTTGCAACCTGCATCATCATTGAAGAAGTCGCACGAGTATGTGCTTCATCATCACTTATTCCCGCCGTCAATAAACTTGGATCTCTGCCACTTATTCTTGGTGGAAATAAAGAACAGAAAGAGCGATGGCTACGTCCGCTTGCGAAAGGTAAAGGATTTTCATACTGCCTCTCTGAATCAGAGGCAGGATCAGATGCTTCTGCATTGAAAACTAAGGCAGAGCGAAAAGGCGATGGCTGGGTAATTAATGGAAGTAAGAAGTGGATATCTAATGCAGGTGAATCAGAGTTCTACACCGTTATCGCTCAAACAGATGCTTCTCTAGGTTCTAAAGGAATTACTGCATTCGTCCTTGAAAAATCTGATGCCGGAGTCTCTTTTGGTGCACCTGAAAAGAAGATGGGCTTTAGAGGATCTCCTACACGTGAGGTCTACTTCGATAATGTAGAAATTGGCGATGACCGCCGAATCAGTGAAGTAGGAAAAGGTTTTTCATTAGCGATGGATACTCTGGATCACACTCGCATCACCATCGCCGCACAAGCCTTGGGTATTGCACAAGGTGCCTTTGATGCTGCGAAGAAGTATTCACATGAACGTAAGCAATTTGGCAAAGAGATTTTTGATTTCCAGGGTGTGCAATTTATGTTGGCAGATATGGCAATTAGTATCGAATCAGCTCGTCAATTGACCTATGCAGCAGCTGCCAAGAGTGAACGCGAGGATAAAGATTTACGATTCTTCTCAGCGGCGAGTAAGACTTATGCAACTGATGTGGCCATGAAGGTAACTACTGATGCTGTGCAAATTTTGGGTGGTTACGGCTATGTCTCAGATTATCCAGTTGAGCGCATGATGCGCGACGCTAAGTTGACTCAAATCTATGAGGGCACGAATCAGATTCAGCGAATTGTTATTGCGCGCAATCTTCCTTAATTATTTTTGAAATCTAATTACTAGATTTGGTGTTGCTGCTGCGTGTAGCGGAATATCCCAATCTTCTCGGGGCAAGTCTTCACTAGAAATCTCATCAGGATGAATAAGTCCGATAGACCAAGCACTCAGTTGTGGCAGTGCGCGGTCGTAATAGCCACCGCCTTGTCCAAGTCGATACCCACTCCGGTCGATTCGAAGTGCCGGCACAACAATTACTTGGATATCTGAGAGATTGGCGTACGCATCACCGCTAGGTTCTAAGATTTTCTTCTTTAACGTCAGAGAGTTTTGATCGCCACTCCACTGCACCCATTGCAACTGATCTCCGTTAATTCGTGGCAGAACAAGTACTTTGCCATTCTTGATCAGAGCAGCATTAAGAGCTTTAGTATCGGGTTCATCGCCATAGGAGATGTAACTTGCAATCACCTGTGCATCGTGAAATTCAGAAGTTGTGGCCAGAAATTCAAAGGAGTGCTCTAGGTAACGTTCTTTACGCTCGTGACGATACCGAGTACGAAGCGCTGCTTTTTCTTCGTTGATACCCATGTAAATCCCCTAGAAGTATGTCGAGTGCAAGTAAGGTTAGTGATTATGTCAGAACGTGCGCGCGTAGATGA
>RFSY01000092.1 GCA_009923805.1 Actinomycetota bacterium
TACTGTCGCATCGAAGGAATGACGCCACTCGACACTATGCCTGTCGGTGAAGAGTCCCGTGCTTTCTTCACTGCATCTTCCGGTAAGAAGTTAATTGTCTTGGGTGCAGGATCATTTGCTCACTTTGTCATTGGTTTCTTACTGATCTTCTCAATCTTCTTTGGTGTTGGTTTCAACGCGCTGCTTCCCAATATTGTCCAAGTCTCACCCAGCACAGCTGCTGAAGCTGCTGGTTTCCAAGTAGGTGATGAAGTTCTTTCCATTAATGGCAAGAAAGTAAACGACTGGTATCTAGATTCACAGGCAATTCGAGATTCCGAAGGCAAGGCGCTCTCATTTGTTGTAAAGCGTGACGGCAAGAATCTCACTATTACCGCCGCTCCTACATATCTCGCAAGTGAGAAGCGATATGTCCTTGGCATCGTGACAAAAATTGGCGTTAAGCGCGATGGATTTATTACTTCAATAAAGGGCTCATCAAAGGCAACGTGGGTACTTACTCGTGAATCGGTGAAATCACTGATCTCACTTCCAACAAAAGTCCCACAATTATTCAGGCAAACATTTGCTGGCGAAAAGCGCGATCCCAATGGACTTGTAGGTGTTGTGGGCGCGGCACGTGTTTCTGGTGAAGCAGTTGGTAGCGTCAAACTCAGCAGCAACGAACGGTTATCAACATTTATTCTTCTCGTTGCCAGCCTCAATATATTTGTTGGACTATTTAATTTACTTCCACTACTTCCACTCGATGGCGGTCATATGGCAGTCGCAATCGCTGATGAGCTTCGCGCCCTCTTTGCGCGAATTCGCAAGAAGCCACGTCCTGCCGGAATTGATGTGAATGTACTAACACCAATCACTATGGCGGTCTTTGGAGTTCTTGCTGTGCTCACAGTAATTCTCCTGATTGCAGACATCTTCAATCCCGTTTCGCTCAATTTCTAGAGATAGGGCAGAATAAGACTCATGGTTGATCTCGGAATTCCCAGCGCACCACCTCCTGTGTTGCATCCTCGTCGCAAGACAAGACAACTCCAGGTCGGCAGCGTAGGCGTTGGCTCTGATTCACAGGTCAGCGTTCAATCGATGTGCACAACGCTCACATCTGATGTCAATGCAACGTTGCAACAAATTGCAGAACTCACAGCATCTGGTTGCCAAATCGTTCGAGTGGCAGTTCCTTCACAAGATGATGCCGATGCACTTGCACAGATTGCTAAGAAGTCACAGATTCCAGTTATTGCAGATATTCACTTTCAGCCAAAATATATCTTTGCCGCAATCGATGCTGGGTGCGCCGCAGTTCGCGTCAACCCAGGAAATATCAAGCAGTTCGATGACAAAGTTAAAGAGGTAGCTAAAGCTGCAGGAGATGCCGGAATTCCAATTCGCATCGGAGTCAATGCCGGCTCACTCGATCCACGTTTACTTGCAAAGTACGGCAAAGCAACACCAGAAGCACTTGCTGAATCAGCACTCTGGGAAGCATCTCTATTTGAGGAACACGGTTTCAGCGATATCAAGATTTCAGTCAAGCATCATGATCCGGTCACGATGGTAAATGCCTATCGCATCCTGGCTGCAAAGTGTGATTATCCATTGCACCTTGGCGTTACTGAAGCGGGTCCAATATTTCAAGGAACAATTAAGTCAGCGACAGCATTTGGAATTCTTCTTGCAGAAGGTATCGGCGACACAATTCGTGTCTCACTTTCAGCACCACCTGTCGAAGAGGTAAAGGTCGGAATCTCTATTCTCGAATCTCTGAATTTGCGCCAACGCAAACTTGAGATTGTCTCTTGCCCTTCATGTGGCCGTGCACAAGTTGATGTCTATACATTGGCTGAAAAAGTGCAGGCAGGACTTCAAGGAATGACTGTTCCACTTCGCGTCGCAGTCATGGGCTGTGTTGTTAATGGTCCCGGTGAAGCACGAGAAGCAGATCTTGGTGTGGCATCAGGAAATGGCAAAGGTCAGATATTTGTTAAGGGCCAAGTCATCAAAACTGTCCCTGAAGCACAGATTGTTGAAACTCTCATCGAAGAGGCGATGCGTCTTGCAGAAGAGATGGAAGCCGCAGGCGTTGCATCCGGAGAACCTTCCGTCATTACTTCGTAATCCTCCGGTAGGGTTCGCATTATGTTGCGAATGTCCACGCTTTTCTTGCGCACGTTGCGCGATGACCCAGCTGATGCTGAAGTACCAAGTCACCGCCTTTTAGTGCGCGCCGGTTACATTCGACGAATTGCTGCTGGTGTCTATTCATGGCTGCCACTGGGTGTCATTACTTTGCGCAATATCGAAAATATTGTTCGCGAGGAGATGGATAAGGCTGGCTTTCAAGAGGTTCACTTCCCAGCTCTCCTTCCAAAAGAAGCCTATGAGCAGACTGGTCGCTGGAACGATTACGGTCCAGATTTATTTCGCTTACAAGATCGCAAGGGCGCCGATTATTTATTAGGACCAACACATGAAGAGATGTTTACCTTGATGGTCAAGGGTGAGTACTCCTCATATAAAGATTTGCCACTTTCGCTCTATCAAATTCAAACAAAGTATCGTGACGAAGCGCGTCCTCGTTCAGGAATCATCCGCGGCCGTGAATTCGTGATGAAGGATTCATATTCCTTCGACCTCACAGATGAAGGATTGGTCGAGTCCTATATGCGCCACCGCGCCGCATATATCTCTACTTTTGATCGCCTGCGCCTTAAGTACAACATTGTCAGCGCTGTCTCGGGTGCAATGGGCGGTTCTGCTTCTGAAGAATTCTTAGCGCCATGTGAAACTGGTGAAGACACTTATGTGCTCTGCGAAAAATGCGGGTATGCTGCAAATGTAGAAGCGGTAACCACCGTTGTTGCACCCAGTGATGCAAGTGGCGTTGGCGCCCTAGAAGTATTTGATTCACCTAACACTCCAACTATCGACACCCTTGTTGAACTTATCAATGCAAAGTTTGGTGGGGGATATGACGGTTCGATGACACTCAAAAATGTCATGTTGCTGGCGGATGAAAAGCCAATTGCAGTTTTGGTTCCAGGTGATCGCGAGGTCGACCTCAAGCGCTTGCAAGCAAACTTGGCCGGAGTAAATGATCTACGAATATTTGAAGAAGAAGACTTTGCAAAGCATCCAGGACTTGTTAAGGGTTATATCGGACCACAAGATGCGAAGAAGAGCGGCATCACCGTCTATGCCGATCCTCGTATCGCACCTGGTACATCATGGGTGACGGGCGCCAATGCAAAAGATAAGCATGCCCGCAATGTTGTTAACGGTCGCGATTTCGCAGTCGATCACTATGTTGAAGCTGCGCAAATTCGCAAAGGTGATGCTTGCCCTAAGTGCGCTACTCCAGTCGTCATTGATCGTGCAATTGAAATTGGTCATATCTTCCAATTGGGTCGCAAGTACGCCCAGGCACTGAACCTGACAGTCCTTGACCAGAATGGAAAATCACAAGTTGTCACAATGGGTTCTTATGGAATCGGTGTTTCGCGAGCAGTTGCCGCAATTGCAGAACAGAGTTATGACGAGATCGGACTTTCGTGGCCGGTAGAAGTAGCACCTGCCAAGGTGCATCTTGTTGCAACTGGTAAAGAAGATAACGTTTTCGAGACTGCCGAGAAAATTGCCACCGATCTGGAAGCACGTGGAATCTCAGTCATGCTTGATGATCGTCGCGGCACCAGTCCTGGCGTTAAATTTAAGGATGCCGAACTTATTGGAATCCCGGTCATCGTTGTGGTGGGTAAGGCACTTGAAAATGGAAATGTGGAAGTTCGCGTGCGCAAGACTGGAGATAAATCAGAGATTGCAGTGGCATCAGCTGTAGATTCCATCGCGGCTCTGCTACCTACATTGAGTTAATGTTCGAAAATATCTCCGCCCTCACTCTGACACTTATTCTCTGCGCAGGTTTTTCTGCCGGATTCATCGATGCCATTGCTGGCGGTGGTGGACTCATTCAATTG
>RFSY01000093.1 GCA_009923805.1 Actinomycetota bacterium
AAAAAAAGCAAGAACGATGTCGCGAGGTGGTTGATAACCGATTCTTTTCCAATATCTAATAATCGAGAGAATCATCGCATCAACATTTTTCATATCTACAGCTCCGCGGCCCCAAATGGCACCATCACGAATTTCGGCAGCGAACGGATCGAGCGACCAATCTTCGGCATTGGCAGGCACGACATCGATGTGTCCGTGAACAACTAAACCCGCACGCGAACTATCAACTCCAGAGATGCGTGCGATGACGTTGCAACGATTTGGCGCTGATTCATAAATTTTTGCTTCGACACCAACTTCAGCCAGGGATGCGACTATGTATTGCGCAATAGCTTTCTCGTCGCCTTTACCTTCACCGAAATTTACTGAAGGGATGCGGATGAGATCCTGGCAAATAGAAACTACTTCATCTTCAATAGTTGGATGTGCTGCAGATGAAGTCATGGCTCTATTCTGCACGTCTTCATCAAAAAGTATTCCCTTAAAAACGCTCTCTTTTGCACCATTGGACTCACATTGCTATCGTTACCCAGTAATTTCGACCTCAACGCTAGCGAGCGGGTACTCGTCCGGGTGGCGGAATTGGCAGACGCGCTAGCTTGAGGTGCTAGTTCTCGCAAGGGATTCGGGGTTCAAGTCCCCGTTCGGACACAGATTATGGCGGTCATCGTAAATGCAGATTAATCAGGCTCTGGGGTTGATTCGTCAAATTCCCGACTACCCAAAGCCAGGAATTCTCTTTCAAGATATCACTCCCCTGCTAGCGCATCCTGATGGTTTCAGAGTAACAATTGAAACAATTAGCGAGTTGTCTCCACATTCCAATGTCGTCGCCGGAATAGAGGCTCGTGGATTTATCTTGGGAAGTGCAATCGCACTCCAGAAAACAATCGGTTTCGTGCCGTTACGCAAAAAAGGAAAGCTACCTTTCTCGACATTTTCTCGCAGTTATGGATTGGAATATGGAGAAGACGAACTAGAAATTCACACTGATTCACTCTCGCCGGATTCAAAAGTCTTACTCGTCGATGATGTTCTAGCAACTGGTGGAACGCTCTGCGCAGCCCTGGAACTCATCTCTGATGCTGGTGGGAGCATCCAGGAAGTGGCTGTTCTTATCGAAATCTCTGAGTTGCAGGGGCGAGCGAAAATTGAAGCCCAATTCCCGGGGATACGTCTGATTAGTTTGATCACGGTCTAAATGCGCATTACACAAATACAGGCTTTGCGGGCCTTTGCCGCGATTCTTGTTGTCATCTATCACGCAAAACTCACGCCAGGTGGCTTCATTGGCGTCGATATTTTCTACGTGATTTCTGGTTACCTGATTACTGGGTTGCTACTCCGAGAATTGTCGAAGACGGGCAACCTCTCTCTCAAGAGTTTCTATCTTCGACGCGTCAAGCGTCTTCTGCCCACCTCGTTCTTTGTCCTGATCATCACCGCCATCACAGCTTGGATTTTCTTTCCTTCAACGATGCGCAACGAATTAGGAAAAGATGTAGCAGCTGCAGGTATCTATATCTCCAACTATCTCTTTGCCTTTTGGCAGATGGACTATCAGAATCTTAATGCGATGCCGCCGGTCGTTATCCACTATTGGTCACTTGCAGTCGAAGAACAGTTTTATCTCTTCTGGCCCTTTCTAATTTATTTCACCTATCGTCGTGGCGGACGCCGTTTGGTGGGAATTGTCATCGCAGCAATCACCGCGCTCTCTTTCCTTTTTAGTCTCTATCAAACCCACACATCACCAATATGGGCTTTCTATTCCCTTCCAACTCGAGCCTGGGAATTGGGCGTAGGCGCACTTCTTCTATACATACCAAGTCGAATTCGTTTCTCTTCAAATTATGTCTGGCTTGCCGTGCTTCTTTTAACTTACGGAACTTTTCGATTCAATGATTCCACCGCTTTTCCAGGTAGTGCAGCGCTAGTACCCGTTGCCGGAACTGCCTTGGCACTTGCAGCTGTGCAGTCGTGGCCACCGCTCTTAAATTCATTGGGAAATACGCGGCTAGTTCAATGGTTAGGCGAAATTTCCTATCCGCTATATCTCTGGCACTGGCCCGTCTTAGTTATACCCGCCGTCTTCTTTGGAAGAAATCTCCACATATATGAGCGAGTTATCTGCATCGCATTCACATTGCTGTTGGCCGATCTCACCCATCGATACATTGAAGAACCATTCCGCCATAAGACCTTCGTTTCAAAGCGGGTAATTGCCGGAGCCGTAGGAGCAACGGTTTTCTCGCTTGTCATCAGTTCAGGCATTTACTTCACCAGTAATGATCGAATAACAATTGGATCCGGAGCATCATATTCATTAGCTGAAATCATGCAGAAACCCTTGGTGTATTTAGATGGTTGTCATGTAAATAATGGTGAAACAAGGTCTCCGGATTGCACGTATGGTGATAAAGCATCTTCACGCAAGATTGTTCTCTTTGGTGATTCTCACGCAGCGCAATGGTTTCCAGCTCTGGAGAAACTGGCCGCCGAAAATGGTTTTGCACTCATCTCACTAACTAAGTCCGCTTGCCCGGGGCCGGCAGTGAAGAAGGTCGACACCGGTGCCTACAAAAATAGTGATTGCTTCGCTTGGCGTGACTACGCATTCAAACGAATAGCACAGATGCAACCTGAGGCAATTATTGTGAGTGGTTTCCAGCATTTCGAACTTCCCGCTGGCTACTCCAGTCGGAGACAATGGTGGCGTGAAGGTGAAGTAAAAACTTTCGCACAATTGCGTGGTTCCTCACGACATATCGTCTATATCTCAGATACACCACACCCAAAGAGAGATATCCCAAGTTGCTTAGCGGCTGGACATATCACTCGCTGCAACACATCGGAAAAATCGGAAGCCATATTTGCACCTGGATATCAACGAATTAATCCCACTCTCTGGCTGTGTGGTGAGTCGTGCCCTGCAATCCTTGGTGGGACTGTCGTTTATCGAGATTCTTCACATTTGACTGTGGCTATGAGTCGGGAGCTCTCGACTCAATTAGCATCATCTCTTACAGAACTTGGAGTTGCGCTGAAATAGCGCAACTTTTTCCAATACATGGCAGGATTCCCGCGTGGCCGAACTCATCTATTACTGCGGGACGATGGATAGTGGAAAATCAACGCTCGCTCTTCAGACTGCGCACAATCACAAATCACGTGGACGTTCGGGTCTGATTTTCACCAGCAAAGATAGAGCAGGTGCTGGACTTATTAGCTCAAGGCTTGGACTTCAAGCAGAAGCTATCGAAGTTGCGCCAACACTAGATATCCATAAATTCGTAGTCGAGCATCTCTCGGCGGGTGATCGCATTGATTACATCATCTGCGACGAAGCGCAGTTCTATCAACCGGCACAGATCGACCAACTCGCAAAGATTGTCGATGGCGTCGGTATTGATGTCTACGCATTTGGAATCCTCGCCGATTTTAGAACCAAACTATTTCCAGGTTCTGCCCGGCTTGTCGAACTCGCCGACCGTGTCAATACACTTCAAGTGGAGGCGCTCTGTTGGTGTGGCTCTCGGGCAACCCACAACGCAAGAACGGTAAATGGCGTCATGGTTACCGAAGGAGAACAAGTTGTAGTCGGTGATGTTGGGAAGAGTGATGAAATTGCGTATGAAGTGCTGTGTCGACGCCACCATATGAGACAAGTGACTGCTCGCGCATCACGCGCAGGTCATATAAGTTTAGACCCGCTGCCGTTTAATGAATGAAAACCACAAACACCCGCAATTGGAGAAAATAAGATAATGAAAACACGTTCCTATGCCGCACTTGCCGCTAAGACAAATTTAGTTCCTTACGAGTTCGACCGCCGTGAACTAGGTGCACA
>RFSY01000094.1 GCA_009923805.1 Actinomycetota bacterium
CATTTCAAACGCAAAGAGATGAAGCACGTTCGCTCAAAGATGCAGATGATCTTTCAGGACCCATTCTCATCGTTGAACCCACGCCATACTGTGGGATCAATCATCGCTTCTTCATACACAATTCATGGAATTGAACCTGAAGGTGGCGTCGAGCACTCAGTTCGAGAACTTCTGGGTCTTGTCGGCCTTAACCCCGAGCACATCAATCGTTTCCCACATGAATTCTCAGGTGGTCAGCGTCAACGAATTGGAATCGCACGCGCTCTAGCGCTTAAGCCACAGCTCATCGTTGCCGATGAACCGGTATCGGCTCTCGATGTTTCCATCCAAGCTCAAGTGGTTAATTTGCTTGATGATCTGCAGAAAGAATTCGGACTTTCATTTCTCTTTGTAGCTCACGACTTATCAATCGTTCAACATATTTCTGATCGCGTTGTAGTGATGTATCTGGGCAAGGTAATGGAGATGGCGCCAACTCAGGAACTCTTTGCCAACCCTCGCCATCCCTATACCAAGGCGCTCTTATCTGCAGTGCCGGTGGCCGATCCTCGCATCGGACGCTCTCGCGAAAGAATTATTCTGCAAGGAGATTTACCTAGCCCGTTAAATCCGCCGAGTGGTTGTGTATTTAATACGCGTTGCTGGAAAGCCCAGGATATCTGCCGCACAACGATTCCAGAAACTATTCAGGTAACTCCACTACAAACTGTGGCCTGTCACTTTCCTGAATAAGATTACTTAAGGGTCCCCGACACTCCCACAACTTCAGAGCCGAGTGAGACTCCGAGTTCAAGTGGTCCACCAACTTTTGCAATACACCCCACGCCATAGGTGAATGTCGCTGATGCTCCTGCAGCAAGTGGCTCAGTTGGTGCACCATTGATGTTGTTATCACCATCGAGGATATCGACACATGTGTCAGTGCCAGATTTCATGGAGATTGCCATACTTGCAAGATCAAGTTCCTTACCGCTTTTATTTTCCACGGTGATATTAAATTTGTTTGCAACCATACCCTTTTGGTAATTCGAAGCGAATTTGCCGGGGGTAAATACAGCATTTTCTTGGAAAGTAATTGTTAGCTCTTTACCGAGATCGAGAGGTGCCCCAAAACCAGTTGTCACGGTAGGAGCCGCAGCATCGGTAAAGACTGAGGCATCACCAGGATTGGTATTCAGACCGCTGTCCTTCTTGCCACAACCTGTAAGAGCCAGTGCGGCAACAAGACCAATAAGTACTACCTGAGAGACGCGCTTCTGATTCATACTCTAGATTCTAGCCTCACCAAATCCGCACGCGCTCATTGGCCGCTAGCCAGAGCTCATCTTTTTCGCTGACTCCAAAGGCTTCATAGAACTCTTGGACATTGCGCACGATTTGGTTGCAACGGAATTCATCAGGTGAGTGTGGGTCAATTGCGATGCGACGACGCACTTCTTCAGGGCGGTTCTTATTGCGCCAGGAATGCGCGTATGACAAGAAGAATCTTTGATCACCGGTGAGGCCATCAATTACAGGGCTTTCGGCGCCCTTGAGCGCCAATTTATAGGCCTTATAAGCAATTCCTAGCCCGCCTAAGTCACCGATGTTCTCACCCAATGTAAAGGCACCATTGACGTGGATATCAGGGGTACTTGCGGGCGATAAGGCATCAAATTGATTGATGAGCACTTGGGTGAGTGCTTCAAATTTGGTGCGGTCTTCATCGCTCCACCAATCGACCATATTTCCATCGCCATCATATTTAGAACCTTGATCATCAAAACCATGGCCGATTTCATGGCCGATAACGGCGCCGATTCCACCGTAATTGGCAGCGATATCTGCATCCAAGTCAAAGAATGGTGGCTGCAGAATTGCGGCAGGAAAGACAATCTCATTGGCAAGCGGGTTGTAATAAGCATTAACCGTTTGAGGGGTCATATGCCATTCATCGCGATCGACAGGTGCGCCGATCTTTGCAATTGCATAGGCATGGTCAAATTCTGCGATGCGCCAGAGATTGCCAATCAGGTCATCGGCTGAAATCGCAAGGGTTGAATAATCGCGCCACTTATCTGGATAGCCAATCTTGGGAGTGAATTTCTTCAGTTTCTCAAGAGCCTTAGCTTTAGTCGCCTCGGACATCCAGGCAAGATCAATGATGCTGATTCGGTATGCCTCAAGGAGATAATCAACTAGAACTTTCATCTCAGTCTTAGCTTTTTCAGGGAAGTACTTCTCGACATAAACCTTGCCGATTGCTTCACCGAGTGCGCCTTGCGTAACAGAGACTCCGCGCTTCCAACGATCGCGGATTTGTGGTGTGCCAGAAAGAGTCTTGGCATAGAACTCGAAGTTCTGTTGCACGATCTCATCGGTCAGGTATGCGGCGCTCGCAGATACCAAGTTGAGTTTGAGCCAGGCCACCCAAGAATCGCGATGAGCATCAAAGTTTCCAAGCATCGCCGAGACTGATTCAAAGAATGATGGCTCGCAGACGACCAGAGTTTCAAATGCCTTAGCTGGCACTTTGGCATGTTCTGCCCAGAGGTCGAATAAGAAGTGCCCAGCAAGGCTTTCTAGCTCTGCCCTGCTGTATTTGTTGTAGGTCAAAGTTGCATCGCGATCTTTGACTTGATCCCAATGGTGGGTGGCAATTTCGGTTTCGAGAAGAAGAATCTTCTTGGCTAGCTCTGCCCCATTTTCAATTCCGACCAGCGCGCACATCTTTGTTACGTGGCCAAGGAATGCGACGCGGATATCGGCAAATTGGTCTTCGCGGTAATAGGACTCATCGGGCAGTGATAATCCACCCTGACCGAGATAGAGAATGTTGGTGTTGGAATCCATCGCATCGGGATAAATGGCTGCGCCAAATATTCCACCAATGCCGCGCATCTCAAGTCGAGCCATCACAGAGATAAAATCTTTCAGATCTTTGATGCCATCGATTGCTGCCAAGTCATCAACGATGGGTGTGATGCCGCGGGCCTTGATTGCATCGGTATCCATAAAAGATTTATAGAGGTCGCCAATTTTTTGGGCTTCGCCAGCACCGGATGAATTTTCAATAATTTCACGCACCTGTGCTTCGGCTGCATCATGGAGTTTGCGGAAGATTCCATCGCTCGAGCGATCAGCGGGCATCTCGTATTCGGTGATCCACTTTCCGTTGTAGTGACGGAAGAGGTCATCTTGCGGACGCACCTTTGGGTCAAGAGATGGGATATCGATTCCGGATTTCGCTGAGCTCATGGGGTCCATTTCGTCGTGGTCATTCCTGAATATAAAGTAGTTGAAAGTTCAACTTATTGCATAACTACCGTACTATTGACCGTATGGCAGGGCAAAACGCTACAACACCTCGTTGGCTTAATCCCGCCGAAATGAAGGCCTGGCGCCGTTACATCATCGCAAGCCGCCGCTTACTTGAAGCATTGGATGCAGATCTTGAAGGCCATGAACTGTCGATGGCCGATTACGAGGTCTTGGCCCAACTCAGTGATGCCCCAGAACGCCGGATGCGAATGAGTGAATTAGCTGATGTGGCGATGCTTTCGCGTTCGCGCCTTTCTCACCGCATCAAGGTGATGGAGAAGGCCGGCTGGGTAAAGCGAGAAGCCTGCCCCATCGATAAACGTGGATATTTTGCGGTGATGACAGCCAAGGGTTGGAAGGCGATTGTCGGTGCCGCCCCGGACCATGTGGAAAGTGTGCGCGGTAGATTTATTGATCACC
>RFSY01000095.1 GCA_009923805.1 Actinomycetota bacterium
ACTGCACCTGTTGGAAGTGAGCGACTAAAACGTTGCGCTACTTGTTGCAAAATTGCATCACCAACTTCGTGACCGTAATCGTCATTCACTGGTTTAAATTGATTGAGATCTAAAAGTAGTAGTGCACCCTCAGCATCAGAGAAGCTCGCAAGCTCAGCAATCAAACGTCTTCGATTAGGTAGGCCAGTCAATTCATCAGTGCGAGCAAGTACTTTCTCTTCGCCCAGATTTCGAGCTTGCCTGATCACAATCGACATCCGAATAAATGCTAAGAAAAGTGTTGCGATTGTCGGGAGAAGAATATAGATAGGAAAGATTCCGGGGCGAAGTGCCATCAAGGCAAGGAGTGTTGGGCTTATGAAAATTGAGAGAGCAACAAAGACGGGGTGAATTAATACATCTTGGCCACTTACACCTTGCGGGCTCCACAAAGCTAGCGCTATCAGAACAATTCCGAAGAGCCATCCATCATCTGATAATTGCCCGAATGTATAACTGTTATTCAGAGCAAGCCATAGGTAGTACAGGTCGGAAGCGCTGAAAATGGCAATACCTATGAAGAGAATGGATGCGCGTAGATGAAGTCGATGAGTGATGAGTGCTATCAGAGCAATAGTTAAGAGTAAGAGATCTGAAATCGGGAAGAGTAATGAGAAGAATTGATCTTGGATATTTAAAAGAGCAGTTGGAAAGACGTGAGAGAAGAAAAGCGCCGTTGCAATAGCAGAAATGCCGAGCCCAAAAATCGTTGAATCAAGTATTTCTATGGGGTTAAGGCGCCTTCCACGTTTGAGTGCACGGGGTATTGCTGTGAGCAATAACGGATAAAAGAGTACGTAACTAATCTGAGCTATTAGTTGCCCAGTGCTGGGAAGCGAGTAGAAATCATCAAAACTATTTAGTAGTGAGCCGATACCCCAACATCCGATTGCAAGTGATGCTGTAACTACTGCGATGGGATCATTGCTGAGCGGTGACTGAGTAATTGCTGCGATGGCAAGAATCCAAATTGCGTTGTAAAGAATTCCATCAATGATACGTGAGGGCTGGTTGATGATTAATTTTAGAAGGATATGCAGGGTGAGAACCGCTAGTGGAAGCCACCTGATACCGCGATACATCTACAAATTAAATAAGTAAGGCTCCCCCCATAAAATAGGGGAAGCCTTACCTTTATTACAAGAGGAGGTTAGAAGCCCTTTGCACAGAGCAAATCGGCTGAAGCCTTTGCATCAACAGTGTTGGCCTTGATTGTGTCTGGCGCACTGAGCAGTAGCGCCTTCTTTGATTCAAGATCCTTCACTTGAGTTGAGAGCTTTGACTTTGATGCACTCAAAATGAGAACAGCATTTGCAAGCTTTGAAATTGCAGTTGCCCACTTCTGTTTAACTGCAGGAACGGTTGCGGCATTCATTGTTGCCTGGAATTGTGTTACCTGCGCACGCGCTTTATCAAGGGCTGCAGTTGTTGTGGCAAGTGCTTCAGTTGCTTTTTGATATTCAATATCGAGCTCTGCAGTTTGTGCTGCTACATCTCCGAGAGATGCTTGAGCTTTGACCGCGGCCTGGAATTGGGTAGCTGCAGTGAGACATTCAGCTGATAACCAAGTTAGCTTTGCATTCTTGACCAATGGGTTCTTCGCGCACTTGTACTTGTAACCAGAGACAGTCGTCGTTGAGTTGACCTTCGAGCAAGCGGTGCCATTGCTGATCTTTGATGCAGCAGATGCTGGCGCTAATGAGAGCCCACCAAGAATCATGACTGTTGAAAGTACGGTTATCGAAACTTTGCGAAGCATTGCAAGACCTCCATTGGATATGCCGTAATGGTAGCGACGGCGCTTGATTTTTCCGTGTAAAGGCGCCAGTACGGGCATGGAAAATCATGTGAATTTCATCGATGAAAAGTCATGTATGATTAGGCCATCGACGCATCCCGCATCGATGTACTTCCCCCAAAGTGAGCCAGATGGCCACTTACTTGCGAGTCTTATCAAGACCCTGATAGCCCTAGTTTCTAACTAGCTGGATTATCTAACCGAGACGCGCTTGTCGTCTCGATTGGTGTCTATTTTCATGTCTCTACAAACACGTACTGCCGCGCCCGGAAAAGCTCGTCGCGCTGCAAAAGGTAAACCCCGCCATACAACTGCGCAGAAAGCGGCTCGCAAGACTGTCGTTGCGAAGCCAGCTGCTCGCGGAACTGCAAAGCGAAGTGCACCGGCTAAGGCTGCTGCAACCACCGCAAGAACTACTTCTGCATCAGCTACATCATCATCTAGTACAAAGCGTTACTCAGATCGTGAAGTTGTTACCAAGAAGGAAGTTCGTTTAGCAGATCGCTCAAAGCTTCGTGCGCAACGTTTTCAAGAGCGCACAGCATCAAAGTCAAAGAATATTGAAGGCGCTCCAAAAGGCAATCCAAAACAGAGCCGCGAAGAACGTACTTTCTCAAAGCCAGCTAAAGCATTTAAGCCAGCAGGAGAAAAGCCACAATCACGCGCGGCAAAATTTGTTGCAGATCGCACAGAGCGCGCATCACGTCCTTTCCGTCCAGAGCGTCCAGAGCGCCCAGCACAATCTGATACACGTCCAACAAATCGTCGTGAAGCAGTGAAGGCAAAGATTGCTCGCAGTGAAGATGGTCGTCCAAACTTTATTCCGCAAAAGCGCGAAAAATTTAATCCAAGTGCGCCACGAGGTGCATCAACGCGCAGTGCTTCATCACGAAGTGCTGCACCAGCGCGCGATACTGAAACATCACAGCGTCCAGCTCGTGATCGCCGTAATGATTCACCTGCATATGCTCGTGATGATCGCCGCGCGTCAAAGACTCACTCAAATGTCGCAACCGATTTCGGCGCAGATGATAATTACATTTCGGTAAACCTTGCCGATGCAAATCTTGTGGAAGCAACGCCACTTACTGAAGTAACAACTTCATTCCGCGATCTTGGTATTGCACCAGCGCTCGCAAATGCTCTTAACGCACAAGGAATTACCCATCCATTCCCAATTCAGATTGCAACACTTCCAGATGCTCTTGCTGGTCATGACATCTTGGGCCGTGGACAAACTGGTTCTGGAAAAACTCTGGCATTTAGCCTTGCGCTACTGACAAATATCTCTGACAAAGTCGCCCGCCCACATAAGCCACTAGCGCTGATTTTGACTCCTACTCGCGAACTCGCGCAGCAAATTGATGAAGTACTTCGTCCACTTGCACGCGCTGTTGGTCACGAGTCAGTTGTTATCGCAGGCGGAATGCCATATGCAAAGCAGATCACTGCAATGCGTAAGGCAACAGCAATCTTGGTTGCAACACCAGGACGCCTTATCGATCTTCTTAATAAGAATGAAGTTCAGCTTGATCAACTTCAAATTACTGTTCTTGATGAAGCAGATCAGATGGCTGATATGGGATTCCTTCCAGTTGTGAAGGAAATTCTTGACCAAGCACATCTTGGTGGACAGCGTCTCTTGTTCTCAGCAACACTCGATCGCGGCGTCGATTCATTGGTAAAGCAGTACCTCAAGAATCCTAAGACTCACTCATTGCAAAATGAC
>RFSY01000096.1 GCA_009923805.1 Actinomycetota bacterium
ATACGACGAGCATCTTCTTCGATAGCACTGACATCATTAAGGTTTCGAAGTGGGTTGCCGCCTGTACTGCGCAAAGCTTCAACGCAGTCGCTGACAACTTCCACAATCGAAGTGAATGAAATCTGACCATCGATAAATGCTTGCACAGCAACCTCGTTAGAAGCATTAAAAATTGCTGGGAGTCCTCCCCCAATTTCACCGCATGATTGCCCAAGTGCAACTGCCGGAAACTTCTTGCTATCAATAGGAGCAAATTTCCACGTATGTGAAGTGCTCCAATCGATTGGCTTTGTTGCACCGGCAACGCGATGCGGATAATTCAGAGCGAGTGAGATTGGACCCTTCATATTTGGCGGAGATGCCTGAGCAATCGTTGATCCATCAGTGAATTCCACCATCGAGTGAACAATTGATTGCGGATGCAATACCGCTTCAATCTGAGAGTAGGCAACGCTGAAGAGATAATGTGCTTCAATAATTTCAAGTGCCTTATTCATCAAGTTCGCTGAGTTAATAGTGACAACTGGCCCCATGACCCACGTTGGATGTGCAAGTGCTTCTTGCACAGTGACGCCTGATAAATCAGCTCGGTCTCGGAATGGTCCACCACTGGCTGTGAGAATTAACTTGGCGATATCAGATCTCTTCTCGCCCATCAGTGCTTGCCAGATGGCTGAATGTTCTGAATCAACTGGAATTAATTGGTCATCCTTGGCTCGCGCAGTAACAAGATCACCACCTGCCACTAATGATTCTTTATTAGCAAGTGCAACTCTGTTTCCCGCATCCAGCGCTGCCAGAGTTGGGGCCAAGCCGATTGAACCTGTAATTGCGTTCAGTACAACATCGCAGGAAATCGCTGCAATTTCTGTTGATGCATTGGGGCCATCAACAACTTCCACACCAGGTAGCGCTTGTCGAATCAGATCTGCATTCTTTAGGACGCCCACAACTTTGACCTTAAATTTACGTGCTTGCGCGATGATTGAATCGGGATTCGATCCTGCTGCACTGATAGCGGTGACAGAGAAAAGCGATGGGTTGGCTTCAACTATCTCTAGGGCTTGAACTCCAATTGATCCGGTGGAACCCAAAATTACGAGTTCGCGAGTCATGAAACTTTGCGCTTGCGTCCTACGAATTGACCAATGATCACAATTGTTAGGGCGAGGATAAACATCGCTGAACCAATCACATTTGCTTGAGCAGGAATTCCTCGGGCTGCAGATACATAGATGAATTTTGGAAATGTTGTCATCGTGCCTGAGTTGAAGTTGGTAATGATGAAATCATCAAAGGACAAGCTAAATGCTAAGAGCGCGGCCGCTGCAATTCCTGGTGCTACCAATGGAAGTGTCACACGCCGGAAAGTTTCGCGTTCATTCGCGTAAAGATCCATTGCTGCCTGCTCAAGACGTGGGTCAAGGCTTGCGATGCGAGCTTTGACTGTGACCACAACAAATGAGATGCAGAAGAGAACGTGCGCAATCACAGTTGGCCAGAAACCAGGATTGATTTTAAATACCAAAAAGAGTGAGAGCAGTGATGCACCAAGAACGATTTCAGGTGTTGCCATCGGCAAAAAGATAAGCAGATTAGTCGTTGATCTGCCGCGAAACTTATGGCGACCAAGTGCAAAGGCAATCATGGTGCCAAGAATGGTAGAGAAGAGCGTTGCTAGAAATCCAATTTTAACTGAATTGCCTAGTGCGCTACATATCTCTGGAGCGCCACATGGGTTCTGCCAATTAGCAAAGGTGAAACCTTTCCAAATCAGATTGCTCTTTGCAGAATCATTAAATGAGAAGACGAATGTGTATGCAACAGGAATAAAGAGGTAGGTGAAGGCAACAACTGCATAGATGCGGATGAGGTTTCGACCAAACCAGCGCGAGAGAGTCTTCATACCAGCTCCTCAGTTCCGGCTTTGCGAACATAGACGGTAACAAGAATCAAAATAGCTGCCATCAAAGTAAATGAGAGTGCTGAGGCTGTTGGGTAATCAACAATTTTGAAGTAGCGAGATTCAATAACGTTTCCAAGCATCTTTGTTTGGGGACTACCGAGAATTGCGGCATTGACATAGTCACCGGCTGCGGGAATAAAGGTGAGCAGTGTTCCAGCGACAACACCTGGCATAGAAAGCGGAAGCGTTACTCTGCGAAATGTAGTAAATCCATTTGCATAGAGATCCCCCGAAGCTTCGAGTGTGCGAGGGTCAATGCGATCGATAGATGCATAAAGTGGCAAAGTCATAAATGGCAGGAAGTTATATGTCATACCTGCAACCACTGCAAAGGCGCTAGATGTCAGTGTCGTGCTCTGAGAAATAATATGAAGAGAGCGAAGGGTCGGGACAACAAAACCTTCTTCGCCGAGGATTTGTTTCCATGCGATCGTGCGAAGCAAAAAAGAAACAAAAAAAGGAGCCACAACGAGAACTAGCATGACGTTCTTGAGTTTGCCACCTTTAAATGCGATGGCATAGGCAAGTGGATAAGCAATTGCTAACGCTAAGACTGTTGCAATCAGTGCATAGAGGAAGGAGCGACCAAACTGCTCCTTATTTTCCGCAAAGGCATCGATGTAGTTGGCAAATCTCCAGGTCTGAACATATTGACCTGTATCTCCCCCACCTTGAGGTGTTTGAGTAGATGTTTGTGCAAGGTTAAAGATTGGAAGTAGGAAGAAGGTGAAGAGAAAGCCCATTCCTGGAATTAACAGGAGATAAGGCGTACTTATTTTCTTCATTCTTCGTCGAGATCCTCATCTGGACTTACTTCAGTTCCAGCTTCAGCATCATCATCTCCGCGAAGAGCAAATGTAAAGATTGGCTCCCATGAAATATTGACACTCTCGCCAACGCTAAATGGTGCAACCCCATCATCGTTCTGCTCAAAGACCATAAGTTCTTGACCCCATGGCATCAGTACTTGGTACTGAGTTGAGACACCGATATAGGAAACATCTTCTACTTTTCCACCGGTAAGAATATTTCCAGATGTTGAAGTTTCAAGTCGAGAGATACGGAATTTTTCTGGGCGGATTCCAGCAAGAATTGTGTTATCAACTGCATGTGAACGATTCTTCTGTAATGAAATCTTCTGACCAAAGAGATCGACAATCTGATTATCTCCATCAGAGCCTGTAATGGAACCCTTAATGAGGTTTGACTGCCCAAGGAAGTTGGCAACAAATGCTGTCTTTGGATTGTCATAGAGCTCAGCAGGGGAACCCATCTGCTCAATTTCGCCCTCGTTCATTACCGCAATCGTGTCAGCCATTGTCATAGCTTCCTCTTGATCATGAGTAACGTGCACGAAAGTGATGCCCACTTCTTTTTGAATCCACTTAAGTTCAATCTGCATCTGGCGACGAAGTTTGAGGTCAAGTGCACCGAGAGGTTCATCAAGGAGCAGCAGCGCTGGGCGGTTAACGATGGCGCGAGCAAGTGCAATGCGCTGCTGTTGTCCACCAGATAATTGAGTTGGTTTGCGCT
>RFSY01000097.1 GCA_009923805.1 Actinomycetota bacterium
ATTCCGCCTGATATCGAAGGAGTCATCTGATGAAAATTGATGTCATTTCAATATTTCCTGAGTACTTGAGTCCGCTGAATCTTTCACTCCTTGGTAAGGCACAGAGTTCTGGTTTGGTAGAAATTAATGTGCATGATCTACGTAAGCAAACAGCCGATAATCACAATACGGTAGATGACACTCCTTATGGTGGCGGGGCTGGCATGGTGATGCTCCCTGAAGTTTGGGGAAAGACACTTGATCCGATGCTGGAAGAGAACTCAGATCTGATTATTTTGACGCCGGCAGGTAAGAAATTTACACAGAAGATGGCTGAAAGTTTTGCAAAATCTTCTCATCTACTCTTTGCGTGCGGTCGTTATGAAGGCATCGATGATCGTGTTCGTCAGCATTATTGCCAGCCTGAATATCAAGTGAAGAATATTCGCGTACACGAAGTTTCGATTGGTGATTATGTTCTTGGTGGCGGGGAAGTTGCTGCGATGGTGATTATCGAAGCTGTCACTCGACTGATTCCTGGAGTGCTTGGAAATCCATTGTCTTTAGCCGAAGAGTCACATAATGATGAGGGATATCTGGAATATCCAAATTTCACTAAACCTCAAGAATGGCGTGGAATCGCCGTCCCCGAGATTCTTTTGAGTGGTAACCACGCAGAGATTGCAAAGTGGCGAAAGGCACAGGCGGAAAAACGAGCCAAAGAGAACCTTTAACTAGCAAGTTACTCTTTCTCTACCTTACTGTTCTCCTATGAGTGAAGAAGCGGCAAAGATTCAAGCACGTCTGATCCGCGACCTCGAACCCGTTGTCGCCGTTGAACTCGAGCGCCACATTTCAGTCCAGAAGAATTGGTACCCACACGAGTATGTCCCATGGTCTGAAGGACGCGACTATGCAGGACCTCTCAATGGTGATGCCTGGGAGGCAAAAGATTCTCGTCTTACTCCCGTGGCCCAAGATTCACTAGTTCTGAATCTGCTCACTGAAGATAATTTGCCGAGTTACCACACTGAGATTGCTATCTCTATGGGCCGCGATGGCGCATGGGGAAATTGGATTGAACGTTGGACTGCAGAAGAAGCGCGCCATGCAATTGTGATCCGCGATTACCTCATGGCAACTCGCGGAGTGGATCCGTATGAACTTGAAGACCTACGCATGGCACATATGTCACTTGGTTATCAAACTCCGTATGAGAATGACATGCTGCATACGATTGCATATGTATCTTTCCAGGAATTAGCAACACGTATTTCACACCGTAACACCGGCAAATTATCTGATGATCCAATTGCTGAAGGAATGATGCAGCGTGTTGCTTTAGATGAGAATCTACACATGCTCTTTTATAGAAATACACTTTCTGCGGCGCTGGATATGGAACCAAATGCTGCAATGCGCGCAATTACAGATGTTGTTACCAATTTTGATATGCCTGGTGCAAATATGCCTGGCTTTGGTCGTAAGGCAGTGCAAATCGCATTGGCAGGAATTTATGATCTACAGCAACATCTCGATGATGTAATCTCACCAGTTTTGCGTGCCTGGAACATTGAAGGCCGAACAGATCTTTCGGGAGATGGACTCAAGGCTCGCGAAGAGCTCAAGGTCTTTATGGACGAGACATATAAATTGGCTGCCACTTTTAACGATAAGCGTGAAGTTCACTTCGAGCGTCAAATTGCTCGTGGTATTGCACCAATTCGCATCACCAACTAACTCTGAAATAAGATAGGGCTATGTCGCGCACCTATCTTGTTGAAACCTACGGGTGTCAGATGAATGTGCATGATTCAGAACGTATCGCTGGGTTACTTGATGAAGCAGGCCATATTCCTGTTCCTCCCGGAGAACAAGCAGATATTGTTGTGTTTAATACCTGCGCAGTACGTGAGAATGCGGATAATAAACTGTATGGAAATCTCAGTTTCTTAGCGCCAATCAAGAAGAAGAACCCGGGAATGCAGATTGCTGTAGGCGGTTGTTTAGCGCAGAAAGATCAATCAATTATTCTCAAGAAGGCGCCATACGTGGATGTTGTCTTCGGCACACATAATGTTGGCTCACTACCTGTTCTTTTAGAGCGTGCTCGTGTTGAAGAAGAGTCACAGATTGAAATTCTGGAAGCCCTGGAGCATTTCCCTTCCACGCTGCCAGCTCGTAGGTTCTCGGCATTTACTTCATGGGTCTCGATTTCAGTAGGGTGCAATAACACCTGCACCTTCTGCATAGTTCCGACTTTGCGTGGCGTCGAGAAGGATCGACCTGCCGTAGATGTATTAACTGAGATGCGTGCTCTGGTAGATCAAGGCGTTATCGAAATTACCTTACTTGGGCAGAATGTGAACGCCTATGGAGTTGAGTTTGGCGACCGCGGAGCTTTTGCAAAGTTATTACGTGAAGCCGGCAAGATTGATGGTCTCGAACGAGTTCGCTTTATGTCGCCACACCCTCGCGACTTTACTGATGATGTGATTGAGGTAATGGCCGAGACTAAGAATGTCATGCCGCATCTTCATATGCCTTTGCAATCAGGCTCTGATTCAATTCTACAAACTATGCGCCGCTCATATCGCACTGATAAGTACCTTGGAATTCTAGAACGAGTCCGCAGCGCGATGCCGAATGCGATGATTACTACCGACATCATCGTTGGATTCCCCGGTGAGACAGAGGAAGATTTCCAGGCAACTATGGATATTGCTAGCAAAGCTCGCTTTGCTGCTGCTTACACCTATAAATATTCAATACGCCCAGGCACACCAGCAGGTGCGATGGAGAACCAAGTTGCTGATGATGTGGTTGGCGAGCGATATACGCGGCTGCATGAACACCAGCAAAAGATTTCACTTTCGGTCAATCAAGAATCAATCGGATCTACGCATCGAGTAATGGTCTCTGAAGTCGAGGGCCGACGCGATGAAGCACAATCTCGCATGACAGGGCGATCAGAGGATTTCCGACTCGTGCATTTCAGTGCTGATACCCAAGCGCGCCCAGGAGATTTCGTTGATGTAGAAATTGAAGAAGCATCTGCGCACTACCTCATTGGGAAAGCAGTTTCAGTAATCCCAACCCGCGGGGGAGATGCACACCAATTGCGAATTGAACCTGCAATGGCAGGTCCGGCATCGACAACTTTGGGAATGCCGAAAGTTCGTACTTCGTGAAAGTAATTGTTATTTGTGGAGCAACAGCCACAGGCAAGAGTGATATCGCAGTGGAAGTAGCGCAAGAGATCGGCGCCGAAATAATTAATGCAGATTCCATGCAACTATACACAGGTATGGATATCGGAACAGCTAAATTATCGAGCGCAGAGCGCGGCGGTATCCCACATCACTTGCTCGATATTCTCACAGTAAAAGAAGACTCGACAGTCGCTTGGTATCAAGAGATTGCACGTAGAACAATTGATGA
>RFSY01000098.1 GCA_009923805.1 Actinomycetota bacterium
TAGAACCACTTCGCACACTCTTTAAAGATGAAGTGCGCCAGGTTGGCTTAGAGCTCGGACTACCTGAAGAGATCATCTGGCGTCAGCCATTTCCTGGTCCAGGACTTGGTATTCGCATCATTGGTGAAGTAACGGCCGTTCGCCTTGAAATCCTGCGCCAGGCAGATCTCATTGCACGTGAAGAACTTAAAGCTGCCGGCCTTGATCGTGAGATTTGGCAATGCCCAGTTGTATTACTGGCCGATGTTCGAAGCGTTGGCGTGCAGGGCGATGGGCGCACATACGGTCATCCCATAGTTTTACGTCCAGTTTCTAGTGAAGATGCTATGACTGCCGATTGGTCACGTGTGCCTTACGATATTCTGGAGAAGATTTCTACGCGGATTACCAACGAAGTTCGTGAGGTAAATCGTGTAGTTGTAGATGTAACAAGTAAGCCACCTGGAACGATTGAATGGGAATAGGAACGATGTTGAGTAAAGTTAAGAGTGCAGTATTTGTAGTCTCGCTTGTGGCAGGTTCACTTTTCGGAACATCCGCCTCACATGCAGCAGTAATCACCTGCAAAGCAACGACTGCAAAAGCTCATAACCCACTTAAGACTACCCCTCCACAAAAAGCTGCCAAAGTTCTTCCTACAATAATGACCCTCAAGACTAATTGCGGTGATGTAGTAATCGCCCTGGATCCAAAGGCGCCATTTACCGTTACACAGATAACTGCTCTTGCTAAAGCTGGTTATTACAACAAGACACTCTGTCATCGCGAAGCGGTATCTGGTTTTGAAATGTTGCAATGCGGTGATCCGACAGCACAAGGCGCTGGCGGTCCAGGTTTTGCATACGGTGATGAGAATCTGCCTACAGGTAGTGGACTCGCGTATCCCGCAGGCACTGTTGCGATGGCTAATTCAGGACCAAATACAAATGGCAGCCAATTCTTCTTAGTCTTTGGTGATTCACCAGCACTAGGACCGTCTTACTCAATCTGGGGAAAAATTACCAAAGGGCTAGATGTCTTGAAGTTCATCGCATCTAAAGGAGTCACCGACCCAAGTGGAATCGGTGCCCCAAAGATTAAAGTTGCAATTGAATCGGTAATCGTTAAGTAATTTAAGCGTTGCGAACTTTTGAAGTAATTGTTCCGATTCCTTCAATAGTAGTCACAATTACTTCTCCACCCTTGAGGAACTTAGTTGGGTTAGAACCCATGCCAACTCCTTGAGGTGTGCCGGTATTGACGATATCTCCTGGATGAAGCTCCATAAATTGAGATAAGTACCAGATGCAATGATTGATTCCGAAAATAAGGTCGTTAGTTCGTGAGTTCTGACGCATCTCAGTATCGACTTTGCATGAGAGTGCCACATCGTTTGGATCATAAGAATCAGCTGTAACAATCCATGGACCCATGGGATTAAATGTAGGAAATGACTTTCCCTTCATCCACTGGCCGCTGCGTTCAACTTGCCAGTAACGCTCTGATACATCTTGAGAAATTGTGTATCCCAGGATGTGTTGTGCCGCTTCCTCTTCAGACTTTAAGTAGAGAGCTCGCTTGCCAATAACAACACACAGTTCAACTTCATAATCAGTCTTTGTTGAATTCGGTGGAACGATGATGTCATCGTTGCCGCCGATTACAGTGTCGGGTGCTTTCATAAATACAACAGGTTCTGGCGGAGGAGTGGCTCCTGTTTCAATTGCGTGCTGGGCATAATTCAAACCAATGCAGACGACTTTTGTAGGGCGTGCAACGGGTGAGCCAAGGCGGTAATCAGCAATCTTTACGCGAGGACGCTTGCTGATATCAAGAGCACGAATCTTCTCCATCGCTCCATTTTCAAGCTCGGTGCGATTCCAATCGGAGATGATGTCATCGACAAAAACTGCCTCTGATTCATCACAAATAATGGCTGGTTTCTCATGATTAATGTCGCCAAGGCGTGCAATACGCATTTTTTCCCGTTCTCTCTACATATGTCGAAAATTAAATTGATAACCCTGAAAATTATGTAGAAGTGGAGATTATCACCTAATTACCAGATTCATAAAGTCTGATTGCTATGGTCACAGGCGCATATTCCCTATTAGAATCAACGCATCTGGTCAGACAAGCATTGAGTCAGATGAACTAGTCAGATGAACTAGCGCAGTCATTATCAGGAGGCAATTGTGTCCGAGGAAGTATTTGCTCGTAGAAGTGAAAACTGGTTTGCACTCAAAGACAAGCACGGTTTCATTTACCGCGAACGTTTACGTAACCAAGGCTATGCACCAGATGTCTTCATCAATAAACCAGTGATCGGAATTGCATCTACTTGGTCCGAACTCAATCCTTGCAATGGTCACCTCAATCGCGTTGCTGAAGCTGTTAAGCGCGGAGTCTGGGAATCTGGTGGATTCCCTCTTGAATTTCCAGCGATGTCACTTGGCGAACCAATCATGCGCCCAACAACAATGTTGTATCGCAACCTGCTTGCGATGGAAGCTGAAGAACTCATTCGAGCCAATCCTTTGGATGGTGTCGTCCTACTTGCTGGTTGCGATAAGACACCTCCCGGATTACTTATGGGAGCCGCAAGCGTGGATCTACCAACGTTGATGATTACAGGCGGACCAATGTTAAATGGTCGCTACCAAGGAAAAACTTTAGGTTCAGGTACTGCAGTGTGGAAGTACAGCGAAGAACTTCGCGCCGGCAAGATGACAATCGAAGAATTCTTTGCCATGGAGAGCTGCTCTGCACGCTCTAATGGAAGTTGTATGACTATGGGAACCGCCTCAACAATGGCGTGCGTAACAGAAGCACTGGGCGTTCAATTGCCAGGTAGCGCTGCAATTCCAGCAGTTGATGCTCGTAGATATTCAACTTCACATGAAGCTGGCCGTCGCATCGTTCAGATGGTTCATGAAGATCAGAAACTCTCCAAGATTCTCACACGAGAAGCTTTTGAAAATGCAATCCGCGTTAATGCAGCCATTGGTGGCTCTACAAACGCTGTTGTTCACCTACTTGCGATCGCCGGCCGAATCGGCGTGAAGCTAGAACTCGATGACTTCGATCGTCTTGCACGCGACGTTCCAGTCTTAGTAAACCTCATGCCATCAGGTAAATATTTGATGGAAGAGTTCTTTGATGCTGGTGGTCTGCCTGCAGTGATGAAAGAGATCGAAGGTCTCCTTCACACAGACCACATCACAGTTTCTGGAAAGAGTGTCGCGGAAAATATCGAGAACGCGAAATCATGGAATGACGATGTCATTACTCCCATGGCGACGCCTTTCCAAAAGGCAGGTTCTGGCATCGTCGTTGTGCGCGGTTCACTCGCACCAGATGGAGCAGTTCTCAAAGTTTCTGCAGCAACTCCTTCACTCTTGCAACACCGCGGTGTTGC
>RFSY01000099.1 GCA_009923805.1 Actinomycetota bacterium
AATGTTGAAAGGATCGTATTGCGGTTAAGTTCTTTGAATCCATTAATCTGAAGTGAAGTTGCATGCGAAACTGGTAACTCGGCATCGCTCATTGCGACATTTATTCCCACGCCAATGATGACTCCAGATTGCGTTGCCTGAGCGATGATTCCACCAACTTTGCCATCTGCAACCAATAAATCATTTGGCCACTTGAGAGATGTACTCACTGCTGGATCCAAAGAAGACATTGTAAAAATAGCAGCTAGTCCGGTGAGTAGCGGTAGGAAAGACCAATCACTCTTGTCGCGATGTGGTTCAAGATAGAAGGAGAACATCAACGCTGAAGAAGCAGGTGCATCAAATTTGCGATCTAATCTTCCACGTCCCGCACTTTGATAATTGGTTGTGATTACTTCGCCAGTTCTTGCCTTGGATTGTGAAATTAACTGAGCTAAATCATCTTGCGTCGATCCGGTGACTTCGACCACGCTTACTCGCCAGTACCGCGAGATTTTTTCTTCAATCTGCGAACTATCCAGCGCTGGTCTTGGCGTATCGGTACTCACGACTAGTACCTTATGTTCATGAGCCCAGATATGCACACAACCGCGGGAAAAATTGAGGACCTTCGTGAGCGAATTGATGAAGCTGTCCATGTTGGTTCAGCCAGAGCGGTAGAGAAGCAACATGTAAAAGGTAAAGGCACAGCCCGTGAGCGTATTGACATGCTCGTTGATCCAGATTCCTTTACAGAAATTGATGAATTCGCTCGTCACCGTGCTCAAAACTTCGGCATGGATAAGAACCGTCCGTATGGTGACGGTGTAATTATTGGCACAGCAACTGTCGATGGCAGACCAATTGCTCTGTACTCGCAAGACTTCACCGTCTTCGGTGGCTCACTTGGCGAAGTACATGCGGAGAAAATTGTAAAAATTGCTGAGTTCGCATTGAAATCTGGAATTCCCTTGATTGGAATCAATGACTCGGGTGGAGCGCGTATTCAAGAAGGAGTCGCATCACTCAATGGCTACGGAAAAATTTTCCGCCTTAATACCCGATCATCAGGTGTCATTCCGCAAATCTCATTAATTCTCGGCCCATGTGCTGGTGGTTCTGCTTATTCTCCTGCACTTACTGACTTCACAGTGATGGTCAATGAAACTTCGAATATGTTTATTACCGGACCGGATGTTATTAAGACTGTCACCGGTGAAGATGTTGGAATGGAAGAACTCGGTGGAGCACTTACTCACAATACAAAGTCAGGAAATGCCCATTACTTAGCAGATTCTGAAGCTGATGCTATTGATTATGTGAAAGCACTCCTGTCTTATCTTCCTTCAAATAATATGGATGGCTCTCCTGTTCTGCCACCAACACAAAATCTTGACAAGAGCTCTACCGATACAGCCCTTAATACATTGATTCCGGATAGTCCTAACCAGCCTTATGACATGAAGAATTTAATTCATGCCATTGTTGATGAAGGCGAATTCCTAGAAGTACACGCTCTGTATGCGCCAAATATTGTCGTAGGGTTTGCACGTATTGAAGGACAATCAGTTGGAGTCATTGCCAACCAGCCGTCACAACTAGCCGGAACGCTAGATATCAATTCATCTGAAAAAGCTGCACGTTTCTTACGTTTCTGTGATGCATTTAGTATTCCAATTCTTACTCTGGTAGATGTGCCCGGGTTTATGCCTGGAACAGAACAAGAATGGAATGGAATCATTCGTCGCGGAGCTAAGTTGCTCTACGCATATGCTGAAGCTTCTGTGCCACTTGTAACTCTCATTACTCGCAAAGCCTATGGTGGTGCATTTATCGTTATGGGATCAAAGTACCTAGGTAGTGATATTAACTTTGCCTGGCCAACTGCAGAAATTGCAGTGATGGGTGCACAAGGTGCAGTAAATATTCTGTACAGAAAAGATTTGGCTGAGGCAAAAGACCAAAATGCAAAGAGAGCTGAACTTATTACTGAATACACAGAAAAGTTCTCAAATCCTTATCTCGCTGCAGAGCGCGGAACAATTGACAGTGTGATTGAACCTGAAGATTCCCGCCAGTACATCACCAAGGCATTCCGCACTTTAAAGACCAAGAGAGATACTTTGCCGGCTCGTAAGCATGGAAATATTCCACTCTAAGAATGAAATTTTCTGTCACATCGGGTAACCCAACGCCCGAAGAACTTCTCGCGCTTCAGGCAGTTCTGGCCAACCATAAAGCAGTCGAGTTAAAACCAGTCATTAAAAGAAGCGCCTTTGGGGTTGCGCAACTTCGCCAACCTCTCCCTCATCAATCTAAATTTGGCGCACGGAAGTCTAGATAATGCCACGTATCGTTCTTGCCTCCCAGTCAAAGTCGCGCCGCACGCTCTTAGAGGATGCTGGTCTTACGCCAACTATCATCGTGAGTAACGTTGATGAGGAGACCGATTTCTTCAACGCAATGACGCCGCAAGATATGGTCATTGCGCTGGCTATATCAAAAGCGCACACTGTAAGAGAAATGATTAATTACCCTGCAATCATCATTGGATGCGATTCAACTTTTGATGTCGATGGAGTCTCATTTGGAAAGCCCGGAACTCCGGAGATTGCAATTGAAAGAGCTAAGAAGATTAGCGGGCGGACAGGATTACTCCATACTGGGCATTGCATCATCGACACTGATCGTGGAGTAGAGATTTCAGATCGCGTAACAACAAAAGTAACTTTTGCTGAGATGTCTGATGAAGAGATCGCAGACTATGTTGCGTCAGAGGAACCACTACACGTAGCTGGCGGCTTTACCCTCGACGGCTTTGGTTCGCCATTTATTCCAGTTATTGAGGGCGATTACACAAATGTTGTTGGTATCTCGATGCCTTTCCTACGTACTGCGATGAAGCAACTTGGATATTCTTGGCCACAAGTTAAGGAGATGTCATGAAGCGCGTACTGATAGCAAACCGAGGTGAAATTGCCCTTCGTGTTATCCGCGCATGTAAAGATCACGGCCTTGAAAGTGTGGCCATGTACTCTGAAGATGATCGCGATGCGCTGCATGTAACGAGTGCAGACTTTGCATATTCACTCAACGGGACGGTTGCGAAAGATACTTACTTAAATATTCCAAAGATAATTACCCTCGCACGCGAAGCAAAAGCAGATGCTGTTCACCCCGGATATGGATTTCTCTCAGAAAATGCTGATTTTGCTCAAGCAGTAATTGATGCTGGCCTAATTTGGATTGGACCTCCCCCTGCAGCAATTAGCGCACTCGGAGATAAAGTTTCAGCACGACGAATTGCCTCCAGAGCTGGTGCACCACTTGTTGCCGGAACAAAAGACCCAGTAACGG
>RFSY01000100.1 GCA_009923805.1 Actinomycetota bacterium
AGCTAAGGCTGAGGAAATCACTCAAGACTCTCTTATTAAGTTCATGCTCGCTGCCCCTGAGCTTGAATCCCAAGAGCACGCTCTCTCATATCTACACCGCACCATTGAAAACCTCTGCATCGACTATTTCCGTATGGAAGGTCGTCGTCCGAACCTTGTTGTTCTAGACGATGCCCAGGCTGAAGTTGAAGCTACATGGCAGGTAAATGGCGATCACTCAGAAGTTCTCACACAAGCTGAAGATGCAGCGATTATTCGCCAAGCACTTGCTCTTCTCTCACCAGCAGAGCGCGCAGCGCTCGTTATGTGGGAGATGGAAGGTCGTTCAACTTCAGAGATTGCTGCAGAACTTGGTATCAAGGAATCTGCAGTGCGCCACACTGTTTCTCGCGCTCGCACATCACTTCGTCGCGTTCTCTCTGAACTTGTTATCGATCAAGAGCGTGGTCTCACCGCTCTCGATATGTTGTCGACTACCTATAAGAAGGCGGCAGAGCTTGCAGCGAAGTCATCTAAGGTCGCACTTTCGCTTCTCTTGGTAATCACTGCTTTCCTTGGTTTTAACTCACTTACAGGCCGCGAAGGTGTACTTCCAACAGCCACAACACAAGATTCAAATGGAACAGTAGTTGCACCTTCTAATACAGATGCAGCAACTCCTGCCCCATCTATCTCGATGCCCGCCAAGAAGTCATCAACAATGGTCTCTGGCGTTTATGTAAAGACAGGCAAGGCAACATGGCCGGGTCTTGACGCAGAAGGCGTCCCAACAGGTTTCACCATCGCTGGTGAGAATGGTCCAATCGGAAAGATCCGCGTAAACCGCAATATTCCGATTGCAACCGAGCAAGGCACGATTTTGGCCACCCAAGCCATCACTTCTGTGGGTGGACCAAATGTGATGATCGATCAGAGCATCACAGTCGATGGCAACGGCACAAAGTATGAGGTCGGTTACGTTTCCTTCGGAATCAAGGGCAATTGGGCGGTAGCTGAGGCTGACGCCACGAGCGTCGATTTTGAGCGTATATCCAATGGCCAGTACCTTATGACCGTTACAATTTCCCTACTCTCAACCCCAACTTCAGAGTTTGCAATCCCGGTCGGAGACCGTGGTTATGATCTTGTTGGCGCACCTAAGACGATGACAACTCGTCTCTTGCTCAACGCGAGCAAGACCCAAATTTTGGCTCAGGCAATTTTAATTCCTGACTCTGGAACTAAGGCAAAGGGCTGATCACGTGTTACGTCAGCTAACAAATAAGTTTCTTCACCGCGTCCGGATACACGGTGGAGAATTTGATTCATCAGCACGTGCGATGAATCGAGAGGAAGACACTCTCATTACTTATGAGAGGGCATTGGAAGCCCAAGCCGACCTGCGGATCGTCCGCGGATCGACTATCGAAAGGAAAAACATGTCTACAAAGACAACATTTAAGCGCGTAGCGCTTGTTGCTGTTGCAGCTTTGGGTCTTGGTCTAATCTCAGTAGCGCCATCAAGCGCAACTTTGGTTTCAGTTCAGGTAACTCCATCGGCTACAACATCTGCAATTAAGGCTGGTGAAACTGCAACTATTTCACTTACAGTAGCGGGAATCATCGGCGCTGCCGGTGACACAGTTACAATTCACGGTGTTCGCACAAAGGGAACATCAGGAACTGTTAACTTCAACGCGACAACAGATTCAACTACTACACGTATTGCAGATTCTGCTTACGCAACACTTGGATCGAATGCTTATTCAGCGGGATCAATTAGCATCGATTCAGTGACTGCAACCGCAGGATCAGCTGTCCGTGCAGTTCTACAGGCAAACTTTGTTGCGCCTTCGACTGCAGGTACTTATGAAGTAACTATCTACTCCTCAAATCATGGAACTATAGAAACTTCCTCAAAGGCTCCATTTACTTGGACAATTACAGTAACTGCTGATTCAAAGGCTCCGGATGCAAGCTCAACTGCTTACATCGCAAGCGGTGCTTACACCAAAACAACTGACGGAGACAGCACAGTTACAGCCTCAAAGGATATAGCTTCTACAATCGCTGCAACAATCAAGGTCACACAGAAGAATGCAACATCTTCAGCAACTGAAGCTATGCAGGCTTATGTAACAGGACCTGGCTTTGTTGTCGGCGCGAACAACGATTCAACAACAAGCACACTTGCTCGTTCAACGACTCGTGTGATTTCAATTGCGGCTCCAACAGTTGGACAGTCAACATATGTTGGTGTCTACTCTGACGGTACAGCTGGCGCATCAACAATTACAGTTGTTGGTACAGTCACAGGTATTGTTCTTGCTTCAAAGACTGTTACTTTCTCAGACACAAAGCCTGCGTCAGTAGCAGCTGTTGTTAAGAAGGCATACATCGCAGCTGGTAAGGCAACACCAAAAGTGTTCGCAGTAACAGTGAAGGACTCTGCAGGAAACGCTATTACTGGAACTTCAGTTGCAGTAACAGGTTCACGCACAGACACAACAACAGCTGGTAAGGCAATTGCAACTGCAGCCCTATCCTGCTCTTGGAACTCAACAGATCTCGTTTACTACTGCACAGCAACTGGCGCTTCAAGCTCAGTATTTGGTGTAGCGGAATACAAGATTACAGCAACAGGTACAGATGCCGATGAAACAGCTGTCTCAACAACTGCTTCAACAACTTACTCAGATATCGTTGCAACTTCTGTAACAATCACAGCTCCTGCAACAGCTAATGTCGGTGACAAGATCACTTACACATTGACTGCTAAGGAGAAGAACGGTTACCCAGTTGCAGACACCACATACGAAGGTGCTTATGCTGATGGCGCTACAAGCGGCCAATGGGGTGGAATCCTCTGGAACACAACAACTGTTCCTGCGTATACATCATCAGTAACACCATTCAACGCTGGTGAAACAATTACAACTGTTTCAGGTGTAGCAACCAAGTCACTCTATGTTCCTTCAGTCGCAGGAACAATCGGAGGAACTTGGACACTCGCAGGTTCATCAACTTCAGCAGTTGGTGCAATCAGCAAGACAATCGGTGGAACAACAGTTACTACTTCAACAGTTGTAACTAACCCAGGTGTCGACGCAGCTACAGATGCAGCTAACGAAGCTACAGATGCAGCAAATGCAGCAACTGACGCAGCACTCGCTGCAGCAGATGCAGCAGATGCAGCAACTATGGCTGCTCAAGATGCATCAGATGCAGTAGCAGCGTTGTCTGCTTCAGTATCTAAGTTGATCGCAAGCCTCAAGGCTCAGATCACTTCATTGACTAACCTAGTCATCAAGATCCAGAAGAA